>JAWKNO010000003.1:1800000-2100000 GCA_041391665.1 Bacteroidia bacterium | reverse complement strand
ATCCATACATTGTTCCAGCGGGGCATTTTATAATGAGGCAACTCCAATACAAGGAAACTTTTTTGTTTGGATTTGATGATGTAGCGGAAAATAATGGCCGCAACCAGCGCTGCGACAACTCCCACGAGGTATAACCCCAACAATACCAGCCCTTTCAGGTTTATGATCCCACCGATTCGCTGGTCGGGAACCACGAGTGCAATCAGCAAGGTATATACAGGCAGTCGGGCAGAACAACTCATCAGCGGCGTAACCATAATGGTGATCAGCCGGTCTTTCCAGTTGTCGATGTTGCGGGTCGCCATGATGGCCGGAATCGCGCAGGCAACGCCGGAAATCAGCGGTACCACACTTTTCCCATTCAGACCAAATGGGCGCATCAGTCTGTCCATAATAAATACCACCCGGGACATATAACCAGTTTCTTCCAGCAGGACAATAAACAGAAACAAAAGGGTGATCTGAGGCACAAAAATAACCACACCGCCCAGCCCCGGTACAATTCCTTCGGCAAGCAGATCGGTGAAAATACCTGCGGGCAGCACTTCTTTACACCATTGGCTGAGGACGAGAAATACCTCGTCGATGAGGTTCATGGGTATTTCTGCCAGTGAGTAGATCGCCTGAAACATTACAAATAATATCCCAAGAAATATGGCATAACCGGCAATCGGGTGGACGACAATCTGGTCAAGCCTGGAAGTGATTTTGCGGTTGAGGCCAACTTTAGATTGCGTTTTTACAATGTGCTGAAGCAGATCCCTGATTTTCAGATATCGCTCTTTGGTTTCCGCTACCTGCGCGGCATCATCTGTTGAGATAAGTAAATGCGGCTCAATGGCAACAGGGTCAAGCGTAGTAGCAACGTGCGCTACCGACTGAAGTGTCACAAAAGGCTGGTGGGGCACCGGTTTTTTGAAATCCGAAAGATGTTTTTTCAGTGCATCGATCCCCTCTCCTTTTCGCGCATTTACCGGAATAACCAGTGTGTCGGAAAATGCCTGGCTGAGCTTTTTGTGATCGATGACAATTCCGTTTTTGGTGGCAATGTCGATCATATTCAGCACCAGCATACAAGGAATGTTGAGATCGTATATCTGGGTGAATAAGAGTAGATTGCGTTCCAGATTCGTAGAATCAATCACAACAATGACCAGATCTGGAAAGTCAGGACTGGCGGGATTGCTCAGAAGGTCAAATACTACCCGTTCATCTTCAGACCGGGGATATAAACTGTAGGTTCCCGGCAAATCCAGCACAGATATCTTTCTTCCATCCGGAAGCCTGAGTGTCCCCGATTTTTTGTCAACGGTAATACCCGGGTAGTTACCTACCTGTTGATTCATCCCGGTCAGCTGGTTAAAAACCGATGTTTTCCCGGAATTGGGGTTGCCTACGAGTGCAATTTTTTCAATTTTATCCACGTGGGTTCATTCATTCAACCGGTGTAACCTGTATCATAGCAGCTTCATCCAGTCGTAACGAAAGAATATAACCCTCTACATCGACGGCGATCGGATCTCCCAACGGAGCACGGAATAGTACCTTGATTTTCTTACCGGAGAATAAACCCATATCGGTAAGTTTTGCAGTCAGACTATTTTGCACTACGGTGCTGATCTCGGCCATCTGATTGATCCTGTATTTGTCCAAACGCTGCGTAATCATATGATTAGACCAGTTAAGTATAGGGGTACAAATTTAGAAAGATTCTAAATAAGAAAACAGATGAATAAAAAAGAAGGTAATATTTTTTCTGATTTACCTACAATTCCGCCCAAAGCAAGTGAATACTGACTATAAAACAGATGACTTTCATCAGTTACTTTGTTCTTTCTTTTATCTTACACCCAGGCTTTTTTCATAAAATCGAGACTCACACCTATGCTGTTGATCGGGTCAGGAGACTGATCCTGTTCTACCATACAATAATCCACCCCATATTTTTCGGCTGCTGTGAGCACACCCTTGATATCCACTTCGCCGTTGCCGAGTTCTTTGAATGCGTCTTTGGGTACCTGTGATTCGTCGTATTGTACCGGCGTGCCTGCAAGTTTGTCTTTCAGATGGATAAGGGAAAGCCTGCTTCCAAGTTTTTCCATCAGTCCTACCGGCTCTACGCCGCCGAGGCTGGACCAAAATATATCGAGCTCAAATTTGACGAGATCTTTGTCAAATTTTTCCACCAGAATATCAAATCCGGTGGAACCTTCCATCGGCTCAAACTCAAAAGCGTGGTTGTGATAGCAGAGTTGTATTCCGGCCTGGCGGCACAGTTCGCCTGCTGCGTTGAGTTTGTCTGAAACCGAGCGATAATCGTCAAGTTTTGTGCGTTCTCCTTTCATCATATACCCAAACACGATGTGCGAAATGCCGTGTGTATGGGCTTCTTCCACGACACTTTCAAAGGTGATGCCGGGATCTTCTACCCCGCGCAGATCCCATCGGCCGGTAATGATGGGGCCGTCAACAAAAGAACTTTTGACTACCAGCCCGAGGTCATCAGCCAGGGGCTTGATTTTTGCCAGTTGAGTATTGCTGGTTTCAACCTGGTAGTAGCCAAGGTCGCGAATGGCTTTGAGTGTACCGGCTGCATCGGCAGCCATTTGGTCTCTCACCGTGTACAGTTGCAGGCCGATATTTTTTCTGTATGGGCTTTCTGCGGGAATCATACACGAAGGCGCCAGCAACTGGAGGGAAATCCCTGCGCCTGCTGCGGCTGAAAGCTGAAGAAAGTTTCTGCGTATCATAGGCATAGTAGTAGTTAGGGATAAATATAAATTTTCCCCGAGAGGATAAAAAAAATCCTCCTGCTTTTATGAAAGTACGCAGCTAAAAACGGATCTCAGTTCTACTGATTCAATAGCTTGCCGTCCTCCAGCGTTTTGATCATCGCTTCCAGCGAACTTTTGTTTAAGTCATCAGGGGCC
Organism: Bacteroidia bacterium; assembly: GCA_041391665.1. Classification (NCBI taxonomy): domain Bacteria; kingdom Pseudomonadati; phylum Bacteroidota; class Bacteroidia; species Bacteroidia bacterium. The sequence goes on along the minus strand of JAWKNO010000003.1, from coordinate 2,097,070 downwards.
TGAGTCAGCGCAATTTTTGCGTGTTTTAAGGCTTTTTTTGCATCACCGATAGCCGAATATCCCCGCGCCATGCCTACATGTGTGGGCCAGGTGTCGCCGTTTTTCTTAAAATTTTGCTCAAAAACGGCAAAGGCTTCTTCGTATTTTTTCTGGGCGATCAACTGACGGCCATAAACGTGCAACTCAAGTACCGTGGCATTTGTCAGCGCAGCCTGCATGGCAGCATCGGCTTCACTGGTATTGCCTTTTTGGCGCAATAGCCCCGCTTTCGTCGAAAGTGCTGCAAAAGAAGTAACGCCGCCCAGGCTGGGATTTGTTGCACTATTGATCCAAACCAGCGCTTGATCCAGATTTACATTGTTGGAAAGGCACCATTGTGCTGCAGCCTGGAGGCTTGGAGGGTCAAAACCCAGCGCACCACTCATCTGCCGCTCGATGGAAGCCAGGGTCGTCGCTTTCAGATCAACTTCTACGGTAAATGGTATCCGCCAGTGTTCCCATTCCAATGCAATCACAACAGAATGATCTGTCTGGTCAGAGAAAGTATATTCCAGCCATTCTCTGTTTTGGGGAATATCTTTTTGCTGTTTTACCGAAACACGCATCACGTCTTGTTCGGGTTTGTAAAAATAGCTGCCCCAGCCGGCTGTGTTTGACGAGAAGATGAGAGTGGAAGAGTCAGGACCCAGGGCAATAAAAAATCCATATTTTCCGGCTGCCAGTTTTTTGCCTTCGATGGTCACGTCAGTGGAAAAGGAAATCGTGGTGCTTTCATTGGCACCGGCGCGCCAGGGCGACTCTCCGTCAGAGCCAAAACCCAGGACCGAAAAACCGTAATAAGCCACAGGGGTTCCCCATATTTTTCCTTCTCTTCCTTTTACGCCGGGCGCATTCCAGTGGACTTCTATATCGGTAACACCCACGCGCCTTCCTGCATGGCTTTTATGGTTGACCCCGCCGTCGGGCAACGAAAGTGCCTGGCCGAAAGTGTCAGACAGCGGTAGTACCAATAAGCTGATACTGAGTATCAAAGCGCGAAATACAAAGGCTTTTATTTGAGTTGTCATAGAAATGAATTGTTTAGGCAATAGCATGACTGGAATATAGGAATTCCCGGAGTGATGTTGACTTTTTAAAACGAAATCAGCAATATGCACCGGTTTCATTGGGGTGATTTTGACTTATAATTTTGGATTTTGCCTAATATCCTGTTGTATGAAAAAGTTGGTTCTGCTCTGGTTTACGTGTATACATTGTCTTCTTATTTTTTCTCAGAGCAATATTTTTCCTCTTCAGCCGCAACATGTTCACGGTTCTACTCTGGCCGAACTTCCCAACGGAGATATACTTGTAGCGTGGTTTCAGGGATCAGGAGAAAGACAGGCAGATGATGTGGTAATTATGGGTGCCCGCCTGGAAAAGAATACGGGTAAGTGGTCTCCACCTTTTCTTATGGCAGATGTGTCCGGTTTTCCCGATATCAATCCTGTACTTTTTCTCGATCCGGAGCAGAGGTTGTGGCTGGTATGGTACACTGTGCTGTCCAATCAGTGGGAAACTTCTCTGTTGAAATATCGCCAGAGTGACAATTATCTCAACCCTGGCGCGCCTGTTTGGAAATGGCAGGATGTAATTCACATGAAACCCGGCGGTGAAACCGAGCAGGGAATCGGTCCTGATGATCCCTTTGTCGTTGCGGTCAGAACTAAGTTTGAGGAGTATGCGCAGCTATTGGAAAAAGTAGATTTTTTTTCCAAAATGGGCGAAACCGATGCCCATACTGCGCGGCAACGATTTGAGGCGCGGATAGCAACAATTAATGACCTGGCCATGGGTAAAGACTGGATGGCCAGGGGAAAAGGAACCGATAGCCTGGGCAATGTCGTGTCCAAAGAAATGGGGTATCCCCGTTTTCGCAGGCTTGGATGGCAAACGCGCAATAAGCCGATTTTTCTGGCCAACGGGCGAATGATATTGCCGCTTTATTCTGATGGGTTTGATTTTTCATTGATGGCTATTACGGACGATGGTGGACAAAACTGGAAATTTAGCGAACCACTGGTGGGGCTTGGACCTGTACAACCTACATTGTTGCAGCGCAAAGACGGTACGATTGTCGCGCTTATGCGGGACAATGGCCCTCCCCCGCAGCGGCTGATGGAGAGTCATTCGACTGACGGAGGATTTCACTGGTCAGTCGTGGTCGATAGTAAAATTCCGAATCCTGGTTCTGCGGCAGATGCCTTACAACTCACAGACGGGCCCTGGCTTTTGGTGCACAACGACACTGAGGATGGGCGGCATTCGCTTGCGGTATCCATGTCAAATGACGAAGGTAAAACCTGGCAATTGCTGAAGCATTTGGAAACGGATTCTGGTGCAAGGTCTCATTATCCGGCAATTATACAGAGTCGTGATGGAAGGGTACATGTGGTGTACAGTTTTCACAAAAAAAACAGTGAGGGGGAAGAGTTAAAAACTATTAGATATGTGACCTGGTGAATGAATATCAGCTAATTTATCTACCTTAGGTCGTGCAAAAATCATCACGAGAAAATTTGTATGGATCTCCCTTTTTCCCCCTTTCCCATCCTCGAAACGCCCCGCATGTTCCTCCGGCAGATTGTCGATGCAGATGTGCAGGAAATGTTTTTTCTCCGGTCCGACAAACGGGTAATGAAGTACATTGACCGGCCGCTTTGCCATAGCCCGGAAGATGCGCTGGCTCTTATCAGAAGCATTGAGGAAAACAGGGTAAAAAGCGAGGGAATCGCCTGGGGTATGTGTCTTCGCGACGATCCGCGACTGATTGGTACGATCGGTTACTGGCGTATGAAAATCCATAACTTTCGCGCCGAAATTGGCTATATGCTCCATCCTGACTTTCACAGAATGGGCCTGACCTCAGAGGCAATGAAATTTGTCATGGGTTTTGGATTCGAAAAAATGAATCTTCATTCGATCGAAGCGCATATCAATCCCGGCAATCATGCTTCGGCGCAACTGCTGGAAAAACTTGGGTTTGTGCGTGAGGCCTATTTCCGGGAAGATTATTACTTCAACGGAAAGTTCCTCGATACGGCTATTTACTCGCTGCTAAGATCTGATACAATCAAACTCTAGCAAAACCAACCGCTTGGTTTATTCCTCCGAATTTCGTAGATTCTCAAAAAAAGGAGGTTACCTATGGCTACTGTAAGACAACTTTTATCAAAAAAAGGATCAGCTGTATGGTCCGTTTCTCCCAACTCTACTGTCTTTGCTGCACTTGAGCTTATGGCCGAAAAAAATATCGGTGCCGTGCTCGTGACGCAAAATGATGAACTCGTTGGCATTTTTTCCGAAAGGGATTATGCCCGTAAAGTCATTCTCCACGGAAAGTCTTCGCACCATACAGCCATCAGCGATCTGATGACACATAAGGTGTATTTTGTCAAACCCAACAGATCCCTCTCTGCCTGCCTCAGGCTGATGACCGACCGAAGAATCAGACACCTACCCGTAATGGAAGATGGGAAAATCATGGGGATGATCACCATCGGAGATGTAGTTAAGGAAATGATTTCCGAACAAGCCAACACCATTCAGGAGTTGGAAAGCTATATCGCCGGCAATGGATACGGCGCCTGATTTTCTGGCAAAATACCTCATTTGAGCGATGGATTTAAAAGGTGTAACAGGTGAATTTTACCTCTGTTTACACTATAAATTCATTTGCCATGAATCATCGCCTTATTCTTCTCACAATTCTTATCCTTTCTTTTATTTCTCTCCGGTCTCAACATCAATGGGCAAGGCAAAGTGTGGGTCAGGGGGTGGAAACCCGCGATCTGTCTGTTGACCTTTGGGGAAACAGTTATGTATTTGGTGATTTTACCGGGACGGTTATGTGGGGAACTCACACCGTTGTGCAAAACAATACTGTCAATACCGAGGGGCCTGTTTTTCTCGCCAAATATGACACCGATGGAAATGCCATATGGGCCAGAGGAATAAAAGGAAAAAGCGCCAACAATGGCAATGCAGTCACCAATGATGCTGCCGGTAATGTGTATGTCTGCGGTGAATATGACCAGACCAATAGCTTTTCCATTCTGGATTTTGGAAATGGACTTACGCTAGAAGGGAATCCTTCGTATAGCGTATTTCTCGCAAAAGCTGACTCGGCAGGTACATTTCTATGGGCAGAGCGAATCCTGGCATCTGATGATGTCGGCGAACAGCGTATTACCGCAAAGGATATACTTGTGACAGGCGCAGATGTGTACATTACCGGTGAAGTTTTACAGCCTGTATCGGTCGGTGGCAATACCTATAATACCGCCAGCGGCGACAAAACACAGATGTTTATTGCCAAATATGACACTGCGGGCAATTTCCAGTGGTTTAAACACACCAACCGGGTGGGAGATTTTGGAACAGCAAGTGGTGCGTATCTGTATGCAGGTAAACACAATAATATCTATGTGATAGGTAGCCATAACAAGTTTTCCGTAACCTGGGACAGCGATACCTTTGGCGTTAATCCACAGACCTCCAACGCGCATTTGTTTATTGGCAGTTTTGATTCCAATGGAAATATGCTCTGGCACCAGTGGGTTGCTACTTCCAGCAATGGTGCACAACAACCACATCCTGTCGGGGTGGATGGCAATGGTAATATTACTACCACCATTCGGGTATTGGGTAATACATGGCTGTCAGATACCTCCTTTTTTGCTACAGGACCGGAGCGCTATTTGCTGAAACTTGATTCGCTGGGAAACAGAAAATATTTAAAACCTGCCTACACATTTTCCGGATTGGCCGGCCCGGTAACCAATGTTCACGCCTTATACGCTCAGGATAATGGGATTACTTATGCGGTAGGTACACATGGATTACATCCTGTCATATTTGGCAATGATACCCTGCCACATGACCCGGGAGGCATCAACCAGCGGAATTTTTTTGTTGCTTATGATCCAAACGGAAATGTGCTGGACGCAAAACTTTGGGCAGATGAATACCTCGAAATATTCTACGAATTTAACATGGCGACACTCACCGGAGATGCGCAGGGAAATCTGTTTGTAACCGGAAGAATGGAAGGTGCTGCGAAAGTCGGTAATGATACACTGGATCAGATGTTTAATATGTTTCTGGTGAAAACTGACCCAGACGGATTTTTTGACCTTAGCACAGATCTTGATGCCGAACTTAAATCCGGGCGATCCTTTCATCTTTATCCTAACCCCGCTTCAGAATCAGTCTGGATGGAGTACAAAACTGATAAGCCGGAACATATTGAGATTCAGATTGCGAATCTTCACGGACAGATTTTGTTGAAGGATGAGCGGCAATTTTCCCCTGGTTTAACCCAACAACAAATGTCGCTGCCCGAAATTCCCGCAGGAATATATACAGTGGTTTTTATTCGGGACAATGTGAAGGTCGGGGCGGAAAAACTTGTTATCAGCCGTTGAGAAGTGGTTTACCCAAAAATTCTGTTTACTGGCAGGTCTATTCCCCAATTATCAAGTAATTTGTTTAGTAATGTGGTTATTTTCCCCACATAAGCTGCGTGTTTACTTCCAATCGGGCTCTTGGTAACAATTTCCCCATTAAGCAGTTCAACCCGCTCATCCTCGGTGAGGATACCGGCGTCTATCATCAGATGATAGTCATTGACTGACAAAAGTCTTTTTTCCAGTTTGACTGCCATACAAATAAGTCTTTGGATAAAGATGCGAAATTCTGCTGCTTTCTTTTCCCGGTTTCAAGAATTTTTCCTGCCGGCAATAGTTTTTCCCGCAAATCTTCTTAAATTAAAAAAGCGAAGTTCTACACCGTCTGTCCGTCTTTAACCACCTTTAACCTCACCCCGAGATGTCAGACCATTATATTGCGATCTTCGGCGGCGCGGTCTCCGGATCAGAAGCTGCTTTTCAGTTTACGCAAAAAGGTATTCGCGTAGCTGTATTCGATCAAAATCCTCTCCCCTATGGCAAAATCGAAGATGGCTTGCCCAAATGGCATGTCAAACTCCGCGACAAGGAAGAGGAAAAAATCAACGAAAAACTTTCTCATCCCCTGGTACAGTTTATCCCCAACATACAGCTTGGGCATAATGTGGATTTTCAGGAAGTGGTCAACGAATGGGGGTTCAGCGCCGTGCTCCTCGCCAATGGTGCCTGGCGCGACCGGCCGCTGCCTATCGATGGTGTGGACGAATTTGAAGGAAAGGGCCTCTACTATCAAAATCCTTTTATCTACTGGTACAACCACTACCACGAACCCAATTTCTCCGGCCAGCATTTTGATACCCCTGATGGTGCCGTTATCATCGGTGGCGGATTGGCATCACTTGATGTGGCCAAGGTGCTGATGTTTGAAAATGTACAACGGGCCTTAAAAGCCAAAGGGTACGATGTAGATCTTTTTACGCTGGATCGCAGCATTGCCAAAGTGCTCGAAGAACTCAATCTCACGCTCGAAGACCTCGGCGTTAAGGGGTGTACCCTTTATTATCGTCGCAGGGCGATGGATATGCCGCTATCCTCCAACCCTACCGATACACCCGAGCAGATTGCCAAAGCACAGATCATCAACGAAAAAATATTCACCAACTACCAGTCCAAATATCTCTTCAACTTCGAACCACTGCATGCGCCGGTTGATAAAATCGTTGAAAACGGAAGGCTTGCGGGTATCGTTTTCCGCCGTACCGAGATGAAAGACGGAAGGCTAAAAGATGTGCCGGGAAGTGAGTATGAGGTGCGTGCGCCACTGGTGATTTCTTCGATAGGCAGTCTTCCATCGCCGATTCCGGGCGTACCGATGGATGGGACCATTTATGAGATCACCGAGCAGACCTGCTGCCGGGTGAAAGGATTTAATACTGTGTTTGCTTTGGGCAATGCCGTGACAGGAAGGGGAAATATCATAGAGTCTGCACGCCACGGGCGACAGGTTTCCCAGGCGATTATCGGACAAATGGAGCAGGATCGGGAGGACGAAATAAAAGAAGGATTCCGCAAGCGCGAAGGCGTGGTAGCCGGACAGGTAAATCAGATTCTGGACTTTCTCCCGGAACCACTGACCCCCGAAGCGATGAAAAGCGTCAATCAAAGGATCAGCCAGTTGCAGCAGGCTGCAGGTTATACAGGCAGTTTTAAGGAATGGGTAGAAAAACAGCTACCCGTCAGGCTGGAAGATATGATTGGGGTGAAACATTGATCATCCGCACAACCGAATTGTATATCGTAAATCGTCGTAGGGGCAGAAAATTTTCGGCCCCTACGGTTTCAAACCATTAAACCGCGTCCTCAATAATGGAAGCGCCGTATCTTTCCAGAAAGGCGTGGAAATCATTCCTCCCGACAACGGGTCAAGATAAAAATTTTCCGGAAGAAGGCCTGTACTAAAGGGTAAACGTTTGACCTGCTATACAATTTCTGGGGGCAAGCCGCAGGAAATCAGTATATTAGAGTCTCTTTTGTGAAATATGACTCCTTTCCCTCATATCCGCCTTTTGTTGGTGCTGCTTCTCAGCATATGGACGGTCTGCTTACAGGCCGACACGGAGGATGATTTTCGCTGGCGCAGGGATGTTCGTCCGATTATGCGCAAACATTGTTCCTCCTGCCACAATCTTTCGGAAAAAAAAGGAGGAATCAACCTCGACGATACCGACTTTGCGATTGGGGTAACAAGCCGGGGCGACCTGTATCAAAATGTCGTGCGCCAGATACTTGCCGGCACCATGCCTCCTATGGGCAAACCCCGCATGACACATGAGGAAGTCGAACAAACCGTCGCGGGTATCAACCGTCTGCTCGATAAAGCGCTGGCCGAACCCGATCCCGGCGATGCGATTTTGCGCCGTATGAGCCACCGCGAATACCGCTACGCGATTATCGACCTCACGGGAGTGGATTTCGATGCAAAAGAATTTTTTCCTTCCGACGGCTCCGGCGGAGAAGGTTTTGACAACCAGTCTAGGGTATTGTTTTTTACCCCACTGCTGATCGAACGCTACTACGAAGCGGCAGATTCTATTCTCCGGGCTGCCCGCCACGATGAGCTTAAGTGGCGAAAAATTGTCCCAACAACCTATCAACCCGGTTTTGGAGAAAAAATCAGTCTTTGGTGGAACCAACAGGTGCTCCGAAAAGAAATGTCCATGCAGGCACCCGTTGAAGCTGCGGGTAAAGTGCTGATTCCTTTTGCTACTACCGCTTACCGGCGTTTTCTGACACAAACGGAAATTGATCAGATGCTGGACTTTTTCCGGGATATGTACGCTACCCGCTGGCAGGAAAAAGACGGATTTGATCAGGCCATTTTCGAAACGCTGAAAACGGTGCTCATTTCCCCCAATTTCCTCTACCGGTCAGAAACCAATCTGACGCTCAGTAAACCCTATCTGATCAGCAATTTTGAACTAGCCACCCGCCTGTCTTTTTTGCTATGGGCTTCTATTCCTGACCAGGAACTGCTCAATGTCGCCTACCGTGAAAATCTGCATGATCCGGAGGTGATTCAACGGGAAGCATTGCGTATGATGGCTGACCCGCGGTTTATGCGTTTTACCGAGGCTTTCTCCAGCCAGTGGCTAGGCGTAGAACAGGCCATGAAGGAACCGAAAACTGATTCGAAGATATTCCCCGAATTTAACGAGGCCCTCCGAAAAGCTATGTATCAGGAAGTGGTGCAGTATTTTTACCATGTGTTTACCCGCAGTCGCAACCTCCTGGAACTCATAGACAGCGATTATACATTTCTCAATGAAACCCTTGCCCGTCACTACGGAATAGAAGGTGTGGAAGGTGAGGAAATGCGCGCCGTATTGCTCTCTGACAGAAGCAGAGGTGGCGTATTGGGAATGGGCGCTGTATTGACAGCGTCTTCTCTTCCTACCCGCACCAGCCCTGTGCTTCGCGGAAAATGGGTGCTCGAACAAATGCTGGGTACACCACCACCACCGCCGCCACCCGATGTCCCTGAACTCGAAGCCGCAAAAAAATCTGTTAAAAACGAACTGGATCTCCGCGCACTGTTGAGTGCACACCGCGCACCTTCCACCTGCGCAGGCTGCCATCAGAAAATGGATCCCATCGGACTTGGCCTCGAAAATTTTGATGCGATTGGTCGCTGGCGGGAAAAATATGGCGAAACGCCGATTGATGCTTCTGGCGTGCTGGTTACCGGGCAAGCCTTTAAAGGGCCATCAGCACTTAAAGAAATACTTTGTGAAGACAAGGAAAAATTTGCGAGAAACCTCTCCCGCAAACTCCTTTCTTATGCACTTGGCCGGGGTGTAGGGTTTACCGATTCCCCTACCCTCACCAACATGACCAATAGTTTGCTCGAAAACGATTTTGATAGTCAGAAACTTATGCTTTCGCTCGTTACTTCTTATCCCTTCCATTATAAAAGAAGTGATATGCCCGAGCGCTACAACAATGATAAATAGTTATGGAAAAAAGCTGGTATATCTCCCGCAGAAGAATGCTTAAAGGAATGGGTGCGTGTATTGCTCTTCCCCTGCTGGAAGCGATGATTCCGCCCGGGTTTTCTTCCTTCACCGGCGCCAATCTGCCTCCCCGCCGTATGGCCTGTATGTATATGGCCAATGGAGTAAACCCTTATAAATGGACACCTGAAGGATGGGGTTCCAATTTTACTCTTTCCCCGATTCTTCAGCCTTTGAAAAATGTGAAAAGCCAGCTGAATATCCTGGGGCAATTATATAACCGAAACTCCGATACGAGGCAGGAAGGTCATTTTACCAAAACTGCCAACTTCCTCACGTCCATGCGCATTACCAAAACGGTAGATAGTGGTCTGGACTGCGGAGGTGTATCTGTGGATCAGTTGGTTGCCAACCGAATTGGTAAAGAGACCATGTTTCCTTCCCTTCAGTACGGAGTGGACAGAATTGATACCGGTATTTGTAAATCTACGGGCTTTACGCGGTTGTATGGTAGCTCGATTTCCTGGCAGAGCCGCAATCAGCCGTGCGCGAAAGAGATCGATCCCAGGCTCGCATTTGACCGGATTTTCCGCAACTATATCCCCGGCAAACCACCGGTTGCACCTGATCCCAACAAAAAAAGTGTCCTCGACCTGGTTCAGGGTGATGCCCAAAAACTCAACCGGAATCTGGGTGTTTCCGACAGAAATAAACTTTCCGAATATATGGAGTCGATCCGCTCCGTGGAAAAGCGACTGGAAGATCAGCAAAACCTTAAAGACTTTGAGGCGAGAATTACGCCCGACGTAAGGCAAGAACTGGCGCGAATGGACACCCGGATTGATGAATGGGCAGAGTATTCCGAAGGAGTGGACATCACACCCAAAGTGCGCCTGTTGCTGGATATTATGGTGCTGGCATTCCAGAGTGATGCTACGCGTGTTACAACCTTTATGTTTGGCAACTCCGCCAACAACCGCAATTTCTCGTTTTTGGAAGGAGTATTTGATACGCACCATTCGATTTCGCACCATAAGGATGACCCGCGCAACCTCGACCAGTACGAGCGGATCAACCGCTGGCATATGGAGCAGTACGCCTATATGCTCGAAAAGATGGACGCCATCTGTGAAGGAGAGGGCACGTTGCTCGACAATTCGATGGTAATGATCGGTTCGGGCCTTCGCGACGGCAACCGCCATTCCTGCCACAATCTTCCGATTGTGGTAGCCGGCAAAGGCGGCGGGAGGTTGAAAACCGGGCAGAACCTTGAGTTTGCCAAAGATACGCCATTCGCCAACCTGCACCAGACCATGATGAAAGTCATGGGCGTGGACGATGTGAAGTTTGCAGACAGTACGGGAGACTTGTGTGAGATACTGGCGTAAGGTGCAAGGGCCAAAAAACAAACCCCGGCAGGTTCATTCCTCCGGGGTTATTTTTTAGTGGCTAACTTCTTCTTTTGGGAGCAAATCGCCTGGGTTGGGCGGGATTGGTGATGAAGGATAAAAATTTTCCTTCGGCAGGAGAGTTCTGATGATCGCTGATCAGAAAGGCATAGTCAGTCCCCGGAGGGGAATCAGGAAGCAGCGTGTCCTGCGACAAGGGCAGTCTGTCGGACTTAACATTTGAGATTTCCGCATCTGTCAGTTTTCTGGATAAAATCAGCATAGCGTTTTTCGATTCTGCGAAAGTTTTTACCGCTTCAGATTCAGATACGACACGCAGTTGCATGTCATAGTCGTTGCTTACTCCTGCATTGTAAGCATCAACAACTGTACGGGCAGCATCTTCATAAGCAGAAACCGTGACCAGGAGATTTTTGGGCGTATTCGGTTCGTCTTTTGGGAAAAACGAAGAAATACCCCAGTAAATACCAAAGATAATACAAGCGGCTTGTGTAAAAAACAGGTAAGCCAGTGCAGTGTTTTGGGCAGCCCATGCCCAGATCTTTTTCATAGGTATTGTTGTTAGTAGCCTTAGTGGCTTGCTACAATACGATACATGAAATAAAAAGTAAGCCTGTTATGAAAATATAGTTTCAGGGGAGAATTGCCCTGCAAAACTCAATTATTCACCCGCCTTAACTCCTCTTCCCGGGTTCGTTTTTGCTGCGTCACTTTGCCGCCAAAACTTCTCGAATAGCTCAACCTGAAAACCTGATACAAGGCGGTTTCGTCGCGCCAGTCAGATTCACTTTTAATATCGAAAATAAGATTTGTCATTCCTCCAATATAAGTATGCACTTTGAATGTTCTGAACAGATCGGGCAGGTTCAAAGCAATGGTTCCTTTGTCATTTTTGAGTTTCTTGGCCAGGCCAAGATTTACCACCCCAAAACCCGCGATGCGGTTACTTCCATCATAGGAACGCAGGTTTCTCCAACCGGACAATTCCAGTTCTATATCGCCCGGCACTGTAAAATTCTGACTAACATTAAAGGACTGAAACAAATAGGTTTTTGCCGCCACCACTGGTGTATAAGAAATCTGATAATTCCGGAGAGAGCTGGTGCTGCTTACAGACATTTTCCACCAGTGGGTGATCTGGAGAGGGGCATTTAGAAAGAGGGTTATACTTTTACTGTAATCAAGGTTTTGTGGGGAAGAAATGCCGATGTTCTGCTCCTTATTGGTAGTAATCTGGTACCTGAGAATGGGGTTTTTATCGTATTGAAAAATCAGACTGCTACTCAGCCCGGGGATATTATAGTCCAGTTTGATCTGGTCTGTCAGCGTTGGCTTCAAAGAGGGGTTGCCAGAGAAAACAAAGGTTGGATCGTTGTAAAACAGATTGGAAATCAGATCGGTGTAAAGCGGACGGGTAATTCGCCTGCTGTAACCCATGTTAAAGGATTGCCCTTCTTTTAGACCTCTGGTGAAAAGCACTGTGGGAAAGAGGCCAGAGATGCGAAATGGCTCTTTTTCGGTATTGATGTCCCTTCGCCAAAACTCATATCTCAGACCGGCATGCAAACTGTTTTTCTGGCCCAGATTAAACCTGAACTGGCTGTAAGCAGCCATGATCTTTTCTTTACTCAGGATAAGACTTTGGGATCGGGTGTCTGTTTGCCATTTTCCGTTTATCAGGCTTTCAATATTGCTGTCGTTTTTATTGTCAGAGAAACTGATTTTTCCGCCAAACTCTCCTTTTACTGATGAGCCAAAAGACCGCTCATAATCAATTTTGGCTACCCCCACGTGTATATCTGAAAGGCTCTTCCCACGGTTCCCGGTGGTAAATATTTCAGAAGGCGGGAGTAAGGGTTCTCCGTTTTCATCAAAGTAATCGGAATCTATATTGGCCGGATTATCATTGAAATAGCCCAGGGTACTCAGGTCAAGGCTGATTCGATTTCCCTTCCAGTTTTTGTCGAGAAAAATTGAACCTATCAGATTCGCCCTGCGGCTTTCCCCATCAGAGAGACCTTTCATGGCCAGATAACCAAATTCTTCGGTATCCCAGGCTACGTTATTGTTGGATAAATTGTGGTTTTGGGCGAAGGACAAAATCCAGTCTGTACCTAAAGTAACACCGGCTGCCGGCCTGTATTCTGCAGCCAGATTCAGATTATGCCCGTTTTGAAATGCACGACTGAAAGTGGAAAAATCAGCCGTACTGTTGCCACCGAGAATTGCCGGTTTGGAGGAGGTGCCAAAACCAGCAAAACCGGATCGCCGCACGTCTCTCAGATACCCGTAGGTGCCGGTTAAGCTGAATTTGTTCCAGTTTCTCTGGTAATTTATTGAAACAGAAGCCTTCTCCCTGAAGCCGTATCCGGCCATAGTGGTAAAGCCAAACCGACTTTTCTGAGCGGTGTTTTGCAACATGATGATATTGATGATACCGGCACCGCCATCCGCATCATAGCGGGAAGAGGGAGAGGTGATCAACTCCACTTTTTCGATATTATCTGCCAGCGTGTTTTCCAGCAGCGCCATGATTTCGGACTGGCTCATCATTACCCTTCGGCCATTTATCAGTACCGTAACTCCCTTCTGCCCGTTAAGGCTGAATTCATTATTACTTTTATCTGTAATAACGCCGGGTAGCCGCTCCAGTAACTGTAAGGCATTGCTTCCTTTGGTGAGAAGGCTGCTTTGTACATTGACTACTTTTCCCAGAGGCGTCTGCTGGATAATGTCTTTTCTGGCAGAAATTACGACTTCATCCAATGTGGCGGCCTCACTTTCCAGGGTAATCGTTTCCAGATCTGCCTGACCATTTTCACTAAGATTTACAGGTAAACAATTACTGGTTTTGTATCCAATCCTGCTGATCTGGATGTAATAATTTCCAGGAGACCTGTGATGGATCGTGAAATGTCCGGTTTCATTGGTATTCACACCGGTGAGGAAACTGCTGTCTGCAGATTGATACAATAGCACATTGGCAAACGGGATACCCTGTTGCAGATCATCGGCAACGACGCCGCTTATCTGGGCAAAACCGGGAAGACTTATCAAAGTGATAAAGGCTGATAACAGAGACTTGTTCATTTTGCTTTTTGAACAAAATAAAAGCGCTTATTTCCTCTGTGCAGAAAGCATTGACTATCCGCCTGAAAAACTTGACATGCAGCACTTAATTGGTATTTTTCCGTTTATCAATTATTTCAGGCCATTCGTCAATGTTGTGCGGGTTATCTGAAAGTAAACCTTACTTTGGCCGGAATCTCATGATTTCACTCAATGATCGCCTGGTTATACAAATACAAGATTTACCATATCCCGTTCTGGATCTGTTACCACCTCACCTGGCTGGTAATCAATACGGATAGTCTGGAAAATTCATGGGCCTATCTTTTTGGCGGAGAACTGCCTGTAAAATTTATCGGGTATATTATTTTTCAGGCTATGGGCGCCTATTTTAATCTGTATTATCTTATCCCGAAGTTTCTTTCCAGGGGAAAGTTTGGCGTTTATATCCTGCTGCTTTTACTGACCATTTTCGCCTGCTCAGCCCTCATAGCCTCAGGTTATTATTTAAACGCATACCTTTCGGATAAGACATTTGCCCAGCTTTTCGGAAGAGAGCCTTCAGACTTTATGTTTTTCTTCTCAAGGGCAGCCCTGCCTTCGACTTCGGCAAGCATGACGCTGGCCATGAGCGTAAAACTGGCCAAAAACTGGATTCATACCGAGCGGGAAAAAATCACCCTTCAAAAGGAAAATCTTGAATCAGAACTGAAATACCTGAAATCACAGATCAACCCGCATTTTTTGTTTAATACCATCAATTCTATTTATGTACTGATCCACAAAAATCCTGATCTTGCCGCTGAGGCACTGGCTTCATTTTCTGATATGTTGCGATACCAGCTGTATGAGTGCAATGACCCGTTTATTCCCCTTAGAAAGGAGCTTGATTTTATTGAGGGTTTTATCGAACTGGAAAGTCTCAGGCTGCGTGAAGATCAGACCGAACTGACCTTTGATATCAATCAACAGGTGGATCAGGCGGTAATGATTGCCCCTTTTATAATCCTTCCTTTTGTAGAAAATGCATTCAAACATGTCTCTAAAGCAAAAGGTAAAGCTAACTTCATACGGATGCAGCTTGCCTTATGTGAAGCAGAGACTATTTATCTGGAAATTGAAAACAGCAGAGGATCAGGCAGATCTGAAATATCTCCGGGCATCGGACTGTCCAATGTAAAACGAAGGCTGGAACTGCTATATGCCAATAAACATGAACTGATTATTGCTGAAAATCCTGAAGTATTTACTGTTAAACTGAAACTGGAGCTGGCGTGAAAATAAGGTGCATAATCGTAGATGACGAGCCGCTGGCATGTGAGGGACTGGCCCGTCATGTGGCGGTAGTCGATTACCTCGAACTGATAGGAATTGTTCAGAACCCGGTAGAACTTGATCAACTCATGGAGACGGAAAAGCCTGATCTTATTTTTCTGGATATTGAAATGCCCTTTATGACCGGTATTGATTTTCTTAATCTCAGGTCGTCTCTCCCCCCGGTTATTCTTACCACAGCTTATCCTCATTACGCCCTGGAAGCCTTTCAGTTTGATGTGGTAGATTACCTGCTGAAACCCATTACTTTCAACCGGTTTTTCAAGGCGGTAAAAAAAGCGAGGGAATTGTACCTGCTTAAAAAGCAGAAAAATATTGCTGAGTCGGTTCAGTCTGAGCCAGATTACTTTTTTATCAAATGTGACGGCAAATATGAGAAGATAAACACCGCAGAAATCCTGTTTATCCAGTCGCTGCAAAACTATGTGATGATCCACACGGAAAATGGAAAATATATGACGCTGATGCCACTCAAGGCTTTAGAAGAAAACCTGGATCACGATCAGTTTATTCGCGTGCATAAGTCCTTCATTGTTTCCGTATCGAGGATTAATAGTTTTGATAATTCTGAAATAACAATCGGGGAGGAACATATTCCCATAAGCCGGTCAAACAAAGACTGGGTTCATGAAAAGCTGTTGTCAAACAAGCGATTCTCCAAATAACTGCAATCAGGGCCAGGGGCTACTTCTTCAGCCTCACCCCATACACTGGCGGTGGTGTGCCATATTCCAATGCCCCAAGATCAGGCGATTTTCCGGTAAAACCGTCGGTGATATTGGGTAAAACACACCCCGTATCAATGGCATCGGCACCTTTTTTCAGGCGGAAATCGCTGTTCCCCACCGGATAAACAAATCCCTTCCGGGCAGGGTCGGGTTTTTGGACATTTTCGAAAATATCGTAGTCGAGTTCGACCGAATGTGTCTCCCAGCCCATAATATCCTCCACACCGGTCAGTCCGTACATCTCTGTCCAGGTGAGTTCTTTGTCTGCAGCGTGATTGTGTGCAGGGTCAATGGGATACCGCCACCGGTAAGAAATTTTAGCGTCCTTTTTATATCTGTATCCGTTGTAATCAGAAGAAGAATAATTTGTGTATGTAGTAGCACTCATCGCCGCACGGCTGTCTTCAGGGCCCATAAAGAGGTTGTTTCGAAAATGTCCGTTGGAAAATCCGCTGATACTGGTTTCCATACAAAAGGTATTGTTGTAAGTGAAAATTCCCGCCGGGCGAATGGTATATTTCAAAGCTGTACCGGGCACATGGTAGCAGATATTCCGGACAAAATACACCGGCCCGCCAAAAATCGGCTGTGCACTCAGCGCTGCGTGATAGGCATTAAATCCCCGGTTCTCAAATATGCGGATATTGTGTACCCCGCCGTCAGACTCGATAAAGTCATCGGAGGTGTTGAAAATATCATTCCGGTAAATGTCGATAGATACACATTTTTTGTCCTGTCCTTCTTCAGGTAGTCCGTGGGTATCGACGCAGATTCCATCGTGGAAGTACTTGATGCTATTGTGGCAGATCACATGGCTTTGGCCATAGACTTTTACTGCATAGTAGGAAGTCATTGGTGAGGGATTTTCAAATCCGTACCAGCCCATCAGCGTATCGGGGTCGTGGCGCCCGGTCATATAGTTGTCGGCGATGTAGAAGTCCTTCGAATTTTCGCTATGCGTCATTACTGCAATGCCCACGTCTTCGATTTTGCAGCTTTTGACCGTAAGACCACTGCAACCCATGACGTGTTTGAGTCCGGCGTAAAAGGCGATATCAGTATTGCGGATGGTAATTCCTTCGAATAAATGATAATCCGCAGCCATCACATCAAAGAGGCGATAAGCGCCATCTCCGTCAAAAATCACTTCCCCATCACCTGCGGCTTTGATAGTAATCGGCTTCTCTGCTGTTCCTTTCTGAGTCAGGACATATGTCCCGTGAAAATTGAGTGCGAGCGGATCTACATAATTCATCCGGTCGCCTTTGTAAAGGCCAGCGTGAACGAGAATCACATCGCCGGGTTTTACGCGGGGATCGGGCACCAGCCACCAGTCGCCGAGATTGCCTCCGTCATAGTAGGCTTCATTGAGACCAGTAAATGCCGGACTTTCCTTTGGGCCATCATAACCGACCGGATAGACGTGGTAGATATTTCCATGTGGATAGGGCTGCGGTTCTGTTTTGGTGCGAATGGTTACCATTTCTTCTGTTTTCCCTTCCGTACCATCGGGATCGGTTAGGGTAAATCTACATTCGTAGTAGCTGCCAGGTTCAAGATTAAAGATACTTCCGGCAAACATGTGGGGTGTGGTATAAACCCAGCGTTGGTCGTGGCCAAATATTTTTTCACCCCCAATGCGGAGCAAGGGAAGTGCCTCTTTCCAGACGGTTTCGCCCTTGAGGCGATAGGAAACAGCGACTGTGGCGTTTCGGTTTTCGTCGCCATAGACCGGCCACTCAAAGCCGGCACAGATCAATGTAGGCGGTTCCACGACAAAATCGCCCGGTCGGGACTGGTTTTTCAGCAGGGGCGTTTGTGCCCATAGGGTTGCGGGGAAAATGATTCCCGGCAAAATCATTCGGAAGAGGTAGGTGATGAAATTCATATTCCGGCAATTTTTGAGAGAGTAATCAATATAAACAGATCAGCACGAATTCCGGAAAATTTCATAAATAAAAATTGATGTTTAAACATAGAAATTACTATATTGTATCTGCTCATTGGCTATTAGCTTTTAGCCATTAGCCATTAGCCATTAGCCATTAGCCATTAGCTTTTAGCCATTAGCTTTTAGCCATTAGCTTTTAGCCATTAGCCATTAGCCATTAGCCATTAGCCATTAGCTTTTAGCCAATAGCCATTAGCCAATAGCCAATAGCCAATAACCAATAACCAATAACCAATAACCATTAACAACTAGCCCTTATGAACATTGCATCATGGATTGTACAAGGCCTTTTGGCATTGGCTTTTGCCGCCGCAGGGTTTACCAAAACTTTCACTCCGCTTGACCAGTTGGCGACCCAGATGCCCTGGGTGTCAGATGTCGGGTCGTGGGTACCCCGCCTTGCGGGCATTGCCGAACTGCTTGGCGCCATAGGTCTGATTGTGCCTTCGCTTACACGCATCCAGCCCAAAATGACGGTGTATGCCGCATACGGACTGATCGCTGTCATGGTATTGGCTGCTGGACTACATATTTCCAGAGGAGAATATGAAACCGTCCCGGCCAATATTGTTCTCGGTGCGCTGACCGGATTTGTTGCATGGGTGCGCACTTCCAAAGCGCCGATTGCTGCGAAGAGTTGATTTACAGGAAAATAAAAAAAACGCGTCGGGTATTATCACCTGGCGCGTTTTTTATTTGGGTAAATAATTATTTTCTACCGAAAACGAATACCTGCGGCTATACCGATATTTATTAATCTGCTATGGTTGATAAGCTCATCTGTAGACATTTTCTGAAAAATCGTATTAAATGAATAGGCCACATTGGGTTCGACATAAATTTTCCCTGAGCCCGCAAGTGTAGCCTCATAGCCAATGCCAAGGTTTCCGGTTACAAGTGCCGGGGAAAGGCTGTAGGATGAACTGATATCAACATCTGTTTTCGTGCCACACTCATAAAGGCTGAATGTGCCCGAATTATTTATTCTGATCAATGCCTCTGCACCTATCTGAAGATAAAACCGGTTGTCATTTTGGGAAAAAGCAATGCGGTTGGAGATCGGAATACTCATATAGGTAATCGTTTCTTGAATCTGGCCCCAGGAGTTTGTAGAATCAACTCCCTGTGTGCCAATATCACAAGGCAGAATAAAGGTGTAGTCCTTGTGATCAATTCGCTGAATGTTGAGTCCCAATCCTGTTTTTAGCGTGTAATTGGGCGTGATGTCGAAAAAAATATTTCCCGAGACAGCGCCTCCCAACAATGAAGAAGATTTCCCCAGATTGCTATTTGTAAAAATTTCTGATACAACTCTGGGCTGTATTTCCAGTCCAAAACCGACTGGGCGCGACTCCTGACCAAATAGATATGTAGTCATAATAACTAACATAATAGTGATCGTTGCCTTGAGTGAAATCATAATAAAAATATTAGTAATTGGAGTAGTGAAGCGGCAATTAGGGGGATACTCCCTAATAATACGATACTAAAAAAATTACCCTGGCAAAAAAATTTTATCAGACCCGCTATATTTTGCGTCTACGCCACATTTTTCGTACCCCAATCCCTATAAGTCCCAAAATAATGACACTCAAAATGCTGAGTCCAATGTTCCCAGGCATACCAGATTTTTCGATAGCCACCTCCCCACCCTCGCCAATCAACACATATCCCGCCCAGAAATAGGGGTGGCAATGATAATCGTCTGACCTCTGGAGCCATTCCTGGCGGGCTTTCCGGAGGGCTGTGGCTGACGCATCTTTTTGGGCAAGAAACCGGAAAAAATCGGTGGTCAGCGTCGCTCCTGCCTGGTCATCGGCAGGCCAGAGGGTGGAAAGAATATTGCTACTCCCGCTGTACTGAAATGCGCGGGCAAGGCTCATGATTCCCTCTCCCTTATGCAACGGTCCCCGACCGGTCTGGCAGGCGCTCAATACCGTCAGCGGACTATTGATCATCAGGCCGTATATTTCCCATATATGCAGAATTCCGTCTTCTCCTGAAAGGCTGTCATTTTCAAAAAATATCCCGGAATCCATCAGATCAGTCTCGTCGGCAATGGCATGTGTCGCAAAATGGAGAATAGCAGGCCGCGTATCCAACGCTTTCAGGGTGGCTTCCTTTGCTTCGGCACCGGTAAGTGCTTTTCCTTTCAAAAGCCGGGCAACTTGTTTTACCTCCTCCTGATTGTGTGTCAGTGGGCTGAAATTTCCCCGGGTTTCTGAGGGCAAACTCTGTGAAAAAGCAGGAGCAAAACCATAGTAGGTAGCCGAATGATGATCTTTCTCGCGATTTTGTTCAAGCCAGATGGATGCAGCATAAGCATACGATACCGTGTATTGTTTTGTGAGGAAATCCCAGTTGCGAAAGGTCGTATCTGCCGGATTTGTAAGCGGAAGACTCTCAAAAGGCAGATACCCCAGTTCGCCGTCAGGAATAATCAGCAGCCGCGAAAAATCATCTGACAGACCTGGCAGAAGAGTCTGTGCAAGGTGAAGAGAGACTGCTGCCATGGGGGCAACCGGCTCTTTTTCGGATGGCGGATGGCCGATAAAATCCAGCCAGTTTTTAAGTTCCTGCCGTAATTGTATCGTATTATCCACCCGAAAAAACTTCATATCATTTCCTTGGATGCGGAAAATAAATATATAATGCCCGCCACTGAAATAGCTGTATACCGCCTGCCCGGGGAGCAATTGTGCCATAACTTCTTTGGCTCCCGGTACATTTTCGGAAAATTTCAGTTTATAATATTCGGGGTACTGTTGTTCCATATCCAGAAGAAAGTTCCGGTAAGATTGATTGATCTCAAATCTCCGGTTTTTCAGGCCTTCTGCATAATCGGGGTCGTCTCCGGCGGTGTGGATCGCTCCATCGAGTGCAGCCAGGCGTTGCCTGAAATATTGTTCTTTTTCAATCAGCGAATCGGGTACTCCGGCAAAGTGAAGTGCACGGATTCCGCGGAGATGGTCGCGAAGAATGCCTGATTTGCTTTTTTCAGCGATCTGGAAGGCCCAATCAGCATATGTCTGGTCATCGGTAAGCTTACTAAGTTGCCATGCAGCATTGAGCGCCATTTCATATACCGGCAATTCGTCTCTCACCGCATATCTGCCCGAGCCGGGTGATTCGTAGTAATGCCGAAGGCTGTCGCCTATACTAAACAACACCTCGGCACTCGCAAGTGCGGCTTTAAGGCCATTTATATCCCCTGTTTTTTCGGCAAAAAAGACCTGCGTTTCCGACCGGGAGACCAACCATTCGCGGAGGGACTGATTTTGCCAGTGATTGCGCGCCCCTATGTCAGTAGATGATTGGAAGGGAAGTTCGGGAACAAGTACAGTCCAGGCAATCTGATGATATTTCAGGGCAGAATCTGGCTGATTTTCTTTTCGCCACAGATTCGCGATACAGACCAGTGTTTTGGCTTCATCAAAGGCATTCCCATTGGCTCTGTAAACCGCTACAGCCTGATGATATAGTTGTAATGCGCGGGATTTTTCCCCCATTTTTTCCCTGGTTTCTCCCATGAGGAAGAGTCCGTGGCCTTTTCTCAGGGCTTTTTCTCCTTCGTGTTTCCGGGCGAGATTATACACTTTTTCATAGGCATAAAGGGCCGAATCGTATTTTTCAGCCTGTGAATACAGATTTCCCTCCTGCATATAATCGGTAATCAGTTCGGGGTGATCTTTGCCAAAAATCGATTGATTGATCTGTATGGATTGTCTGATTGACCTGATCGCATTTTCACTCTGGTTGATTTCCCGGAAAATAAGGCTTCGGTTAAGCGCAATATAAGCGCGGCTTTCCGGAGCCATGCCGGGAAACCGGTTGAGCCAAATTTCGGCTTGTTCGAAATAACTCAGCGCGGCTTCATAATCACCTACTGCGATAAGTGTAGAACCCATGTTGAGGAGAGCATTGAGGTGGGGAGAAGGTTGGAGCCGGTCGATTCCCTCTAAAACCTCTCTGTGGTATTCCAGCGATTTCCAGAAAAGGCCCAGTTCGCTGTAAAGCACACCGATATTGGTTTTTACCTGAAGGACATCGGGGTGATCGGGGCCAAGTTTTTTGCTCAGGAGGTTGACAGCGGTCAGAAAGTTTTCCAGAGCGGGTTCGTATTCACTGAGGTACATCTGCATGATTGCCAGGGTATTGTGGCAAACTGCGACAGGCATCTGGTCCTTTTTTGAAGACTGATTATACAATCCCAGCGCTTTTTCAACAAAACCCAGTGCGTTCCTGTACTCGCCCAGGTAAAAATTGGCCTGACCAAGCCCCTCATATACTGTAGCGCGGATGGAGTCGCCTTTCGGGGGCAGCTTTTCACAATCTGCTGCGAGTTGCTGGTATCGGGTTGCGGCTCCGGAGATATCGCCTGTCGCCATGTCTAGGTAGGCGCGTTCTTTTCGGGCAAAAAGGATGAAGGGAGTAAGCGGGTCGAAAACACCTGAAAGGGCAATCACACTGTCAAGGGTGGCTGTTGCTGCCTCAACCTGCATTTGACGGGTGAGATACACGCCTGCAAACTGCATGGACTGTGCCCATAGCCGCTGGTTGTTTTCGATTTTTGCCTGGGACTGGGCTTTGCGAAAAAATGTATAGGCACTATCATACTGCCCTGCAATCCAGCGTTTTTGGCCTTGCTTATAAAAGATTTCAGCTTCTCCGCCCGAAGGTTTTTGCCCGGAAAGCAGAAGAAATACAACCATTCCCACGGAAAGAAGGATCAAATGAGCAGCACTGATTTTTCGGACTTCCATAAAAAATATGAAGACTTTGTTCTAACGACTGGTTGGGGGAAGCATCTTTTTCCTGAATATCAGGATTATAAATGTGGCAGACAACAGTATGCCCGCATAAACCAACCAATTCGCCCCAAACCCGCTGCTCTTTATGTTTACGTTTCCGCCATTTCCGATGAGCACATATCCCGCCCAGAAATAGGGGTGGCAGTGGTAGTTGTCTGATTTGTCCAGCCAATTCGTTTTTGCCTGCTTTAGTGCATATTCCAAAAATATACCTTTAGCGATCCCCTGAAAAAAGGAGGTGGTAATTTCTGCACCAGCCTGATCGTCGGTTTGCCAAAGGGTGGTGAGTACATTTCTGCTGCCGCTATATTGAAATGCCCGTGCCAGGCTCATGATTCCTTCTCCTCTTTGCAAAGGGCCGTCGCCTGTCTGGCAGGCACTGAGCACGGTAAGCGGGCTGTTGAGGTCTAATCCAAATATTTCCCAAACATAGAGGATATTGTCTTCTGCGCTGTCAACCGGCTGCCCGAAGAAGAGTTTTGAGGACATAGGGTTGTTGTCATCGGCCATGGCATGTGTGGCAAAGTGTAGAATATGCGGATCCGTGCCCAGATTTTTTACGGTTGATTCGTTTGCGTAGGTATCTGTCAGTGCCTGGCCATTTAGCAGGCTGGCTACCTGTGTTACTTCGGTCTGATTATATCGCAGTGCACCGGGCATACTCCTTGTACCGGCATAAAGGTCTTCACCAAAAGCAGGCGCAAACCCCAGATATGGAGCCGGATATTCGGAGGCTTCGGCATATTGAAGCCAGATTCCCGCATTGTTGATATACCGGAAAGTAAAAGTGCGGGCGAGAAAAGCCCATTCCCTGTATTCGTCATCATGTTTACTCCCGATGTTTTTCTGCAAGAGTGTTTCAAACGGAAGATAACCCAACTTCCCGTCGGGAATGATCAGGAGGTCTTTTATTTCTGAAGAGAGCCCGGGCAGAAGGATTTGGGTGAGAGATTGTCCTTTTTCAGCGATGGTCCCGGCATGGTCGGACGGAAGCGACCGGATAAAAGTGAGCCATTCCCGGAGCGTTTCGTCTATATTGGGGTCAGTATAAAGCGTCATATACCATTTACCTCCAAAAAACCGGAAGACAAACAGCTTTTTACCCTCCTGAAAATAACTGTAAGTGGCCTGAGTATCTGGGATATTTGCAGCGAATTCGTCAGGGGAAAGCGGCGATGGATATTTGAGGCGGTAGTAACCGGGGTGTTGTTTTTCCAATTTTCGGAGAAAATTGCGATACTCACGGCTGACGCGGTAATAGGCTTCACGGTTTTGGACAACCTGAAGGCTGGCGGTCTCCTCTTCCTCCTGAGAAATATTCATTGAAGCAAGCTGCTGCCGGTATTCCTGTTCCTGTTTCAAAAGGGAGTCTGGTACTCCCGAAAAACGCAGGGCCTGTCTGGTTTGGATATGCGCGCGTAGCTGATCCGATTTCCCCTGTTCTGCCAGTTGGAAAGCCTTCTTTATATAGACTTCCGCTCCCGTTTCCATGTACAGATCATTACAGACCGAAAGGGCCTTTTCCAAAATCCTGCGCTGGTCGGCGGCCTGGGTCAGCCGTGATTCAGACGATTCATAATAATAACGCTGGCTGTCGGTCACGGCAATCCGGGCTTCCAGACAGGCCAGTTGAGCGAGTTGGTAGTCAAACACACCAGATCGACGGTAAAGCGAATCATTCCAATCGGCCATTTCTTCAAACAGTGCTGGCAGAAGCGGATTCCTCCACATACTGTATGTCTGCGAATCGGGAGACAACTGAAAAGGCAGGTCGGGCATGGCGATGTTCCAGGCTCTTTCAAAGTATGAAATACTGGAATCTGCATTCCCTTTACAAAGCCAGGTTACGGCCATCTGCCGATAGGTGTCGACAAGATTCCACTGCGTTCCTCCGGAGATATAAATTTTTTCGGCAGTATGCAGGCTCAGTAGTGCGTCCTCATATTTTTTTGCATTCAACTGCGCCTCTCCCATCGACTCCCATGCCCAGGCTTTGCGCATGGAGAAGGGTTCGAGGTGAATGTCTGCAATGCGAATGGCTTTTTTTTGCGCAGTTATCGCTTCGGCGAAATTTCCCATCAGAAAATAGATCATACCCAGCCGGCTGTAATCCTGTACCAACTGGGAATTGTCCTGCCCAAATACTGCGACATCGGCTTCTATGGACAGGTGAATGTACCGCAGGGCTTCCTGATATCTGCTCAGCCCTTGTAATGCGGCACTACGTGCATAATAAATGCGGTTGAGCCCGTCGGGCTGAAGGTCGGGCCATTCTCGGATAATTGATTCCGCCTGGTCAAGATATTTCAGCGACTCATAGCAGTCGCCTACCGAATTTAATGCTCCTGCATAGTTAAACAGGGTGGCGTATTTAATGGCGGGTTTTACGCTATCGATATAGGGGAGATTTTTCTGAAATTGCTCTACCGCTTTCCAGGGTTGCCCCATCGATTGGTACTGAACGGCAGCATTGCTGCGTACCTGAAGCACATGTGGATGTCCCGGTCGCAACATCCGGGTAAGAATTTCCGCAGCACGCTGATAATGCTGCGCGGATTCATCCTGTCTGTCAATATTGGAGTAAATAATTCCCAATGCATTCTCCACATAGGCAATATCAAGCCGGTTGCCGGATGGGTAGAGCTTTTTTAGCAAATCCAGCGAAAGGTGGCAGTAATGCAGCGCAGAATCATACGCTTCAACATACGAATATGCCTGGCCTCCCCATTGAAATAGTATGGGGCGCAGGGTGTCATCAGGAGGAAGTGCCTTGCAGTCATTGAGAATAACCTGATATTGACTTATACAACTGTCAAATTCTCCGAGACGGGCTGCTATATCGGCGCGTTCGCCGCGCGCCAGGAAAATTTCGTGATGCAGAGGCCCGATCCAATTTGCGAAAGCAATCACACTGTCGAGCGTGGCGATGGCCTGCGTAGTGTACCCATTTCTCGCATAATATTTCCCGATCTGCCGCATGGCCACAATCAGCGAAAAGGTGTCAGCTTCTGTAGTTGCCTGTTTTTGTGCCTGTAAACTCAAAGAAAGTGCCTGGTCAAAATTGCCATCTGCCCAGCTTTTTTGCGAAGCGTGGAGCAGGCCTCTGGCAGTATTTGCACTTTGATCCGACACCTGCCCGGTAAGGAGTAATAAAACCGGAAGATAAAGCAGTGGCCATTTCCCTGAAAAAAAATTTCGCATCGGTGTTAACCTTTCGAAAACCATTTACATAACTGTTAAAAGGCCTCCATATTATCTGTTTCAATCATTAATCCCCCAATCTATGAAAATTCCTTCATTCCTCTCCGCCAGTCTGACTGCTCTGATGATTTTATCTTCATGCGGCATGGAACAGGCTTCTTCCACCTCCTATAACGACTCAATAGATATGAACGGAAATTACACATTTACCAGCGATAATGGCGGAGACGGGGATTTTGTTGCCCTCACCGACCCCAAAGAAAATGCATTTACAATCCTGATGCCCAAAGGCTGGAATTCTCAGGTGAGCATGGAAAGGCCACAGGGCCAAATCCGCAGTTGTGGCGTAGCTACCAGCCCCGACGGAAAAAGCCGGATATTCTTTGGCGACCCCAACCTGCCTCAGTTTATTATGCCCAATTCGCAGACAGCCCAGTTTCTCAGTGGTAATACCGGTTCGCCAATGATTGTGGTTTATAATTATATGCCAGCCGATCAGTTTGCTTCTGACTATGCACAGAGATGTTTTGGAAAAGCTCCCGGCTTCCGGATTCTCAGTGTAACACCCGACCAGGCTTACGCTCAAAAAGCAGCGGAAGAGGCACGGAAACTCGGAATCTCACAAATGCCTGCCATCACTGCCGCCGGTGTCACTTTTGAATTCAACGACAACGGAAAACCCGTCAAAGGGAAAATCAAAGCACTGACTTTCAGGCTGGAATCGGTATGGAATGCAGAAGTAAACGGATTTACTACCACCGGGGACTTCGCAGAGGTTGAAAAAATCCATGAATATGTAGTCAATTCCTATAAAACAAATCCCCAGTGGCGTCAGCAGCAGGATGCACGTCACCAGCAAATCATGCAACAACAGGCGATCAACAGCCAGCAGACCATGCAGCAGATGACCAATGCCCACAACCAGCGCATGCAGAATATGCAGCAAAATTTCAACGCTCACCAGCAGCGCATGCAGGGTATGCAGAGCACGTTTGATAGCCAAAATCAGGCCTGGATGAATAATCAGGCTTCACAAGATCGCAATCATGAACAATTTATTGACTACATTCGGGATGAAAATACTGTTACCAATGGAACACAATCCGGTAAGGTCGAAACGGGGTATAATTATTACTATGTAGATCCCAATACAGGCAATTACATAGGAACCAACGTTCAGGAAAATCCTAACCCGTCTGTGTATCAGGAGTGGAAAAAGAAAAATTAATAACCGATACATTTCTAACCAAAACACTTACTATGAAGTCCAGCCTTTCGCTTTTACTGATCGTTTTTCTGAGTGTCCGGATTTTTGCTCAGACAGGGATTGACGTTCCCGAAATGTCTAACTGCGACAATCTAGTCACTACGTTTCTCAACCAGTTCAACATTCCCGGCGCTACGTTTGCCATGGCAAAAAACGGCAAACTCGTTTATATGCGCGCATTCGGTGATGCCAATCTGGCCAAAACCGAAGACACCCAGCCGTACCACATGTTCCGCATCGCCAGCGTCTCAAAGCCTATTACTGCCATTGCAGTGATGAAGCTGGTACAGGAAGGAAAACTCGGTCTAAGTGATAAGGCGTTTGGAACAGGCGGGCGGCTCGCCAGCCATCCTTACCTCAGCACCGTAACCTACAGCGATGCCCGGATCAATGATATTACGATTAAACAATTACTGGAGCATACCGGAGGCTGGAACCGCGATGTTGACTGCGTGCCGTTTCCCAATCCGCCCTATTCCTGGTCGATCAATAATTGCGACCCGATTGGCTTTCCACTATATGTAACCCAGAAGTATGGCGAAACCAACCCAGTAAGAGAAGAAGTTCTTATACGCTTTCTGATGGAAAACGGGCTGGATTTTACCCCCGGAACCCAATACGCCTATTCCAATATCGGCTATCTTGTCCTCGGGGAAATTATCGAATCCGTAACCGGCAAGTCCTATGAAGACTATCTAAAAGATGAGATCCTCACCCCACTGGGCATTTACGATATGTACATCGGTCATAATCTGCTCAAAGACAAAAGAGAGCGCGAAGCCGAATATTTTGGAAATGGTTATACCGCCCCCAGTGTTTATAATACCGGGCAGAATGTGCCATGGGAATACGGAGGCTGGAATCTCGAAGCCATGGATGCCCACGGTGGCTGGATCGCAACCGCCCGCGACCTGGTGCGCCTTCTGGTTGCCATTGACGGATTTACTACCAAACCCGATATTCTGAATGCTGCCTCCATTAACACCATGACTACCCCATCCTCTGTAAACGCCAACTACGCCAAAGGCTGGCAGGTCAACACGTTCAACAACTGGTGGCATACAGGGGCGCTGGATGGAACAGCCAGTATCTGGGTACGGAGCAGTGGGGGGTATACGTGGGCGGTGATTCTTAACAAACGCATCATCGATGGCACTTCCAATGCATTCTGGTCGGGACTCGACAACCTGCCCTGGAGCTGTATCGGACAGACCACTACCTGGCCTATCCACGACCTGTTTGATTTCCCTTCACAGAACGGCAAAGACTTCGTTTTTACCAGCCTGGGTACGACATCCTTGAAAGTCAGCTGGACCAATGGAAACGGCAGCAAACGGATTCTGGTCGCAAGAGAAGAAGGCAGGGTAAATGCTTTCCCGCTTGACGGCGAAGACTATACCGCAAATGCAACTTTCGGGCAGGGAACCGACCTCGGTAATGGCTGTTTTGTGCTCTACAATGGTCCCGGGTCGGATGAAATCATTACCGGTCTGACCGAAGGCAAAAAATACCACTTCCGCCTGTTTGACTACAACAAAAGCCCTAACACCGGCAACCATGCCCTTTATCAACTGGCAAACTCACCACAGGACAGTGCTACCACAGCAACCAATACCAGCATCGAAGACCTCGCCGACCTGGGGATTCGCTTTTACCCCAATCCTTTCAGCGAAAACGTGCACATCAGCCTCCCATCAACCCAGGTTTGCACCCATATCGAACTCCACAATATGCAGGGACAACTCGTGAAGAGAGTCAAAATAACTGGTACAGAACAGGACATTTACACCGGCGATCTGCCTTCGCAGATTTACATGATTTCCTTCTTCGGAGAAGAAGGCTACCTCGGCAGCGAGCGGCTGCTAAAACAGTAATATTTGTCTCATAGTAACATCTCATCCGAGTAAATTGTAATTCCAGATTGCAATTTACTCGGATGAGTGTTTGTTATTGGCGTCCTTAGGCCCCATTTGTTTATCTTTACCGCCTCTTTCACCCAATTCCCTATGCGCCACTATTCAATTCTTCTCTCTCTTTTTGTCCTCCTGGGCTGTACCAGCCAGCCTTCTGCGCCGCAGACGGTTGTCTCCGATGATATCGAACGATTCTGGACGGCCTATGACAAAATCATTTCCACTCAGGATACCACCCAACAACTCGAATACCTCTCCCAACTCTACCTCGAACCTGGTTCGCCCGGGTTAAAAGCGCTTATGGAGCGCCGGGGTTATACCGCGCAGGACTATCTGGAAGCTATCAGAAATTATCCTTCCTTCTGGGCTTCTGTCAGGAAAAATACGCTCCGCTCAAAAGAATTTGCGGATGAAATCGAAGCCCAAATCGCCCAACTCAAAACCATTTACCCACAACTCAAACCTGCCAAAGTTTATTTTACAATGGGTGCACTTATGACGGGCGGAACCACCCTCGACAGCCTCGTTCTCATCGGCAGCGAAATCGCTATGGCCGATAGTTCTGTCGTAACCGACGAATTCCCCGACTGGCTGGGACAAAACCTCCGCCGGTATTTTGACACTAACCCCATCCATGACGTAGCGCTGCTCAATATCCATGAATACGTCCACACACAGCAGAATACCTACGGATATGACCTCCTTTCCCAGAGTTTGTTTGAAGGGGTAGCAGAATTTGTATCCACAAAAGCCATAGAAAAACCCTCTTCCGCCCCCGCTGTCAACTATGGCAAAAACCATGAAGAACGCGTCAAACAGCGGTTTGTAAAAGAGATGTTTAGCCCCAACTGGGATGACTGGCTGTACAACAATTTTGAAAACGAATTTAAGGTCAGAGATCTGGGGTATTTTGCCGGATACGCCATCTGCGAAAAGTACTATGAAGACGCGGCAGACAAACAGCAGGCGATCCGGGAAATGATTGAGCTGGACTTCGGGAATCAGGAAGCGGTGGAAAATTTTGTTCAGAAGACCGGTTATTTCTCCGAATCGCTGGGTAAGTTAAAGCAGGATTTCACCAGCAACCGCCCGGAAGTCGTAGGTATCCGACCAATTGCTAACGGTGCACAAAACGTTGACCCCACCATCACGGAGATCACCGTTGAATTTTCCGTCCCTATGAGCAAACGCTTCCGTGGATTTGAATACGGCCCACTCGGCGAAGACCATGTGCTGGGTGTACAGGCGTTTAACGGTTTTTCGGAAGACGGTAAAACCGCCACATTTACTGTAAAAATGGAGCCGGGCCAACACTACCAGCTGGAGTTATCGCCCCGGTTCCGGACAGAAGATGGAAGTCCGCTTGAGCCGTATCTGATAGATATTCAGACAAAAAAATAACATCCGGCCAAACCGCCGGGCCAGATCCCGCTATTTTTTATAGATATACCACGCCCACAAAATCAATACAAACTGAATGGGCAGCCGTATCAGGGCGGCTTCATGAGTGCCTACTGCCGGGACCTCTTTAAATACATCCCATATATGCAGGGGTAAAAAAGCCACCATCATCACCAGTATGGCGAGTGTTCCCCATTTCCGAAACCGGGGGATACATGCAGCAGCTCCTGCGGCTATTTCTGCAATTCCTGCCAGGATATTGATCAGTTTCTCCGGTAAAAAATCGGGGATAAAAGCCATGTATATATCCGGATTGACGAAGTGCATGATCCCTGCAAAGATCATAAATCCGCCAAATACAATCGTGAGAATAAGTTTGAGGTAGGCCATCTTTCCGCAATTAATGGTTGAGTAGTTGTCATCTTTTGCGGAAAGATAGTACCTGACCTCCGATACATTGACATTAATTCTTTACAATCTTTTTTGTGAATGTTTGGCCCTCATTATTCCGCATATCAATGAGGTAAATGCCGGCGGGTAAATCCGAAATATTCAGTTGTGATTGATTGTATGGGATTTCCCTTATGATCTTTCCATGAAGATTGAGTAAGCGACCAGACCATGACTGACCAGACGCGTTAATATCAATCATGCCATTTGTTGGATTAGGCGTAAATGAGATAGCCGGATTGGCAAGTATTTCTTCAACCTTGGAAAATGATTCTTTACCATCAATATCAACCTGTCTGATCCGATAGTGTAGAGAACCGGAAGGTACTAAATGATCAACAAATTGATATGATCTTATTTCATTGCTATTACCCGCTGCATCCAGTGTACCTATGCTAAGGAACGTATCATCGCCGGGAGCTTTCCTCTGAATATCGAAATAATCGGTATTGCTTTCCTGTTGCGTAGCCCAGGCTAAATGGATGGACGCATTATCCTGAGATGCCTCAAAATACGCCCATTCAACTGGAAGTCCTGTATCTAAATCGGTAAATGTAAAGGCATTGGTACCAAAAATTATGTTTGAAGCAGGAATAATTCTGATAGTATTAAAACCATAAAACCCACTTCCACTCAGGCTGACACTTGTTGCAACCCCACTCGGCACAGTTACGACTTTACTGCCCAAATCAGTTCCCCGGTAGGTGGAACCACCAGTAAAAGTGAACTCCATATCACTACCATGCTCATGGTAAATCTCCACGCTGGTTATATCCACAGGGTAAGTGGTATTATTTAACGACCTTATAATAAACTCAAGCATTGCCTCAGGGGTAGCACCGCCGGAGGCCGTGTATAACACATAATTTCCGGCAGTCATGGGATAAACCGTTGTACGACCGGTAAAGCTTGGGCTAACCCCCAGAAACATAATGTAGGAACTATTCATGTTAGAAGTAAACGCAGGCGAAACGACCTGCCCGCAGTAGTTATTGGATTTTACAATCCACCCTTCGGCAGTACAGTAAGTATAGCCGCCTGACTGCCCGAGTGCAGGGTTGTTAGAGGTAAACGTAACAGTAGAAGTCTGGCCGAAGGAGGTAAAATAAGAAAAAAGTACAAAGAGCAGGGATGCGAAGGTGCGTTGTTTAGTCAGTTTTACGAAGTGCATAGTGTATGATAATAGAAATTAAAGGAATTGTTTTATTACGATAAATGGTAATTTATTACACGAATACCAGATTATGATATCATTTAAGAACTTCATCTGAATTAACCCAAAATCAGAAATTGGATGAATGATAATCATATATCAAATTGACGCATATCGCGACAGAATAACCTGTGTAAAGGAGACATTTGCTTACAGATGTTTTGGGGCAGGGGCTTTTATACAAAAAAATCGGTTAAAGGTGAATATATTTCCATATGTAGGGATTTTTTTTCAAACAATATTCCCGATAACCGTTATAAATGGGATGTAAAGATCGGGTTATTGTATTTGATAGCTGGTTTTATTTGTAATGGGCTAAAATCCCAACATATTAGGATATCGTGTTTTGTTTTGTCTTCTGCTATGATTCAGCTAAAAACCTTCCCATTCTGTTAACCTTTCACATCTGAGTTACATACCTGTATAAAACCAACTACCACAGGTATATGAACCATATAGCTTCTTTTCTTTTTGCTGCATTGTGTTTGGTAAAACTCATTGTAGCCCAGCCCGGCAGTCTTGATCAGACTTTTGGAAACGCCGGTAGGTTGACAACCGATTTTTACGGCAGAAATGACATGGCAAATGCTCTGAAGATCCTGCCTGATGGACGCATACTGGCTGCAGGTTATACGAGCACTACCAATTTCTCTGATACTGATTTCGCTTTCGCCATGTATCTCCCCGATGGAAGTCTCGATCCTGGTTTTGGTACGGGCGGACTTAACCAGACCAGCATCGGAGGATTTGATGAAATCAAGGCACTTGCCGTACAACCTGATGGGAAAATCCTCGCTGCAGGTACGCGAAAAACCGGCGCTAATTTAGATTTTGCTATTGCACGATATATGCCCAATGCTTCACTTGATAATGAATTTGGGACGTTCTTCGGGGTAACAACCACTAATCTGGGAACCAATCAGGATAAACTGGCGGCAATCGCGCTTCAACCCGATGGAAAGATTTTAGCTGCGGGCGGAGTAGGATCTGGAGATGATGCCAATTTTGTTCTGGTGCGTTACACTTCTTCGGGCCTCCCGGATTCTACTTTTGGTACAAATGGAATTGCGATCACCGATTTTGACGATAAGTATGAAACTGCTTATGC
This sequence comes from Bacteroidia bacterium, assembly GCA_041391665.1. NCBI lineage: Bacteria > Pseudomonadati > Bacteroidota > Bacteroidia > Bacteroidia bacterium. The sequence goes on along the minus strand of JAWKNO010000003.1, from coordinate 2,063,757 downwards.
TATGGCAATTCAGTCTGACCGGAAAATCGTTGTGGTTGGCCGTGGCTATCATCTTCTCCCTCCTTATGACGAAGCCTTTGCCGTGGCAAGATATATGCCCGACGGTACATTGGATGCAAGTTTTGGCACTGGCGGAAAACAGACCATCCGGTTTACAGGGTTTGTGGAATGGGCAAATGCAGTAGCTGTATTACCCAGCGGGAAAATCGTTGTTGCTGGACATGCTCATTATCTGGGGCTGCTAAGTTTTGCCATCGCCCGTATGAATCCCGACGGCAGTATGGATCCCACATTTGGAACTAATGGAAGGGCAATATTTAGTCTGGGAAGCTGGTCTCATAACGCGGGTCTTGTCGTGCTTCCCGATGGGAAATACATCATGGGTGGCTTTGGTGCGGCAGGTGAGTTTTCTCTTGTCAGGATTAACACGAATGGCCAACTCGACAGCACATTTACCGATGGCGTACCGAATAATGGAGGGATGGTACTCACATCTTTTGGTTCTGATTTTTCCCAGATCAATGCTCTGGCAGTGCAGGCAGATGGGAAAGTAGTAGCGGCAGGCGGAGCAGGAAATAACTTTGCACTTGCGCGGTATATCACCGACAGCAATGTGGGCATTGATCGCAATCAATTTGAGGTAGGCTCTGTAAAAGTATATCCCAACCCTGTGAAAGAGCAGGCTGTGCTTACTTTTTCGTTGCGTGAACCACAGAGGGTGGAGGTAAGTTTGTTTGATAGTCAGGGAAGGCGGATTTCCATTTATGAGAAACAATCATATCCGGCAGGAAAACACGAGATGAATCTTCATTTCCCGACAGAATTGACCGATGGGCTATATATCGTACAAATCATAACGGGATCGGGACAAACCTTTTTGAAAGTATGGAAATAACGCCATAAAGCCGGACAGGTGCTGAGAGGGCATTATTTTGTGCGGAAAATTCACAGTCGAAGCATTGATCTAAAAAAAATTGCAGATAAGCCCGCAAATCTGTTAACCTTTTACCCCATTAATACATTGCCGGATATAACCAAAGAAAGCCGCTACGATTTTTCGCGATTTTTTCCTGAGTAAAAACACCTAATCTTAGTGGAAATCTTCCATGAAATAAAAATCAGAATCTATGAAAAAGTTTTCTCTCTCTCTTCTTTTCTTTGGAATCTGCATAGTCGGTTTTTCCCAAACTCAGGGTGACAACCTTCGCGCTGAAACCCGCCTCGACCAGGTGTATCAGCAGTACAATCTTACCGGCGACGGTGCCATCGTCGCGATGATCGAAAGGGGAATTGACTACACCCACCCAGATTTTATCGATGAAAACGGCAAAACACGCATTGCCTATATCTACGATATGATCAATACCTCGGGCGCCAATGCACCCAATAATCCCTATGGCATAGGAACCATATTCACCCGTGCCCAGATTGACGCAGCCCTTACAGCCGGAACACCGCTGGGCTCGACCGACCGGTTTGGCCACGGAACAGCCTGCACAGGAATCGCCGCGGGAGACGGCAGTGCTATGCCGGGTGCACCTTACCGGGGCGCAGCACCCGGAGCGACAATCATTGCAGTCAAAGTAACCCATGATGCGTTCCCTGCGACCGGCAATATTGCCGGACAAGCCGGGTTTTACAACCCCGCGTATTTGCCAGTAGCGATACAGTTTGTCAAAGATAAAAGCATTGAACTGGGGCTACCCGTTGTTGCGCTCATGAATCTGGGTTCGATCGGCGGGCCTACTGACGGAAGCAGCGAAATCAGCCGCGCGATGGAAGACTTTGGCGGCCCGGGCCGGATTTTCGTTTGCGGTGTGGGCGATGATGGCGGCGGCGCCAACCGTGCAGCAGATACAGTAGCCCAGGACAGCACCTCCGAACTGATATTCCGGAAGGGCGTTGGCGGCAACCTGCGGATGGAGATTTGGTACAGTGGCGATGACCGGCTCGGCGTATTTATCGACCCACCGGTCGGACCCAGTTCGGGTAATCTGCCTACCCCAACTACCAATCAAAACGCTTCCAACTGGAGCGGAGCAGGCATCAATTACTATCACAGGGGAGGAGATGTGGATTTCTATGGATCCGATAACGGGCAGCGGCAGATTATGATCGATTTCTCCGGAGATACAGGTGTTTACCGTATTTTTCTGAAAGGCAATACTATTGTCAACGGAAAATACTTCGCCAGCCTGAATCCATCAAACTTTCACAGTAATAACTATTTTCAGAACCATGTTTTCCCCGGAGGAAGTATCAACGATTTTGCCGCAGCGTTTAATATCATTGTTCCGACCGACTATGTCTTTGATTCTACCTATGTCGATCTCGACAACATACCCCGAAACCGCGGCGGGCAGGGCGCCGTCGGCGACCTCTGGTTGGGTAGCAGCGCCGGGCCGACACTTGACGGGCGACTCGGTGTGGATATCGCAGTGCCCGGCGAACTGAGTATAGGCGCTTACAGCCCCAATACCTATTATTCACAGTTTCGGTTTAATATGATACAGGGAAGTGGCGGAATGTATGGCCTTCAGAACGCCGTCAGCGGAGCCGCGCCAACACTCACAGGGGTGATCGCCCTTATGCTCGAAGTCAATCCCAATCTCACTGTGGATCAGGTACGCGACATCCTGCACCAGAGCGCCCGGTCAGACGCTTTTACAGGCACTACTCCGAACCCGGAATGGGGTTATGGAAAACTCGACGCCTACGCAGCAATACAGGCGACCTACAATACCCTCGGTCTGGAGCAGACAAGCCTGGCAGAAATGGGCATTCGGTTTTTCCCCAATCCGACAACAGGAGAGGTGAACTACGAATGGGAAACATTTACTTCCCGCGAACCTGCCCAAATCGACCTGCTCGACACGCAAGGAAGACGGATTTCTTCATTTAATATAAATCAATCATCCGGACAAATGATTTTCCCCAATGTTGCACCCGGTCTGTATATGCTTTCGGTGAAGGCAGGCAGCCGGGTGAGTTTTTTCAAAATTCTTAAAAATTAACGGATTATGAGACGATTACTGTTTGGCATTTTTCTTCTTGCAGCACATCCGCTTTCAGCGCAATACAGTTACTTTTTCCAGCAGGAGTACTTTTTTGGTAACCTGCCCAACGCCCGGGTAGAAGCGATGGGACGGGCCAATGTTGCTGTCGGCGGTAGCGTTGCCTCCCAGTTTTTCAACCCTGCTGGCATAGGTATTATCGAAGATCAGGAAGTTGCACTTTCGACTTCGGCACCTTTTTATTTGCTCAGCAATTCCGACTACTATTATGCCGGATATGCCCGCCGGATTCGCCCGAATCTGGTAGCGGCCATAAGCGTAAATCAAATGGCTGTGGGGCCTACTACATTTAAAGTTGATATCAACAATGTAGATTATCCTTTGGACAAACCTAAAAGCACCAATATTGCCCTTACAGCGGCAATGGAGCCGGTGAAAGGACTTCATGTCGGCATTAACGCCAACTTGTACCGCATGAAGTTTTTCGATGACGTCTCTACGTTTAATGCACTGCATATCGATGCCGGAGCACTATATCGTCTGGAGATAAACCCAAAACAACACCTTCAGTTTGGCGCCAGTGTCAACAATGCAGCGAAGTCATCCATAACATTTGCCAGTCCCCTGGGCGATGAGGCTACCAGCGAATTTCCCGTAGTAGCCCGTATCGGCGCTGCTTATATCGCAGAAACGGAAATTACCCTGCCCGGAGCGGGAACCGGTCCGCTTGAACTTACTTTTACCGCCGAATTTCAGGACGTATTGAATAATGCCTATCGTACAGGAATTCTTATGGGAGCGGAAGCGAGGGTGTGGAATGTATTTTCTCTGAGACTGGGTTATCTCAGTCTCAATAGCGACGATGGAGGGCTTTCTACCAACAAACCGCGTCTGTCCAATTTTACCTATGGGTTTGGTTTTCAGATACCACTGCAAACACTTACAGATGGCACGGTGCCCTTCGACGTGCATCTCGACTACGTGAGCCTCGAACCCCCCTCCTATACCTTTGGAGGTACACGCCTGTCCAATATGCGGACTTTCGGATTGCGGCTGGTATGGCCGGTGGGTGCATAGTTTTCTGTCAAACCAACCACTAATTATCGATCATTATGAATAAATCACAGTTTTTTAGATACGGATTCTGCCTTTTTCTGTTAGGCTTTAGCCTCCTCAATAGTCCTTCCCTGCACGCACAATCTTTTTTTGGTTATCAGACCATTGGAACCCATACGTTTTTCTTTTCTATTGCCTGGCAGGATAAAAAACCCTTTTTGGGTGGAGGTTATACCTACCGCGACTTTGGTAAAACATTTACCGACCTGTCTGCAGAGATCAGGTTTCCGCTCGCCGAGATGTATAAATTTGACAACTACCAGATTATCGCAGGTATGTACAAACCCGTCACCATTAAGCGCGCTTTTATGGGCACAGGGGCACATCTTCGGGTAAAAACCCAGACTTCGGGCGAACAAAAAACCACACGAGTACAGCTTGCGCTGACGGTTTTGCCTACATACACCTATGCAGCCAGTCTGACAGACGGGCTCTACGGCACAACCGCCCTGCGAATCACCTATGCCCCCGTCATTTGGGCTTCTGTAAAAGAGGGTGCCAATACTCCCTCCACACAGGCACTTGCCGATCATGTGCTGGAGTTGGGCGGGCACCTCGACGTACATTCAGAGCGAACACTGGGCCTGGGATTAAATGGATACTTGACACGCAGTTTCGTACCCCAGAAAAGCATTCTACCACAAAACAACCAATGGCAGGGCGTCGGCGATTTTTACTGGGGAATGACGTACCGAATCAGGCGTTCCTGAACCAATTATATGCAGGTTTGCACGGGATATGTCGCACGTGCCGGAGAATTTGTTAATTTCGGAAATGCTTTTCCGAACTGGCGGAAAAGCTTTTCTCCGATACTATGAACCAAGAATTATTTGAGCGACTGGTCAGACAGATACGAAGCGGAGAGGACAGCGGGCTGCGGCTTGTTTTTCAGGAGACCAACCGCTATTGTGTCAGGACCTTAATCAAGAAGACCAGTTGTGAAATGGCTGATGCTGAAGATATTTTTATGGATGCAATGTTGATCTTTCGGGAAAATATTCTGTCGGGGAAACTGGTGCAACTGACGAATATAAAAACATATATGTTTGGTATATGCTGGAACCTCTGGCGAGACCTCAACCGGGCAAAAAACCGGTGGGGGAATCCGGAAAGTGAGATTGAACGCCAGTTTTTCCTTCTCTCCGCTCATGACCCACAAAAGGAAGAAGAGGATAAAGAATGGATAAAAGAACAGGTAAGCCGGGTAAAATCAGCCCTTATGAGCCTGGGAGAAAAGTGCAGACAACTCCTCACGTATGTTTATATAGAAGAAAGGCCTCAGAAAGAAATCGCCCAAATGATGAATTTTGCCAGTCCGGAAGTGGTCAAAGTTACCCGCCACCGCTGCTATCAGCAATGGGTAAAACTAATCGAACAAAATGAACCCCGCCCTTATGGAAAATGACCTTTTGATTATATCGGACTACCTGGCTGGCGACCTTTCGGAGGCAGATAAATCAGTAGTTGAAACAAGGATTCAGACGGATGCTGATTTTGCAACCCTGTTTCGTGAGCAACAGTTGCGGGTCAATATTTTTCGCGCTTCGGCCAGAGCCGAAGAAAAGATCCGGATGAAAGATGTGCTTCGCACAGATACCAGGGTGCGAACGATTTCCCGTCCGATGTGGATTGCCAGTGCAGTAGCTGCTGCTATCGCCCTGCTGATTCTTGTCTGGGTTTCTCCCTGGAAAAAAGAAGTTACCGCAGAGCAACTGGCGATGAACTACCTGGACTCCTATCCGCTTTCTGTTCCCCGTGGTGCGGGAGCCGACTCGGTGCTGAAAGATTCTGCCTACCGGTATTATCAGGCAGGAGAATATGCACTGGCCACTCCCCTGCTTCAGGATATGTATGCCGATAGTGCCGAACCCCAGACCGGCCTCCTTCTGGGCGAATGCCTGAGCCAGACCGGGCGATACAAAGAAGCGACAGAGATATTTACCATCCTGGCCCAGGATTCACCTTTCAGAGATGCCGCGCAGTGGCGGCTGGCCCTCAACCAGTTGCTCGGCGGGGAGACAGAGGCCGCACGCCAGACCCTGACGGAGATCAGCGGCAGCTCGCATTACCGCTCAGCCCAGGCAGACAGTTTGTTGAATCTGATGGGGGAGTAGGCAGGAAGTAATCGCATCTGCACGGGCAGACGCAAAGGCATCTGCGTTACTCTGCGTGGTACTCTGCGTAATCTGCGTTCCAAAACAGGGGGTGATCTCCGATCAACATCGTGATGGTTCACGCAGAGTACGCAAAGGAATCGCATCTGCACGGGCAGACGCAAAGGCATCTGCGTTACTCTGCGTGGTACTCTGCGTAATCTGCGTTCAAAGGCAGGGAGATGATCTCCGATCAACATCGTGATGGTTCACGCAGAGTACGCAAAGGAATCGCATCTGCACGGGCAGACGCAAAGGAAGGCAAGGTACTCTCTGCGTTAATCAGCGTGATCAGCGTAATCTGCGTTCAAAGTAATGGAACTGATCTCCGATCACTGATTATCCGGTTCACGCAGAGGAAAAGGATTTTTACTCCCGTACAACGGTGAGTACAGCATTCGTTGTAACCGATTCAAATCTGCCAAAATCATTGAAGAATAGTCCTGTAACAGAAAACACTATTTCTTTTTCTTTTTGCCCGACCGGAAGTAATCCCTTTGTAGGAATAACAATTCTGACCGGATCATTTTCAGCGGAAGTAACCCGCCCCAGTGTAGTCTTCCAGGCATTATGTGATGAAACCTGCTTTAACTGGGCATAAATATTTCCTTCGAAAATTTCGCCTTCTTTTACTTTGAAACCACCAGGAGTTTCCGGAAGAATCGCAATATTATCAATATATCTATGCGAAAAGTACCTAACCACACCTAACCGCCAATTCAACAATTCAATCACTTCCGATTCCCACTCCAAAACCCGTAACCGACCCTGAACAGGAAGGATGCTTTCATCAGTCAGTTCTGCAAAGGTAAGCGTATCTTCATATGGGGATGGCATGCGAAACTGAGCACAATAGATTTTTTTTAACTCAGCTCCCCATTCCAGAAAATCTTCCAGACGGGTTGTCTCTGCCTGAGTCAGTATTTCCGAAGTGCGTGATTCGATATACCGGAGTGTATCTTTGAGGCCTGAATTTGTATATTTCCCCATATTCAATTCCTCATCCCGGATTTCCTGAAACATAAAATCATGTAGTGCCAGATTATGATTTCTCCGGAAAGTGATCTGCTTTTCTATCTCATCTTCCAGAGTGCTTATCTGCTGCTCAAAAGATTTTCTTTCCAGCCACCAGCCCAGGCCGGTCAGGACAATCATCAGAAGCAGGGCAGAAATAAGGATAGCAGATATTCTGGTTTTCATATGGGGATTTTGGTGTTGAGGAAGTTTCGGTTTCAACACCTTAATGTCCGTTTGTCAGATCGGTTACATATCCTGATATAAAAAGGTCGCTATTTGCATTTAATACAGAATTATGCGCTTTTCTCGCGTATATTTCCCAACAAACCCATAACCTCCTTTCCGATGAAAAAACTCCTCCTTCTGTTTGTCATTTCTTCGCTTCTGCCGCTTGCTATGGTGGCGCAGTCGCTCCGCGGTCTCGATAAAAGTCCGCTCGACATCGCCTATTTCCCCGACAACTTCGCGCACGACCGCAAAGCCGGCGAAAAAGCCATTATCAAAGTAACCTATAGCCGCCCTGCCAAAAATGGGCGTGATGTATTCGGACAGCTTGTTCCCTACGGCAAAGTATGGCGCACCGGAGCCAATGAAGCTACGGAAATCAAAGTCTATCAAACCATTACCCTCGGCGACCAAAAGCTGAAACGGGGTACCTACTCGCTCTTCACCCTTCCGGGCGAAACGGAATGGGAAATCATCATTAGTAAAGACCTTGACTACTGGGGCGCATACAGCTACGAACAAAGCCATGATGTATTCCGCACCAAAGTTCCCGCCGGGAAATCCGACCAGACGGTCGAAAATTTTACCATTCAGTTTAAACTTCTCGGTACTGGTAAAGCAGTGATGACTCTGGCCTGGGATAAAACAATCGTCGAAGTCCCGGTTTCTTTCTGATCTGTATTTATTTGCTTTCAGCAATCACAACATCTCCTCCGGAGGGATTTGCCTGATACATCACAAAATTTCCCGTATCATCTTTCTCCGGGGTAACGGATTGCCGGGTTTCTCCCTGCGCTATAGTGATCTTTTCCCAACCTGAAGGCACATAGGTTTTCAGGGTCAGGGGAATATTGTACATCGACGGGTCGAGATCGCTTTTCAGAGTGATTCGGATATTGTTATCTTTATTTGCGGTCTCTATCGCTGTGTTCATTTTTTCGCGCATATATTTGGTTACGTCCCGGAAAGTCGCAATCCACAAGTCGCTTTCCTTCTCTTTCATATAGCCAAAATATTCTTCAAATTCTGCAATGGGTTTTGCCTGCCAACCGATGCCATCGACGCCATGAAAAACCAGTACCAGCCAGTTGTTGTCATGTGTCAGAATCGTATCCACCCACGATTTCATCATTTCCATCGGTGTGTCAGTGTGTGGGCCGCGCTGCCACTGTACATAGGCTTTATCTGAAGTGCCGGGTGTGGCTTTCGAATCGCGGTTGAACTCTTCCAAAAAGGGTTCGGGCATACGGTTTCGGAGCGAAGGGTAAATGTTGAGTGCGTACTCCATCACCCGCTCGTTTTCAGTTCCGTAAGGGCATTCGGCAGAAAATGTATGTTCGGGGCCAATTTGTTTGATAATTTCTTCCTTACTTTTTTCCAACTCGTACAGCATATTGGTTTCATCGAGCACCGCCAGCCGTGGATGGGTAACGGTATGGCTGCCAAACTCATGGCCATTTGCCGCAACCTGCCTGACTTCCTCCCACGTGAGCCGGTCGCGGGTGGGGTCGTCTTTGCCTGCTACGGCTGGTTCGAAGGCTTTGGTCCGCACTTTCTGATAAGCTTCGTCGATGACTTTACAGGCTTCTTCTATTTTTCCCTGATCTACCAGTTCGCCCGCCTGGGTATGGTAGGCAAGTGATCCTTTCAGTCCCAGAAAGCCAATGGCGGAGGCCCGTTCGAAGAGATTGGTTGGGTCAGTCGGAATGGTGGCGGTTTCCTTTATAATTTCCTCCGTCGGCCTTCCGATAAATGTACCGTTGTAAGTTGCTTCGGGAATATTGCCGGTGATAATGTAAAAAGTAGCGGGAAAGCCAAGCTTGTCCATCAGCGGCAGCGCTTTGCGAAACTGATTGATCGTGCCATCGTCATAGGTAAGGGAAACGGCTGCCTTTTTGCCGTACTGCCATTGGGTTATTTCAGTCTGGCCTACGTATTCCTCCTTTGCGCAGGAGAAAAGCAGGAAAAGCGAAAGCACAAGAGCAGGTAGTAATTTTTTCATAAAGGTGGTGTAGGTTAGCGTTAGTTTTTAATGGTAAACTCCAGAGTAAACCAGGGTTTGTCGGTCTGTGATTCGTGATTGGCAGTAAGGTCGCGGTCAAACGGGCGGTTCAGATTGTTGCCGGCAAGATCCTCCAGCCGGGCTTCCACCTGGATCTTGTATGTACCTGGTTCCCACGGAAGGTCAGGAATAAATTTCCAGACGGACTCATTTTCTCCGAGCATTATTTTCCCTGCGACGGGTTTATCCTCTGCTGTGCGTACCCGCATGGCGTGTGTCAGCAGCGCATGATCCATACATTCTCCCAGATCGATCTGCAGCGGGTGAAATGTTTTTGCCTCCGGTGAAGTTATTTTCCACAAACGGACATCTGGTTGTTGCCTGTCAGGTGTGGTTGCCTGAATTTTTTTCCGGAAGTCATCGGTAAGCGTATGCCCGTGAATATCCGGCCAATCTTTGGAAATAAGGATTGTATAACTTTTGTCCGGACTTAAGGGCGTCCCCAGCAACTGGTTGGGTATAAGGTCTCGTTTGACTCTGCCCGGATCAAACCACATCGTCAGCCTTTGCCCCGAATGATCCCATAATTCGGGCTGTAAGTCGAGGAAAACGCCGGGGAGTGTATCGCCGGTTTCGTCCAGTAAAAAAAGATAGTTCATCGCGACGCCTTCCCGCATCGGCATTGAAAAATGCAGATAAATCTTCAGCAAATTGGCGGGAACGGTAGCTGAAGACGGGTAAATGGCGGTTACCTCCGGTTGCGGATATTTTTCAACAGCCGGGATAAAAAAGCTGAATAAAAACCTGTCTCCCCACGCAGCTGTATAGGTCATTTCACTGCGAAAAGGGAAGGTGGGAATAAATTCCAGAGAATCACTCTCCTCCACAATTTTGCCCAACATCGGCGGAATGCCCGCCGAAGGATCGGGAATCGTGTCTCCGGCAAAGATTTTTAACTCGCCCGGCAGGGATGGTTTGGCAACCCGAAGGGTTTGATTATTTTCCGTCAGCCGGTAATCTGTCTGGGCATAAATGGAAGTGGAAAAAAGGAAACCGGCGACCATTCCGATGATCGCCGGGTATAAAATACATCGTTTCACTACAGTCTTTTCTTGTCGAGGGTCATCAGCGCGAGATCGCCGTTGGCTTTGCGCTGGATGATGGCGATATACTGATCGTTGAAATCGTCCATTTGCTGAACATTGACATAAGGCATGGCGACAAAAGGCACACCTGCGGTTCCGAAGTTTTCTTCTACAGGTTCTGTGAGGTAGTCTCTGTAAGCAGAAACATTTTCCATGTCGATTTTCATCAGCGCTCTGCTGGAATTGGCCATGAGAAGATACGATTTTTCTCCTGATGTAAAGGTGATAATATCAAGCGGGGTGTTCCAGCTACCGAGTTCTGCGACGGTTTTGCCTTTGGTGTGTTCGCCCTGTTTGATTTCACTTAACGGAAAAACCACCAGCGGTGTGCAGGTATAACTGGCAATCAGATGTGGGGTTCCGTTGAGTTCGTAGGGGAGGAATGTTTTGATCGGCGAATAGGTCTCATACCGGCCATGTGCAGCGTGGTAGATTTCCAGCGAAGCGTAAGTCTGCTCATTCCCAAAAGGAAACGGAATGCTGCGGAAGGTGGAGCTGAATTCCTCATTGGAAAGCCCCGAAACCATTACTTTGTCTTTGTAAAAAGCCAGATCGGAAATGGCCCACTGGCGCATACTTCTTCCCCGGTTATCTTTGGCATCTTCGGTCACTGCATTAGTAAGCAACATTTTGGAATAGCTCACTTTGTCCAGCGGCACATTTTCAAACGTTTGGCCCGTGGTTCTGAGAAGAACCGGCTTCCCGTCTTCCATATGTATGGCGAGGTAAACCGATTTTGAGAGCGGGTGAACGGCCATATCCTGAATAGAAATTTTGTCAGCAGTTGTACCCAGAAGACCAGCGATGGTCTGATCTATCTTGTTCATATCAATAGCTTCAGCGGCAGAACGGGAAGCCTGATCCTCTGTTGCAATGGCAAAAACACTGGCATGTTTGGAGTCGCCGATAAACAGAATACCTTCGGGCCCAAAAGCCATGGCGTTGATAGACTGAATGTCAGGGTTGCCGGAGGTAAAACCTTCCATCCAGTTTTTACCCGAATCAGCCCGCATCTGGCTGATCAGAAAAGGAGTTAGTAACAACAGAATCTGGATTGTCTTTTTCATTGTGAATTAAATTTGAGTGAGAAAAGGGTTTCCTCAATATACCTTTTTCTAACTGATTTTTCAAATAGCGGTACAACTGCCTTGTATTCAGATTATTTTAGTATTTTGGAATATTCCTTTAACCCCTGTATCATGAATCCTACCAGACTCTTTCCTCAAAAAGCTGTTTTTATTTGTTGTATCCTGTTTTGTGTTGCTGGTCTTTGGACAAGTTGCGAGCCTGCGGCGAAGGAAGAAAATAACCAGCGATTTTTATATGCGGCCTCCCCCGGCATCCGCAATTACCTCGAATTTGGCGGGCACGGTGTGCTGGTGTACGATATCGATCATGCGTATCGTTTTGTCAAACGCATTTCTCTCGATGGGTATGGGCTGAATGAAAATGGCGAACCACTCAACATCAAAGGTATCTGTGCCCATGCCGGTACCGGCAAATTGTATGTAACCACCATTCGCCACCTGATATGTCTGGATCTGAATACCGACCAGGTGCTCTGGCAAAAAGAATATCCCGACGGCTGCGACCGCATGTCTATTTCCCCCGATGGAAGTGTGATTTATGTTCCTTCCTTCGAAAAAGACCGATGGTATGTGGTGAAAGGCGAAGATGGTTCTGTCATCACCGAAATCGTCCCCGAAAGCCGCGCACACAATACCGTCTATGGTATTGACGGGAAATATGTTTATCTCGCCGGACTGGGCAGCCCTTATCTGACGGTCGCCGAGACCCAAAACCATACCGCAGAGCGAACGATCGGACCTTTCAGCCATTCGATACGGCCATTTACCGTAAATGGCAGCCAGACCCTTTGTTTTGTAAATGTCAACGAACTGCTCGGATTTGAGGTCGGCGATATGGTGACCGGGAAAATGATCCATCGGGTGGAGGTGGAAGGATTTGAGCAAGGCCCAGTGAAACGCCACGGTTGCCCCAGCCACGGCATCGGCCTTACGCCCGATGAAAAAGAACTGTGGGTAGTGGACGGCGCCAACAGCATGGTGCATTTTTTTGATGCGACAGTCATGCCACCCAAACAAATGGGCAGCGTAGCCCTCCGCGAACAGCCGGGATGGGTTACTTTCAGCATAGATGGAAATACAGCCTGGCTTTCGACGGGAGAAGTATTTGATGTAAAAACCCACACCATTGTCGCCGCGCTGAGCGATGAAGAAGGGCGGATGGTGCAGAGCGAAAAAGTAATCGAAATTGACTTTAAAAATGGTAAACCTTTCCAGGCTGGAGACCAGTTTGGCCGTGGGTATGTAACCACAAGGTAAAATAGATATCTATGAAAAAATTGCTGTTACCCTTCGTATTTCTTCTGGCCGCTGTATCCCTTTGTGGCCAAAACGCAGAACCCGATAAGCCCCTTCGCATTATTTGCTTCGGTGCACATCCCGATGATGCCGAACTCAAAGCCAGCGGCGTCGCCGCCATGTGGGCGGCCCAGGGGCACAAAGTCAAATTTGTAGCCATGACCAATGGCGATGTCGGCCATTTCGAAATGGCCGGTGGACCCCTTGCCGTCCGCAGAAAAGCCGAAGTGATGGAGTGTGCCCGCCTGCTGGGAATAGAGACAGAAGTCCTCGATATCCACGACGGAGAACTGATGCCTACGCTGGAGAACCGCAAAACCGTGGCGCGGCTCATCCGTGAATGGCAGGCTGACATTGTCATGTGCCACCGCCCCTACGACTATCACCCCGATCACCGCTATACGGGTGAACTCGTGCAGGATGCTGCTGTAGTAGTAGTAGCGCCTTTTTTTGTTCCCGATACCCCGCCGGTAAAAAGAAATCCTGTGTTTATGTTTTACTCCGACGGATTTCAAAAGCCCTACCCTTTCGACCCTGCGATTGTGATTGGAATAGACAAGGTCGTACAACAAAAATGGGACTGCATTTCGGCTATGCCCTCGCAGTTTGGCGATGAACATTCCTGGCATGCAAGTACCAGACCCGACGTACCCAAAGGCGACGCAGAACGCAAAGCCTATCTGCTTGATCTCGTCAAAAAACGCGACGAAGGGATTGCCAATACCTACCGCAACCGCCTGATCGAACTATACGGTGAGAAAAAAGGACGGCAGGTAAAATACGCTGAAGCGTTTGAAATTTGTCAGTACGGCCGGCAACCTACCATTGAAGAACTGAAAAAACTATTCCCTGACTTCTAACCATATCATATCTTATGAAATCTGCCTTACTCTTTACTACTTTCTTTCTGTACTGCCTGCTGGGCTTTTCTCAGGTTCCGGGCTCTGGTTCCGCTGTCTCTCTGGATGGGGTAAATGACTACGTAAACATTCCAAACACCCCCGCACTGAATCCTACTACGGCCATTACGGTTGAGGCATGGATCAAAGCTGATACCTGGGGCGTCAATCCCTGGAGCAACTCCATTGTCAACAAAGAAGGCTGGGCGGCGGGATCGCAGGGCTATACGCTCCGATGCGGGCAAAATGGAAAACTTTCCTTTAATATCGGTTCTGCCGGTGCATGGCACGAAGCGGTTTCTGCTTCCCTGATGACTACCGGGAAATGGTATCACGTGGCAGGAACCTATGATGGCAGCACCATCCGGATTTTTATCAATGGCGAGCAGGTGGCTACGCAGTTGCATTTTGGGACACTGGCCGTGGGAAGCTATGATGTGCGTATCGGCGAACTCGCCTACACCCCGGGCGGGAGCCGCCCGTTTGACGGGCAAATCGACGAAGTCCGCATCTGGAATCAGAGTCTTCCCGTCGCAACCTTGCGTCAGTGGATGTGTAAAAAAATAACCAACAGCCACCCCAACTTTGCCGGACTGGTCGGTTACTGGCAGATGGATAATGGTACCGGCACCATTGTTTCCGGCAGTGGTGGCACCACAATCAATGGCACCATGACCAATGGCCCGCTCTGGGTTACTTCTGGTGCGCCCATTGGCAACCAAAGCAAATATCAGTACAATTCTACTGCCTTTGGGCTCATTCACCCCGACGGGGACAGCCTGAGTGTGGAAAATATTACCGGTAGCCCGGCCGGAATTCATATCTACCGGGTAGATCAGGCGCCTAATGTGACAACCCCTCCCGCCGGAACTACTCAGCTAGACAATCAGCGGTATTGGGGGGTATTTGTTGTAGGAGGTACCAGCCCGACCTTTAATGTTCGGTATCACTATGCCGGAAATCCGCTGGCGGCTGGTGCGTGTGGGCTTTCATTGGCAAAAAGAGCCAGTAATGCCACAACTTCATGGACAGCGTTGAGTGCGCAGAATCTCACTTCGGTAAGCCAACTGCTGTTTACAGGTACTACGGCGGGCGAATTTATCATGGCTACCCAGTCGCCTTCGGTGACCATTACTCCTCAAAGTGCGCTTTCCTTTTGCCAGGGCGACAGCGTAGTGCTGGAAGGGTCCACTGTGCCCGGGGCAACCTATCAGTGGCTGTTCAACGGGGACAGCATTGCCGGGGCTACGGATACAGTACTTACCGCTTCTGCTTCGGGTTCTTACAATCTTCAGCTTGATGTGCTGGGTTGTATTGCCAATGCTACTCCGGTAAATATTGTCGTGAATCCACTGCCATCGGTCCAGTTTAATCCGCTGGGTACGATTTGTCTGAATGGCACGCCGATCGCGCTGAATACCGGTTTGCCGTCAGGCGGAACCTATGCGGGTATCGGGGTAAATGCCGGGATATTTAATCCTGTGGCAGCAGACACGGGGGTGCATGTACTGAATTATTTTTATACCGATACCAATGGTTGTTCGGATTCTGCTTCACAAAATATAACGGTTTTGCCGCTGCCGGATGTGTCTCAGACGCCTTTTGATCCGCTTTGTGCGCTTTCTTCGCCCGTGACTTTGGTCGGAGGAATGCCTGCAGGAGGGGTTTACAGTGGTTCGGGCGTGAGCGGACAGACCTTTGACCCTGCGTCTGTAGGCCCGGGGCAGTATCTGATTAATTATACCGTTACGGGCGCCAACGGCTGCACCAACCTCGCCAATCAGATGATGGTCGTGTATGCCAATCCGCCCGTAAGTGCCGGCAATGATCAGACAATTTGCAATGGAAGTTCTGCCACACTTACCGCCGCAGGTGGTGTTTCTTTTGTGTGGGATACCGGCGATACACTTCAGACTATCATTGTGGCACCTGCGCAGACTACCAGTTATCACGTTACGGTAACCGACCAGAATGGCTGCCAGAACAGCGACAGCGTGGTTGTAGCCATACAGCCTGATCCCGTCGCCGATGCCGGCGAGGACCAGACCATCTGCGAAGGCGAAACAGCCACACTGAATGCGGCTGGTGGTATTTCCTATAGCTGGAATAATGGCCAAAATGGTAGTTCTATTCAGGTTCAGCCTGTTGCCGAAACTACTTATATCGTAACCGCTTCAGATAACCTCGGCTGCACAGGGACAGATTCCGTGGTGGTATTTGTCGATCCGCTGCCCTCAGTGGATTTTACCTACATTCAGTACGGCGCGCAGATTACCTTTCAGAATCTTTCTGCAAATGGTACACAGTATCTATGGGATTTTGGCGATGGTACATCGGGCGACAGCAGTGCGAGTCCGGTGCATATCTATGAGTTTAACGGCTTGTACCAGGTTACATTGACGGCGAGCAACAATTGTGGAGAAACCGATACCACATTTTTTATCGACATCACTACTGCAAGTCTGGACGATCATATGTATTCCCCTCAGCTGATCCTGTTCCCCAATCCTGCAAACCACTCGGTTTCTATTTCGCTGGAAGGACTGGCGAATCAGGCATTTCAGTTGCAACTGATGGATCTGCAGGGAAAAGTCTTATGGCAAAACCGGGAAAACCCCGGTCGTGAAAATTTTGCCCTGGAACTGAATCTGGACAAATACGCTTCAGGTTTATATCTGCTGGAAGTTAGGGGAAATGACTTTTTGGTCACAAAAAAACTGGTGGTGGGGAAATAACGAATCCCCTACTCCTGCCGCGGATCGGGCAGATACAGGTATTTTTTGATGCGGGTGATTTCCAGGGAATAGTGCCCAAACTCTTCGACAACTTTTCCGCTCATCATATACAATCCCCTGCCGATCAGGGTATTTCTTTTGGCGACTTCGGGAAACAGGGTTACATCAAAAAACTGTCCCTCTGCATCCAGAAAGTTGGCGAATATCATAGGCTCGCCGTTGATGGTTTTGGTTGTTTTTGCACAGATATAATAACCCATTATCTCCACTTCCCGGTGAATGCGGCGGGGAAATTCGCTGCTAAGCATTCTCTCTTCAGGCGATTGGGCAATCAGCTCAAAAGGTGAGGAAAGCGGAAAACCCAGCAGTTCCATTTCATCATACGCATCCTCAAGCTTACTTACCGGCAGGTCAGGTATGGCGAATGTGTCCCCTGACGGAACAAACAATACATCCGGCTGCCTGATCTTCTGATGTTTGAGCTGATAATCCATTTCCCATAGCAGGGTGTATTTGGATTTGCCGGTGAATCGGAAAGCCCCCGTCCGGATCAGAATTTCCATTTGCTCCTGGCTGACCGGAATCCGCCTGACAAAATCTGCCATATCCCGGAAAGTGCCTCTGCGTTTTCTTTCTGCGGGAATTTCTTCGGCTGTTTTATGCTGAAGTTCTTTGATATGAATAAATCCCAGATAAATATCTTTCCCAATGATGTGTGTGTGATAATGGCTGTGGTTGACGCAGGGTGGATGAATGACAGCTCCCCACATTCGCGCTTCGTGGAGGTAGATTTCTGTATCGTAAAAACCGCCAAAATTGTTGATCACGCCTACCATAAACTCCAGCGGAAAATGCGCCTTCAGATACAAACTCTGAAAGCTCTCCACAGCAAAACTCGCTGAATGTGCCTTGGAAAAGGAGTATCCCGCAAAACTTTCGATTTGCCGCCAGAGTTCCCCGGAGATGTTTTCTGCGTAGCCTTTGGCCTGGCATGCTGCAAAAAAGTTTTCCTTCACAATGGCAAACTCCTCATTTGTCCGTGATTTTCCTGTCATGGCTCTTCGCAACAGGTCTGCATCCGCCAGGCTTAATCCGGCGAACCCATGCACCACTTTGAGCACATCTTCCTGATAGACCATTACCCCGTAGGTTTCCCGCAGCAGCTGCGCCAGTATGGGGTGAAGATATTCGAAGGCCAGACCATTGTGCCGGGAAATGTATGTACGCATCATACCTGACCGCGCCACACCAGGACGAATAATGGAACTGGCAGCTACCAGCCCCAGATAATCGGTGCAGCCCAGTTTTTTCAACAGTTGCCGCATGGCGGGCGATTCCACATAAAAGCAACCCATCGTCTGCCCTTCAGCCAACAAAGATTGGATAGCCGGGTCTTGCTTAAACGCTTCAATCTGGTGAATATCAATGCTTTTCTGTTGATTTTTTCTGACAATATCAACGGTTTCCCTGATATGCCCCAATCCGCGCTGGCTGAGGACGTCAAATTTGTGCAGGCCGATATCTTCGGCGACATACATATCAAAATGGCTGATCTGAAAACCCTTGGGCGGCAGGTCTAGGGCGGTATAATGGGTAATCGGCGCTTCGGAAATCAATATTCCTCCCGCATGAATGGAGAGGTGGTTGGGCATACCGGTAAGCAGGTTTGCATAGGTGAGGATTTGCTGCTGCAATTTTCCCAGGTCTTGCGGGAGCTTTCCATAGTGCGCCATACGCACCAGTTCGTCAAATTCGCTTTTGGGCAACCCAAAAACTTTTCCCAGTTCGCGGATGGCAGATTTGTCCTGAAACGTATTGTAAGTTGCCAGCAGGGCGGTATGCGAATGGCGGTAACGGCGAAAAATATAATCAATCACTTCATCACGGTCTTTCCAGGAATAATCAATATCAAAATCAGGCGGAGATTTGCGTTTGGGGTTGAGAAAACGCTCAAAGTAGAGATCCAGTTCCATCGGATCTACATCCGTAATCCCCAGGCAATAAGCAGCTACGCTATTGGCACCACTTCCTCTGCCGACATGAAAAAAGCCCTGCGATTTGCCATAACTCACAAAATCCCAGGTGATGAGGAAATAAGCGTTAAAATCGAGCTGGTCGATAATGTTTAATTCTTTTTCGACCCGCTTTTTTGCTTCGGGGTGATGTTTGCCGTATCGTTTTTCCAGCCCGTTGAAAACCAGTTTTTCCAGCAGCAGCATATCTTCATACTTTCCTCCGGTAAATGTGCTGCGGGTGCGGTTTTGCCTGAAGTCCATATCAAAATCACACTGACTCAGGAGTTTTTCTGTATTCAGAAGAATCTGCGGATAGTCGGCAAAGATATGGGAAAGCTGGTCAGGCGGAATGAAAGCCTGGCTTAATGACTCATGTGAAGATGCGGGAAGTTTACTGAGAATCACATTCTGATTAATCGCACTGAGGAGGCGGTGGAGGTTGTGCCCGCGTTTGTCGGTAAAAGTAAGCGGTTGCAGAATTACCAGCCGGTCCTGCCGGTGGCGGTAGCGCGAACGCATCAGTTCCTGCACCTGGTCGGCCCTGATACCCAAAAACTCATGTTCTCCCGACCCGGACCGATCTTGCCGCGACCAGGGATAAATGACAAATACATTTGACCAGGCAGGAGCCAGTTCGGGGAAATCCTGATGCCGGGTGGCGTAGTCAGAATAGAACTGACAGATTTCGTGGAAGCCAAGGTTGTTTTTTGCGATCGCGACGAACAGCAATTCCCCTGCTTTTCGGAACTCCATGCCTATGGCAGGTCGGATATTTGCCTTCCGGCAGGCTTTTACGAAGTCAAAACAGGCCGAAGTAGTGTGAATGTCGGTAAGAGTCAGACATTCGATCTGATGTTTTTGCGCCAACTCCACGAGTTCTTCTACCGTGAGCGTGCCATAACGCAGGCTAAAAGTTGAGTGACAGTTGAGGTACAGGTTTTTGTACAGACTGCTGGTCTGGTAGTTAAACATATCCGATATACATCCGCGTTTGATAGTACAAATGTAAAAATACTAATATAATTAGAATATTTACTAAAAATATTATCAAAGTATTGGCGTTATGCAATACAAACCTGGACAAACAAATGGAAACGACGCGTTCGATTGTGCATATGGATCTTGATGCATTTTTTGTATCTGTGGAGCGGAGGCAGGATTCCCGGTTACAAAATACTCCCCTGATTATTGGCGGCACGAGCGACCGGGGCGTGGTAAGCTCGTGCAGTTATGAGGCCCGCAGGTTTGGGGTAAGGGCCGGCATGCCGGTTCATATGGCCAAAAAACTGTGCCCGTATGCCGTTGTGCTCAAAGGCGATTATGATGCGTATGAAAAATGTTCGCGCGAAATAACGGAGCTGATCCAGGAAGAAAGTCCGCTGTTTGAGAAAGCTTCTATCGACGAATTTTACATCGATCTGACGGGAATGGAGCGTTTTTACGGCTGCTTTAAATGGGCCCATGCCTTGCGTATGCGCATTATGAAAGAGACTCACCTGCCCTTGTCGATGGGGCTTTCGGTGAATAAGCTCGTATCCAAAATTGTAACCAACCACGCCAAACCCAATGGAGAGCAGTATCTGCTTTCCAAACAGGTAGAGCCTTTTCTGTCGCCCTTACACGTCGGGAAAATTCCGCAGATCGGAGAAAAAACCAGTCATAGGCTGTGTTACAGAGGCGTTCGGGACATTGCCACTTTGCGACTGATTCCACAAAATATTCTTACGGGCGTATTTGGCAAACAGGGACATTTTCTCTACGAAAGCGCGAGAGGGCACGATGACCGCCCGGTGATTCCCTGGCGGGAGCGGAAATCGATATCCACCGAATCCACCTTTCCTGAAGACACGATGGACGTCGCATTTTTGAGAAAAACGCTGGTGCAGATGACGGAAAAGCTGGCGTTTCAACTGAGAGAGGCGCGACTGCTTACCACATGTATTACGGTGCGGTTGCGTTATGCAAATTTTGAGACCGTCACCAAACAGGCAACCATTTCCCACGCATATACCGACGATCTTTTGATCCCGAAAGCGTTGGCACTGTTGGATCAATTGTATCAGAAGCGGTTGCGGGTGCGATTGGTGGGGGTAAAACTCAGCCATCTGGCCCCGGGCGGGCAGCAGATCCAGTTGTTTCAGGATATTCCGCGGCAAAGCGATTTGTACACAGCGCTGGATCATATTCGGAGAAAATACGGAACAAAAAGCATTCAGCTCGGTATCGGGGTGTAGAATCTCCTTCTTGTAAAGCCCTGATTTACTTGAACTTCTACGGAAAGATTTCTACTTTACATGGGTTGTGGTTTTTAGGCAGGTACAGATATAACAGCGGGCAAGATATGGTCGAAATAATACTGAAACATAGCCGTTGGATTCTCGCTGTATTGGTGGTTGCCAGCCTGGCATGTGCAGGAGGTATGACCCGGCTGAAGGTCTCACACAAAATGGATGACTATTTCTCCGCCAATGGAGAAGATCTGGAGATATACAATCATTACCGGGAAATATTTGGCGATGATGATCAGTTCCTTCTGCTGGCGATTGCGTCGGACTCAGGTATTTACTACAGAAATTTTCAGGTTAAACTTAAAGCCGTAAAGGAAAAACTCAAAGAACAGCCCGGGGTTGAAAAAGTCCTTTGGATCGATGACTGGTTGCCCAAAACGCTTCGGCTTACCAAAAGCCTGACCGAATCGATTCCTGAAAGTCATTTGTTTATCAGCAATGACCATTCTGCGGTTTCACTGATTATCCAGCATGAAAATATCGATGACAAGGAGGCGATGGCTTCCCTGATCACAAATGTCAAAAATTGTGTAGAACCCTTTGGGTTGCAAAATATTCACATCGTAGGGAAAACCTATTTTACCATCATTCTGGAAAAATTTATGAAAGAAGATTCGGGCTGGTTGTTTGCCTCAACCGGTTGCCTGGTCATTTTACTTCTCTTTCTGATATTAGGGTCGGTCAGACTCTTATTGATTGCACTGGTTGTGCCGTTGCTTTCGATCGCATTTACATTGGGCATCATGGGATACCTCGGGCTGCATATCAACATGTTTACCACCATGGTGCCCACACTGATACTGGTCATTTCAACCTCAGATATCATTCATATCGTCAAGGGTACGGGGCCGGTCGAAGGAAGCCAACGGGTCGCTTATCACTTTGCCGCGCTGTTGCTTACTTCTGTCACGACGGCAATTGGTTTTGCCAGTCTGCTTACCACCCGGATACAGGCGATTGTAGAGTTTGGTGGTTTTGTAGCCATAGGGGTTATGTACACTTTTTTGCTTACCATTACCCTGTTTTCGCTCCTGCCGTTGGGAAAATATCAAACGATATCGATACTGGATAAAGTGCTGGATTGGGTGATTGTCAATTGGGTAGCGAGAGGGTACAGAAACCGGATTGTACAGTTTGTTACCATTGCAGGTTTTGCAGTCTTTATTATTATGGGTATCAGGGGAGTACGGACAAATTCGTATCTCCTGTCGGGTATTCCGGGCGACTCTGAGATCCCACAGAACACCCAATATTTTGATCATGCATTTTCCGGTACGCGGCCATTATCCATTTTTGTTGAGAAAAAAGACCGGAGTCTCCTTGTCCCGGATAATGTTTTTCCCAGACTGGACAGCCTTATAAGACACCATTTTCATTCACGGTTTCTTGTTGGCCCGCAAAAAGATCTTCCGTATGAAGGTGCACAATTCAAGGTAGCTACTGAAGACAGGAAGTATTTCAGGTTTTACGGTCTGATGAATGATGAAGGAAGTCAGGTTGCTACCCGCAGGTATGACAGCCTTACGCAAGCCGTGGCAGCAGATCATGACTTTGACCAGCTGAAGATCAGTTATACCGGTATTTCAAGAATGGCGGATAAAAATACGATTGATATTTCCCGGAGTATCATGCGCGGACTTTTTACAGCGTTGCTGATCACTTTTATCATGTTGTCGATATATTTCAAAGGCATTGTGGAGGCGGTTATTTCGCTTGTCGTCAATATTATTCCCTTGTTGGCGCTGGCTTCTTTATATGGTTTTTTGGATATAGAATTGCGTGCAGGGACCAGTGTGGCATTTTCTATTGCTTTTGGTATTGCGATTGATGACACGATGCATATTCTTGCGACATATAAAAAGCAGAAGTCTTCGAATGTACATTTTGACAAGGTGATTCTCGACTCAGGCCGGCCCGTATTGATGACCACGCTGGTACTGGGCATCAGTTTTTCCGTGTTGGCATTTTCCGGTTTGGAGGCAGTAAGCGTGTTAGGGCTTTCAATGGTAACCGGCTGTATTGCGGCGCTTATTTCAGATTTGGTCATTTTACCGGCTCTGATAGAGGCGACTATCGGGCGAAAAGCTAACGGGGCCCGGGCTTTTTGATAATCTCCCCCAAAATTTCCTATCTTTCTGCCGCCCCGGCAGAAGCCCGGGCCTGCACCATTATTCATCCATATTCTATGTTTCGATATTTCCTTTTCCTCTTCCCGGCCATTTTCTTCGCCTGCAGCCATTCATCCCAAACTGCTTCTACCCCTTCAGCGCCCGTAGACCTCGTCAATCCGCTCGTCGATGCGGCCAACTCCAGGTGGTTTTTTTTCACCTCAGCGAGTCGTCCGTTTGGTATGGTAAACCTCAGCCCAGACAACCTCGTCGAAGGCGCATGGGGCAGCGGATACCGGTATGATGTGGATACCATTCGCGGATTTAGCCATATCCACGCCTGGCAACTCGCCGGTGTATCGGTCATGCCTGTCAACGGCGAAGTCGATTATTTGCAGGGAGCAGAAGGTTTTGCCTCTCCCTTTAGCCACAAAACTGAAGTCGTCAGACCCGGCTATCACAAAGTGCAGCTTGACCGCTATAACATCACGGCAGAACTTACCTCTACAACCCGGGTCGGTTTTCACAGATATACATTTCCCGAAAAAGGAGCAGGGGAAATCGTTTTTAACCTCGGTGGGATGCTCGGCCCTTCCGAAATGACAGACGGACTCCTTCGCAAAGTGAGCGATACCGAAATCGAAGGATACACTACCAATGCCCCTACCCGCCGTCGTCCGAAGCCTTACCGCGTATATTTTGTGGCGCGGTTTGATCGCCCTTTTCAGTCCCTTGATGGATGGGCAGGCGAAAATCTTCAAAAAAATATCTCCCAAATCGCAGATGCCCGATGCGGAGGAATTGTCAGATTTGACCAACCCGGATCGAAACCTGTCATGATGAAAGTCGGTATTTCCTACGTCAGCGAAAACCAGGCCCGACTGAATCTTGACACAGAACTCAGCCACTGGGATTTTGATAAAGTATCCGCCGAGTCCCGCGATACCTGGAATAATTGGCTGAGCAAAATACAAGTCGAAGGCGGGACCCACGACCAGCAGGTGCGGTTTTATACAGACCTGTGGCATGCGTTGCAAGGGCGCCGTATCATCAGCGATGTCAATGGCCAATACACAGACATGACGGGCCCTGCACCGAGAATCGGGCAAATACCGCTGAATGCCGAAGGGAAACCCGCATTTAACCATTACAACTCCGACTCCTTCTGGGGTGCCCAATGGACGATCAACACCCTTTGGGGAATGGCATATCCGCAGGTGGTGGATGAGTTTTGTCAGTCGATGCTGATGATGTACCGCGATGGCGGACTGATTCCCAGAGGCCCTTCCGGCGGAAATTATACCTATGTGATGACCGGCGCTTCGGCCACCCCTTTTTTTGTGAGCGCATTCATGAAGGGTATCGGCAGATTTGACAATGAAGAACTGTGGACAGCCTTGAAAAAAAATCATATGGAAGGCGGCATCATGGCCAAAGCTGGTTATGAACACGAAACCGCTATCGGCGGCGGACTGAGCCACTATATGCAAAACGGCTATGTGCCTTTCCCGATTCCCGAAGGGAAGTTTGGCTTTCATCAGGACGGAGCGAGTCTTACACTCGAATACGGCTATCAGGACTGGACGCTGGCACAGTTGGCAAAAAAGATGGGAAAAGAGGAAGACTACGCATACTTTATGGCCCGCAGCCAGGGGTATAAAAAAATCTATGACCCCTCTTCGGGGTGGATTCGTCCAAAAGATATAGAAGGTAAATGGCTGGAGCCATTTGATCCTTACAACTATGAACACGGATTCAACGAATCGAATGGTGCGCAGTCGAGCTGGTTTGTGCCCCACGACCTTCCCGGGCTGGCAGAATTAATGGGGGGAAAAGAAGCCGCCGCAAAAAAACTGAATCAGTCATTTGAAGCCGCCGCCAAACAAGGATTTACCTCCGGTAAAGCGCATGATGCCGAGTTGCAGGAAGAACTGCGCCGCATACCGATCAACTACGGCAACCAGCCTTCGATGCAGACCGGGTATATTTTTAACTATTTTGACCGGCCAGACCTGACACAGTACTGGATTCGGGAGGTGATTGATTCGGTCTATAGCGGCGTCGATCACAGCAGCGGGTATAGCGGAGATGAAGATCAGGGGCTGATGGGGTCACTGGCTGTATTGATGAAAATCGGGCTGTTTTCTATGCAGGGCGGGGCAAATGAAGAACCCATTTACGAGTTGTCCAGCCCTATATTTGACAAAGTGACCATACATCTGGATCAGCGATATTATTCGGGCGAAAAGTTTACCATCAATGTAAAAAACAATTCTGCCCGGAACCGCTATATAAAAGCAGCCAGCCTGAATGGAAAGCCATTGGATAGCTGGTGGTTTTACCATCGGGATTTTGCGAGTGGCGGGGAATTGGAGTTGGAGATGGGGAGGGAGTGATGGGTTCGACCTGTTAGGTTGATAAGCGGCGACCTAACAGGTCGATAGTATTAGTGACGATTGTAAGTGTCAGGTAGTCATTCAATTACCTATTTCAACCTAACAGGTCGAAGCCTTCTAAACCATATATTTTGTTACCCCCAAAAACACCTCAACCCTGATGAAAAATATTCCTTTCCTCCTGCTTTTTCTGATTACTGGTAATCTGTTCTCCCAAAATTACCACCTCCTGCTTAGTGGCGATTTCTCTACGGCACATCTCACCGGTAATGGCGGGCGTTTTCTCCATACCTGGCACAACCGGGAAGCGGGTGAATGGAAATTCGCCGAAATCTCCCCCGAAGGTAATCTCCAGGTTGTAACAAAGTCCGGCGAATGGCTCTCCCTGGACTGGCATTCACAGGTGATAAAAAGAAAAAAGGCGTCTGCCAGTCTGCTCAAAAAAGCTCAAACCGCCAACTATGGCCGCCCTAAAGGCGAATTCGAAGAAGTGACATTCATTGTGCCTCTTCCCGAAACCCAAATAGCGGCCCTGCTTTCTCAATTTCGCACGCCTCCGCCCTACACTCCTACCGAAATCAAGCAGGAAAAACGCGAGATTACCCTCGACGGGCAGTACAAAAAACTCAACCGGGAGACCATCTCCGAAATCGAAGCCGGTTACTGGCACAATGCAGATAATTATCTGAACGATTTTCTCGCGCTTAACCCCAATGACCCCGAAGGCTTATACGCCCGCACACTGCTGCTTACGCGAAGGGGAAATCTGTCCGGCGCAACAAATATTGCCCGTGAGGCAGTGGAAAAAGGGCTGCTGCCCGAACGTTTTCTCAGCAACCTCAACGGAATGTTTGACCCGCTGCTTCAGTATGAAGATTTCCGGAAGTTTGTCGATTCTCTGGGCGTCTCCCGTGTCCTTCATGGCCCTACACTTGGTAACAAAACCGCCGATGGCATCTCTGTCTGGCTCCGCACCCATGGCCCGGCAGAAGTATTTGCCAAAGTGTTTAACCCTGCGACCACGGAGGAAATTGCCCGTTCCGAAACTGTTTGGACAAATGCGGAGCATGAATTTACCGCCAAACTGAGCGTACAGGGACTTCAGACTTCAAAAGCTTATGGTTATCAGATCTTTGTGGATGGCAAACAGGCGGGCGGAAATTATTCATTTACTACCGCGCCGGAAAAAGGAGAAAAATCTGCTTTTCGTATCGGCTTTGCCGGTGGGGCGGGTTATACTCCCTGGTTTGAAAGAATGTGGGATACCCTCAATACACACAATCTCAGTGCCTTTCTGTTGATGGGTGATAATGTGTATATCGATCATCCCGAACGCCCCGCGACTCAGCAATACTGTTATTACCGCCGCCAGTCCCGCCCCGAATTCCGAAGATTTGCCTCATCTACTCCCCTGTATGCCATCTGGGATGACCACGATTTTACCTATGATGATGAAAGAGGCGGACCGGATAAAGATAGCCCATACTGGAAACGCGAAGTCTGGCATCTCTTCCAAAATCAGTGGATGAATCCTTCCTTTGGCGGAGGTGAAACTGATCCCGGCTGTTATTTTGATTTTTCCATGGGCGATGTGGATTTTATTATGCTCGATTGCCGCTACTACCGCGAAGACCCTGAACAGGAAAATCCTTCCATGCTGGGAGACCTGCAGAAAGAATGGCTCAAAGAAAAACTGAAGTCCTCCCAGGGCACTTTTAAAATTCTTGCATCTTCTGTGCCTTGGGCAAAGGGTACCAAACCGGGCAGCCTCGATACCTGGGATGGTTATTCGGGTGAAAGGGAAGAAATTTTTTCGTTTATTGAGTCTGAAAAAATTGATGGAGTGATTCTGATCTCAGCAGATCGCCATCGCTCAGATGCCTGGCATATTGAGCGGCCTGACGGCTACGATTTTTACGAATTTATGAGCTCCAAGCTGACCAATGTCCATACACATAAGGTCATGCCTAAGGCCCTGTTTGGATATAACAAAACCTGTTCGTTTGGTCAGTTGGACTTTGACACCAGGCGGGACGACCCGCAGGTAACGTACAGGATTTTTAATATTGAAAATGAAGAGATTCACCGTATGACCTTGTACTTGAGTCAGTTACAAATCGCTAACCCAAAATAAATCAGGATGTCTTCCCTCATTGCCCCTTTCCTCCGTAGTGTGTTTTTTCTGTTGGTAACGGTTTCCTCTCTGACCGCGCAGCCCGTACTTTTCGAATGGCCGGAATCCTCCCGGGAATCCAAACCCTGGACCCGCTGGTGGTGGCCCGGCAGCGCGGTTGACAGTGCGAATATCACCTGGAATCTGGCGCAAATCTCCGCCGCCGGTTTTGGCGGGGTGGAAATCACGCCGATCTACGGCGCAAAAGGACAGGAAGCCCGATTCCTTCCTTACCTCTCACCCGGCTGGGTGAGTATGCTGGACTTCACCCTTGAAGAAGCCCGACGACTCGGCCTTTCCGTGGATATTCCGCCCGGCTCGGGTTGGCGCACTGGTGGCCCCTGGGTAAAGCTGGAGGACGCCGACTCGCGAATGGAAATTTCTTCCCTTTCCCTGCTTCCCGGCGCAAAATGGAAAGCGGATTTTAAGGGAAGGCGAATATTGTCTGTCATGGCTTACGGCCCCGGACAAACGCTCGATCTTTCCGGACGAATCAGAAAAGATTCTACCCTTCGCTGGAAAGTGCCGGAAGGAGAATGGACAATCTGGACAGCCGAAATGGTATTTCGCGGGGGGAATGTCAAACGCCCCGCCCCCGGCGGGGAGGGGTATAGCATTACGCCCTATTCTTCCGGTGCTTTGTCCCGGTTTCTCGAAGCGTATGACCAGCGGGTCGGCACACTGCCGCACGGCCCGCTGCATAGCTATTTCCACGATTCTTTTGAATACACCGGCGACGTTTCCCGCGAAATATTTGACCGTTTCGCAGAAATCAAGGGTTACGATTTGCGCGAGCACTTGCCCGCTCTCAGTGGAAAAGGCTGGCATATGGAAGTAGAATCCATTCAGGCGGACTACCGCGAAGTGCTGGGCATCATGTTGCGGGATGACTTTTTTACGAGTTTCAGAGATTGGGCGCATGCCAAAGGCAGCCTTTTCCGCAACCAGGCGCATGGTTCGCCCGGCAACCTGCTCGACCTTTATGCGCTCGCAGATGTGCCTGAAACCGAAATCTTCGGTCCGCTCTCTGGTCCCGATGCCAACCGGCTGATCAATCGGTTTGCGTCCTCCGCTGCCCACGTAGCCGGAAGGTTATACTCATCTTCTGAAAGCTGTACCTGGCTGGGCGAACATTTTACCGTCGGGCTGGACAGCATGAAGGCAGCGATTGACCACCTCTGGCTGGGGGGAATCAATCATGTGTTTTTTCACGGGACGGTCTATTCCCCGCAGGATGTGCCCTGGCCGGGTTGGTTGTTTTACGCCTCAGTGCAGATGAATCCCCAAAATCCGCTGTGGAAGGAAGTGCCTGCACTTTCGGATTATATCTCACGGGGGCAGGCTGTGCTTCAGGATGGGAAACCAGACAATGATATTTTGCTTTACTGGCCCTATCACGATGTCATTGAGCGGGAAGGTGATTTGAAGCAGCAGTTTGTCGTACACAAACCCGAGTGGTTTATCAACAGCGAATTTGGTCGCATGGCCGAAAAGCTGGAATCGATGGGTTATTCGTTTGATTATATTTCCGACCAGCAATTGCAGAATTGCTCATTTCAGGATGGGAAAATAGTCACACCCGGAGGCAGTGCTTATCGGTTGGTGCTGATTCCCGGCTGTGATTATATGCCCATTGAAACAGCGCTGGCAGTAGAAAATCTGGCCAAAACGGGTGGAGAAATCATAATGGAAAAACATATTCCCCGATTCGCCCCCGGCTGGAAAAATAAAACCGTCAATAGCCAGATTCTCGTGGAGACATGGCAGCGGATTCTCACCCAGACACCGGTCAAACTTGTCGTGGATGTAACCCGCGAAATGGCAGACAGGGGCGTTCGGCGTGAAGTCTTGAGTAAAAATGGCGAACTGGGGTTTATTCGCAGGAAAAATGCTTTGGGAACGTACTACCTGGTTGTCAATGAAGGCAATCAGCCTTTTTCCGGATATGTTACCCTCGCTGCGGAAGGTAGTTCTGTGATCATCATGGATCCGATGACCGGTAAAACCGGATTGGGCGATATACGTCCGCCCGAAAAAAACAAAACACAGGTATTTGTCCAGCTTCCTGCAAAAGCGTCCCTCATTTTGCGCGCCCTCACCGAAACAATCAAAGGTCCCCGCTGGGTGTACGAGTATCCGGCAGGCCAAGATATCCCATTGACCGGCGAATGGAAGGTGGAATTCCTCTCCGGCGGTCCGGCCATTCCCCCGAAAAAAAATCTCACCACACTTACCAGCTGGGCAGAATGGGGAAAGTCGGAAGAATCCTTTGCCGGAACGGCCCGATACAGCCTGACCTTTGATGATCCGGGTACAGGGAAAAACTATCTGCTCGACCTCGGAAAAGTCGCAGAAACGGCCACTATTTACCTCAATGGCGAAAAAATTATAACCCGACTGATTGCACCCTATACCTGCCATTTAACCAAACTAAAACCTACAGGCAACCTCCTTCAGGTAGAAGTAACCAATCTGGCCGCCAACCGCATCCGCGAACTCGACCGGCAGGGCGTAAACTGGAAAAATTTCTACGACATCAACTTTGTCAACCGCGACTACAAAAAATTTGATGCTTCCGAATGGCCAACCTATGAGTCCGGGTTAATAGGCCCTGTTACCCTTCAGCCAATTTCGGATAAGGCCTATATATTTTCCTATTTCACCGGAAATGGCGAAGACGGACTGCACTTTGCCTTGAGCCGCGATGGCGTAAAATGGGAGGCGCTGAACAATGGCAATTCTTTTCTTTCCCCTCTCATCGGCGAGTCAAAACTCATGCGCGACCCCTGCATCACCCGCGGGCCCGACGGCGAATACCACATGGTATGGACAACCTCCTGGAGCGGCGTCACGATTGGCTATGCCCATTCGAAAGACCTCATCCACTGGTCAGAACAAAAAGCCATTCCCGTCATGGCGCATGAACCCAAAGTGCAAAACTGCTGGGCGCCGGAGGTTCTCTATGATGAGGAACAAGGGCAATTTATGATATTCTGGTCGTCAACCATTCCCGGCCGATTTCCCAAAACAGACAAAAGCGAACGCAAAGGCCAGAACCACCGGATGTATTTTACCACAACCAAAGATTTTGAGACCTTTAGCCCGACCCGGCTATTTTTCGATCAGGGATTTAATGTCATTGACGGTAGCATCGTGAAGGCAGACGGGAAATACGCCATGTTTGTCAAAAACGAATCGCTTATTCCCACCCCCGAGAAAAATATTCGCCTGACCTATGCAGACAACCTTCCCGGTCCATGGACCCGTGCATCAGAACCCATTACCGGAGATTACTGGGCGGAGGGGCCAACCGCGACACAGATCAACGGCAAATGGTTTCTCTATTTTGACAAATACACCCAGCATCAGTACGGCTTGCTGACTTCCAAAGACTTCAAAACCTGGGAAGACCGTTCGGCAGAATTGCAAATGCCCAAAGGAATCCGGCACGGAACTGTATTTGAGATAACAGGGGAAGAAGCAACTGTTCTGCAGCGGGCAGAAGTGAATATTTCCCCATGGGAGAAAACCAGCGGATCGCGCACCAAACGCCCCAATATCCTGATTGCCATTGCTGACGATCAGTCCTTTCCCCATAATGGCGCCTACGGTTTCCCGTCATTTGCCACACCGGCATTTGACCGGATCGCCAAAGAGGGGATTTTATTCACCCAGGCATTTGTCGCCTCGCCCGGCTGTAGTCCGTCGAGAGCCGCGCTCCTCACCGGCCGCAACTGCTGGCAACTGGAGGAAGCCGGAACCCATGCCAGCAGTTTCCCCACAAAATATGTAACGTTTCCCGACCTGCTCGATGCCGCAGGATATCAGACCGGTTTTACCGGCAAAGGCTGGGGTCCTGGCAACTGGCAAGTATCGGGTCGCACCCAAAATCCCGCTGGTCCGGAATGGAATAACTATAAAATGGAAAGTCCGGCAGGCATATCTGCGACAGATTACGCCGCCAATTTTGCCCAATTTTTACAATCAAAACCTGCCGACGAACCCTTTTACTTCTGGTATGGCGGTCACGAACCCCATAGGGCGTATCTGGAGGGGATTGGCGCAGAAAACGGAATAGATCCCGCCAAAATCAAAGTGCCTGCCTTCCTGCCCGCCGTGCCCGTGGTGCGTAGCGATATGGCCGACTATGGCTATGAAATCCAATGGTTTGACAGCCACCTTGCCCGGATGCTGGCCATGCTCGAAGAAGCCGGCGAACTCGAAAATACCATCGTCATCGTAACCGCAGACAACGGGATGCCCTTTCCCCGCGCGAAAGCCAATACTTACGAGTACGGCATTCATGTGCCGTTGGCCGTGCGTTGGGGAGCCGAAATCAAAGGCGGGCATGTGGTGGACGATCTGGTCAGTTTTACGGATATTGCCCCGACCCTGCTGGAAGCGGCGGGAGTAGTTCATCCCGGCGAGTACCCGATGGCAGGCAAGAGCCTGATGAGTATTTGGCTTTCGGGCAAAAGCGGGAAAGTAGATCCGACGCGAACGGCGGTATATGCGGCGCGGGAGCGGCATTCGTCCTCGCGGTACAGGTCGCTGGGATATCCGCAGCGGTGTGTGCGTACGGAGGAGTATCTGTACATTCGCAACTTCAAGCCCGAGCGGTGGCCGGCGGGGCCGGGCGAAAAATTTGGCGGACTGATGGACATCTCTACCCGTCAGCGGGACCAGGGATATCACGATATCGATGATGGTCCGACGTTACAATTTTTGATCAAGGAAGCCGACAGCCCCGAATACAGCAAATACCTCACCTTGGCGGTGGACCTTCGTCCGGCGGAGGAGTTGTATAGTATCAAAAGCGATCCTGACTGTCTGCACAATCTGGCAGAAAAACCCGAACACGCGGCAGTAAGATCCCGCCTGGCGGAGCAGTTGATGCGTTATCTGAAAGAAACGGGCGATCCACGGGTAACCGGCAGCGGCGATGTGTGGGAGACGTACAAGCGATATTCGCCGTTGCGGCAGTTTCCCGAGCCCGACTGGGCGAAGCAGCACCCGGAGTGGGTACCGGGGGAGTGAGGGGAACCCCGGACGGGGACATATTTAGGCAAACACTTTGATATTTAGCAGAAAATCAACAAATTTTAGACACAATACAAAAATATGAAGCGCAAGATTTTTGCCCTTATCTTACTCATGTCAAATTTCTTTGCAGTTTTTGCCTGTATGTGGGATTATGACACGATTGAAATGGAGCGACAACAGTTTCCTGGTGTCATTGAATTGATTTCAGGTAAATTTCTCCGGCATTCTCCAGAATTTCATTATTGGCGGATAAAAGACAGAGAGGCAAAACTTAAAATATTTCCCGACAGTTTGGCTCTGTATGATGACCTTTCTGTATCGTATTCAAAGATTGGGAATGATAAAAAAGCAATTGGTATTATGTTGAATAAAGACAGCATAAAATCAGGAATATATGAAACATACGCCAATCTGGGGACATTTTACCTACATGATGGGTCGTATGAAACAGGAATCAGATATATTGATAGGGCTATAGAAATTAATCCTAATGCACATTTTGGAAGAGAAATTTATCAGCGTTATCTGGCCGAATATGTTTTGAGTAAAATGCATGATGGAAAAATCCCGATGCCTTTAAATTCGACTTTTACACATGGCGGCCCGGATTATTGGATGTATTTTCCTCCGAGTGAATGGGGGAATTTTTACTCATTCCTGTTAAATAAATACAAATTGGATTTTGATAGTGCTGCAAGGAGTAAAATTGATCATCTTCCTGAAGATGAGTTGGATAAAGCATTATCAGGAGTTATGGGGATGATGAAATTCGGTAATTATAACTCCCCGATCCTGCTTGAAGCACTGGGTGATTTGTTGTTGAATGCAGCTTATATTAGTGGTGCAAGGCAGCTGGCTGCTCGTGCATACTTTAAAGCATCTTATGCTGTTGAGGATACGTCGGCAAAAGAGATTTACAATAAAAGAATTGCCTTTATTTTATTCCATCAATATACACAAAAAAAAGGAAATAGATTTACTTTATATCAATTGGAAGAACTCCTAAAAGAAGAGATGGAAGATGGGGATAATTTTTACCTGCAAATTCGGAATGATGAAATAGGGTGGATAAATTCAGGCAAAAACCCCGAAAAGGAATTTAACCTAAAATATTATCAAATGCCCGAAATATCAGTAAGGATTCAGCATGGGAGTGGGGAGGATACAGATGGTAAATATATTTGGAGAACAGCTACTGGATACTATTGGGATACAACTATTGGAAAAAATGTTGAATACAGAAATATCCTCAACCCACAGGTATTGATGGATAGTAACCAGTTAAAGGTGATTGACAGTCTGTTTGATGTCCCTTCTCTATCTGGTGAAAATGGCAAAGAAAAAAACAGCACAGGCTATAAATGGTTTTATTCTATCATCGCGTTCATCTTGAGCGTATTCATCCTTAGCGGATTGCGATTTTGGCGAAGACGCAGTAGCGACTAACGGCGTTCACCTCTTTTGACCATCATCATTATCGAGATTGAAAAAGGAAGGATACAGTGATCCCGATTTTATTGTTAAGCTAAAGCGTTGGTTTTCTTAGCATGATTTTTTCGCACAACCCATAAACCCAAGATGAAAAAAAATTCATCCTACAACCCCGAAATTCACCATCGCAGGTCTATCCGTTTGAAAGGGTACGATTATTCGAAGGCAGGTTTGTATTTTATTACGATATGTGTGCAGAATAGGGCATGTTTGTTTGGGGAAATAGTTGCGCACGAAAGGGGCAACCACGAGGGATTGCCCCAACCGGACAACCACGAGGGATTGCCCGCACAAGGCGAAATGATTTTAAATGATGCAGGCAAAATGGTGGAAACCCAATGGTTGAAATTGCCAGCACGGTTTAAAAATATTGTATTGCACGAATACATCGTAATGCCCAACCATTTCCACGCCATTTTGGAAATCGTTGGGGCGACCATTGAGGTCGCCCCAAATAACGAAAATACGGTCGCGGTAGGGGTATCCCTTGTGGATACCCCCGATGAAACCGTGGATATTTTTGGTGCAAACGTGGATACCCCCGATGAAACCGGGGATAACCCACAAAATATGGGGCAACCATTGGTTAATGGTGATATGGGGCAACCATTGATTAATGGTGATGCGGGGCAACCACAAGGGATTGCCCCTACCAAAATGGTGGATACCCCCGATAAAACCGTGGATATCCCACAAAATATGGGGCAATCATTGGTTAATGGTGATATGGGGCAACCACAAGGGATTGCCCCTACCAAAACCGTGGATACCCCCGATGAAACCGGGGATAACCCACAAAATATGGGGCAACCATTGGTTAATGGTGATACGGGGCAATCATTGGTTAATGGTGATATGGGGCAACCATTGATTAATGGTGATGCGGGGCAACCACAAGGGATTGCCCCTACCAAAATGGTGGATATCCCCGATGAAACCGTGGATACCCCACAAAATATGGGGCAACCATTGGTTAATGGTGATACGGGGCAACCACAAGGGATTGCCCCTGCCAAAATGGTGGATACCCCCGATGAAACCGTGGATATCCCACAAAATATGGGGCAACCATTGGTTAATGGTGATACGGGGCAATCATTGGTTAATGGTGATACGGGGCAATCATTGGTTAATGGTGATATGGGGCAACCACAAGGGATTGCCCCTACCGGAAATGGAAAAACGGTTGGTGATGTGATGGATGCATTCAAATCAATAACAACCGTTGAATATATTCGGGGTGTGAAAACATTGGGGTGGTGGCCCTTTAACCGAAAATTATGGCAACGCAATTATTACGAACACATTATACGTAACGAGAAGGCCTATATCAGAATCTCGGAATACATTAAAAACAATCCGGCAAAATGGCTGGATGATAAATTTTATAAAAAATAACAAGTCGTCATTTCAACTCCCCCAACTATCGCGATCCAAACTGCGGTACTGAATCGCCTCCGCGATATGCTCCGGCCGTATGGCCTCCGCTGCTGCCAGATCGGCAATCGTGCGCGATACCTTCAGTATCCGGTCAAAGGCCCGGGCACTCAGATCCAGCTTTTTCATCGCGGTTTTGAGCAGTCCTTCTCCCAGCTTGTCGATCTGACAAATCTTCCTCACCATATTGGCGGGCATCATGGCGTTGCAATACACGCCTTCCAATGTCTTAAACCGTTCCAGTTGTATCTGCCGCGCGGCGATTACCCGCTCGCGAATGATTTGGCTACTTTCGCCATTTTCCCGTGAGGTAAGTTCGTCAAACGGCACGGGCGTTACCTCAACGTGCAGATCGATCCGATCCATCAGCGGTCCGCTGATTTTGGCCATGTAACGCTGAATCTGCTGCTGCCCGCACACACAGCTTTTTTCCGGGTGGTTAAAATAGCCGCAGGGGCAGGGATTCATGCTCGAAATGAGCATAAAATTGGCGGGGTAGTCCACCGTAACTTTGGCGCGGGAAACGGTTACCCGCCGCTCTTCGAGCGGCTGACGCAGCACCTCCAGCACGGTGCGTTTAAACTCGGGCAACTCGTCGAGAAAGAGGATGCCGTTGTGGGCAAGGCTGATTTCGCCGGGCTGTGGCACGCCGCCACCTCCCACCAGAGCCACGTCGCTGATGGTATGGTGCGGCGAACGAAAAGGGCGCTGCGCCACCAGGGAGGTGTTTTCTCCCAATAACCCCGAAACGGAGTGTATTTTGGTGGTTTCGAGCGCTTCCTGCAAAGACAGCGGCGGCAGAATGGCGGGCATTCGTTTGGCGAGCATGGTTTTGCCCGCGCCGGGCGGACCGATGAGTATGGCGTTGTGCCCGCCGGCGGCGGCTACTTCGAGGGCGCGTTTTACGTTTTCCTGGCCTTTCACATCGGAAAAGTCAAAAGGAAAATCGCGCTGCGCGTCGAAAAATATCTCGCGGGTATCGCGCACTACGGGAGGGATCTCGCGCCGGTCGTCGAGAAAATCGACGGCATCGATCAGATGTTCGATGGGAATGACGTCGATATTGTTGACAATGGCGGCTTCGGCAGCATTTTTTTTCGGCACAAGCATGCCCTTTAGTCCGTGTTTGCGCACTTCTACGGCGATGGGTAAAACGCCTTTGATTGGCCGGAGGGTTCCGTCGAGAGAAAGTTCGCCCATGATGAGA
Source organism: Bacteroidia bacterium (assembly GCA_041391665.1). Taxonomy (NCBI): domain Bacteria; kingdom Pseudomonadati; phylum Bacteroidota; class Bacteroidia; species Bacteroidia bacterium. Next base: position 2,026,909 of record JAWKNO010000003.1, on the reverse strand, counting down.
TACTCGCTCACCTTGTCGGGGCGTATGTCCCCTGCAGCGGCCAGGATGCCCATCGCAATGGTGAGGTCGTAAGCCGAACCCGCCTTGTGAATGTCGGCAGGGGCCATATTGACGGTCGTGCGGGCGCGGGGAAACTTGATTTCGTTGTTGAGAAAGGCGGTACGGATGCGTTGGTATCCTTCGCGAACGGCATTGTCTGCAAGGCCTACCATGGTATAACCAAATTCGCCCTGGGCGACATTTACTTCCACCGTGATCATGGTTGCGTGAATGCCTTCCACCGCGCTTCCATAAGTTCTGACAAGCATATTTTTATAGGTATTGTGTTTTAAAGCGGGTAGTTAGGGTTTTTTATGCGGGTGTCAATGGAAAAAAAATGCAAAAGGTAAATTTGATTTTCTATTTTCACGGGGGGAATACACCACTACATAAAACATTTGCGTATATTTTAGACTGCACCCAATCCGCGCAAGAAAGTAATTCCCTGCCTCCTATGTCCCCCAAAATCAACTTAACCTGCCCCTGCTGCCATGGAAAGGTAAAAGAAAAGCAGCTCACAAAAATGCTGTCGCTTTTCCCGTTTAATGGGCTTACTCTCCCCACCGGCCTCCCGCGGTCGAAGGGATTGATGGAAACCTTGTCCCGGAACCCTTCAATATGGGCCTGTGACGACTGCTTTGCCAGCGGAAAGGCCCTTTTGGGGAATCCTGATAAGCAATATTATACTTTTCAGTCGCCCTGGGATTTCGGATTTCCCTATCTGATGTACATCAATAAATCACTTACCTGCGAAACCTGTCGGGAGCATTTCACTTTTTCGAAGGAAGAACAGCTGTACTGGTATGAAGAACTGCAATTTGTCGTGTACTCGAAGCCTAAGAACTGCATAAACTGCCGGAAACAACTCCGGTACCAGAAAAGCCTGAATACGGAGCTGTCTGCTGCCTTGCAAAATGGCGAACCCACTGACCCTGAAATCTTGCTGAGAATTGCGGAAATCTATCAGGAAATGGGAAACACGGAAAAAATGAAAGCATATCTTACTGCCGCGAAGAAAGCAAAAAATCGTCATTAAGATACATACCCCCAATTACGAGGCGATCATTAAAATTGTGTTTCAAAGCGGGTAGTCAGGGTTTTTTGTGCGGGTGTCAATGGAAAAAAAATGCAAAAGGTAAATATGATTTTCTATTTTCACAGGGTAAAACAATTAATCCTTTTCTTATGAAAATAAACAGCCTATTACTACTAACACTTTTTTTTGCCTGTTTTTCATTCAATATGTATGGGCAGAGTTCTCCCGCCAGCCGTGTAATCGTCAATGCCGATCAGGGCAAATACACCATCAATAAACATATTTACGGTCATTTTGCCGAACACCTGGGGCGGTGTATTTATGGTGGTTTTTTTGTGGGGGAAAATAATACCCAGATTCCCAATACCGCCGGTGTGCGCAACGATGTGGTCGCTGCACTCAAAGATCTGAAAATCCCCAATCTGCGCTGGCCCGGTGGCTGTTTTGCCGATACATACCATTGGAAAGACGGTATTGGCCCCAAAGACCAACGCCCTTCCATCGTCAATCAGTGGTGGGGAGGCGTAACCGAAGACAATAGCTTCGGAACCCACGACTTCCTCAATATGTGTGAACTTCTGGGCACCGAACCCTATCTCTCCGCCAATGTGGGCAGCGGTACGGTACAGGAAGTCGCCGAATGGCTTCAGTACGTCAATCACGGCGGAAAAAGCCCGATGGCCGATCTGCGCAGAGAAAATGGTCGCGACAATCCCTGGCATGTAAAATACTGGGGTGTAGGCAACGAGGCCTGGGGCTGCGGGGGAAATATGACCGCCGAATATTATGCCAATATTTACCGCCAGTATACCACTTTTATGGGGGACTGGGGCAATAGCTCGGGCGTATTTCGCATTGCTTCGGGTGCAAGTTCGGATGACTACCATTGGACGGAAGTGCTGATGAAAAATATCCCGAGAAACCTGCTCGAAGGCGTGGCGCTTCACCATTATTCGGTGATAGACTGGCGCGCTAAGGGTTCTGCTACCGAATTTTCGCAGGATCAGTATTTTACCACCATGCAGCGGGCACTTCAGATGGAGGAACTCGTCACCCGCCATACGGCGATTATGGATCAGTATGATCCCAACAAGCGCGTAGCGCTTGTCGTGGACGAATGGGGCGGATGGTATGACGTTGAACCCGGCACCAATCCCGGTTTTCTCTACCAGCAAAATACCATGCGCGATGCCATGATCGCCGGTACTACCCTTAATACCTTCAACAACCACGCTGACCGGGTAAGAATGGCCAATCTGGCGCAGACGATCAACGTGCTTCAGGCGGTGATTTTGACCAATGAAAACAAAATCATCCTCACCCCGACTTACCACGTGATGAAAATGTACAACGTACATCAGGACGCACAAATGCTGCCAATTAACCTCACCAATGTTGATTTTATGCATGGAAAGGAATCTCTGCCGGCGATTTCGGCTTCGGCTTCGAAAGACTCTGCCGGGGTGGTTCATATTTCGCTGGTAAATATCGACGCCGCCAAGACCAACACCGTTGACCTCGAAGTCAGAGGGGTTGAGTTCAAAAAGGTAAGCGGTACAATCCTTTCGTCCGGCAAAATCAATGACTACAATTCCTTCGAAAAGCCGGATGCAGTTGCTCCCAAAAGCTTTGACGGATTCAGCAAAAAAGGAGAAACGCTGAAGGTTACACTTCCTCCGTTTTCCGTAGTCGTGCTGGAAATAAAGTAATGTTTATTATATTTAGAGGTCATATCACCTACTCACAAAATATTCAAAAAAATGAAGTATAATCGACGCAAATTTGTTCAGGTTGCTGGCGCAGTAGCTGCCGGAACGCTGGTATTGCCCCAGTGGGCATGTAAAAGTGGCGGCAGCCAGACGGCAGTGACAGAAGGTACTGAAGCTGCTATGGGGGGTACATTGAAAGAATTTGGCTTGCAGCTATATACACTGAGAGACGATCTGCCCGCTGACCCTAAAGGAATTTTGAAGCAGGTGGCTTCTTTTGGCTACAAGCAGCTTGAGGGTTATGAAGGCCCGCAGGGTTTATTCTGGAATATGCCTCATATGGAGTTTAAAGCCTATCTCGACGAACTGGGCATGACAATGATTTCGAGCCATTGTAATTTCAGAGAAAACTTCGAAACCAAAGCTGCACAGGCTGCAGAGATTGGGATGAAATACCTCCTCGCACCCTGGGTCGGGCCACAAAAAACCCTTGATGACTTTAAAAAAATCGCCGACACTTTTAACGAGTGTGGAGAAATCTGCAGGCAAAATGGCATTCGTTTTGGCTATCACAACCACGGCTATTCATTCCAGGAGTTAGAGGGACAATTTCCTCAGGATTATATGATGGAAAATACCGATCCGGCTACTGTCGATTTTGAAATGGACATTTACTGGGTTGTGACAGGTGGTGCAGATCCGATTGCATATCTGGAAAAGTACCCCAACCGTTTCCGCCTTTGCCATGTCAAAGACCGCACGAAAGGAGCGCCTGAAGGAGAGGCGGATGCTTCCTGCGATCTGGGTACAGGCTCTATCGACTATGCAAAAATACTGAAGGTAGCCGCCGAAAATGGTATGGAATACTACATTGTAGAGCAGGAAAAATATGAAAACTCCACGCCGCTGAAAAGCGCAGAGGTGGATGCTCAATACCTGAAGAACCTGGTATTTGCATAAGGGAATCTTACCTGCAAATCACATAGGAGACAAGCCAGCTTTATCGCAAGATGAGGCTGGCTTTGTTGATTGAATGGGGTATGTATTTTGTATGTTTTGGTAAAATAAAACGTATATTTGCACATATATCGCAAAAAATACAATTATTATGCTTATCCAATTCTCAATTAAGAACTTTCGCACGTTTAAAGATAGAGCTGCGTTAAGCCTTGTTGCCTCAAACTATGATAAAGACACCCGTGAGTCTGACAACATTGGTTATGATGCTAAGTTCAACCTGAGAATTTTAAAAAGTGCTGTGATTTACGGTGCCAATGCCAGTGGGAAAAGTAAATTTATGGAAGCACTGATGTTTATGAGACACTTTGTCATTACCAGCTCAAAATATGGACAAAAAGGAGACGAGATTAATGTTGAGCCATTTAAGCTAAATACTGAAACAGAGAATGCACCAAGTGAGTTTGAAGTAATTTTCACATTTAAAAATATCATGTATCGCTATGGTTTTGAAGCAGACCGGAGACAAGTAGTTTCTGAGTGGTTATACTATAAACCCAAGACTAAAGAGATTGAGCTTTTCTATAGAGAGGCGAATAAATTTGAGACCCATCAAAGAAATTTTACAAAAGGCAATACAGTAATCAAAGAGGGATTAGTGAGGGATAATGCTTTGTTGGTTTCTGTAGCAGCACAGTTTAATGATACCATATCTATTGCGGTTATAGATTGGTTTAAAAGCCTGAAAACAATTTCCGGCTTAAACGAGTCAGGGTATCAGGGGTTTACAATGGGTAGAACCGAAGAACCTTTTCACAAAGCCAAAATTTTAGAATTATTAAAAGCGGCCGATTTAGGAATACAGGATATTAAACTTCAAAAGTTGGATATTGATAAAATTCCTAAAGATATCCCAATGGAGTTAAGAGATAAAATCATTAAAGAGGTAAATGAAGAAAATGCTGAATTTATTTCAGACGTTCTGGTAATACATAAAAGGTATGATTTAAATAAAAAGGCAATTGGAAGTGTAAGCCTCTCTTTGGATGATGACGAGTCTTCAGGAACCCGGAAGTTTTTTGCGTTGACCGGCCCTATTTTAGATGTTATCGAAAATGGATATATGCTGGTTGTTGATGAACTTGATTCAAAGTTGCATCCCAATTTGGTTTCTAAAATTGTGTCTTTATTTAATTCCAAAGAGTTGAATAAAAAGAATGCGCAATTAATTTTTAATACTCACGATACCAATCTCTTAAGCTCCGAACTTTTTAGACGAGATCAGGTCTGGTTTACAGAAAAAAATAAATATGGGGAAGCAAAGCTGTATTCTTTAGCCGATTTTAAGTCAGAAGCGGTTAGGCGGACAGAATCTTTTGAGGAAAATTATATCAGAGGTAAATATGGGGCAGTTCCATTTTTAGGCTTTTTTGACAACCTTAATAATCGCTTGTTTCGGTATGAAAATGAAGGACAAAAAGGCTGAACAGATTGCTGCCAAACAACGACATAGAGAACAACTGAAAACCCGCAGGAGATCTGAGCCAAATGTAGAAAGGCCTGCGGCAATGTTGCGTGAAAAGCCAACTATTTTGATTGTTTGTGAAGGGGAAAATACTGAGCCTTCATACTTCAGACAATTTCGGCTTTCCTCTGCTACGATTAAACCCGTTGGCGAAGGTTACAATACGGTATCTTTGGTCAATAGGGCAATGCAATTAGCGCTGGAGGGAACCTATGATCAGGTTTGGTGTGTTTTTGACAAAGACGACTTCATCAACATTGACTTCAATAATGCAATTGCCATTGCTGAAGGATATAACTTCGGTGTCGCATATTCCAATCAGGCTTTTGAATACTGGATAATTCTTCATTTTGATGATCACCAGGGTGGTGGAATGCATCGTAATGATTATAATAGGAAAATCAATGATTTATTAAAGCCGTTTAAATTGAAATATGAAGGTAAAGGAAGTAAGGTAATTTCCGAAGATCTGTTCGAATTACTTGATGGTATTGACGAAAAAACTCAAAAGGAAAGAAAATCATTAGCTATTGAAAGGGCAAGAAGGAACTATAATCAATTTGACCATAATGATCCAGCCTCTGAAGAATCATCTACCACAGTATTTAGACTTGTAGAGGAGTTGATAAAATATGTTTAAAAAATCTGACCACTTTTGAGATGATATAACCCCCAATAATGACCCCTATAATCGAAACCCCAAGGCTAATACTGCGAGAGTTTTCTCTCTCTGATGCCACAAATATGTATGAACTGAATGCGGATCCGGAAGTAGTCCGGTATACCGGCGATAAACCTTTCGCTTCAATCATGGAAGCCGCTACATTTTTGGAAAATTATGATTCGTACAAAAAATATGGATATGGCCGCTGGGCGGTTGTGGATAAGGTCTCGGAAGCGTTTTTAGGTTGGTGCGGACTGAAATTCAATGAGGAGAAATTTGTGGATATTGGGTTTCGGTTTTTCCGGAAGGAATGGAACAAAGGGTACGCAACCGAATCTGCCAGGGCATCACTGGACTATGGTTTTAATCACCTGAACCTGGATGAGATTATTGGACGTGCTTCTACAGAAAACAACCCTTCCATAAGAGTACTGGAAAAGCTGAATATGCACTTTTGGAAATTTGACGATTGTAAGGGAATCGCCAACTCCGCTTATTATCGCATCAGTAAGGAGGAGTATGGTAGTAAAGGACATATATAAGTGACAGTATTCCTTTTAAGATAAGATGATGAAGGGTTTCTGAAAATAAAACAACAGACAAGAGAACCCGAGTAAATAGGTAATAATGGCAAAAAAGAAAGACCTAATACAAGCAGAGTTAGCTCTGTTTAATGAGCTTAACAGCTTGATTGAGCAAAACCATGCACTGGTAATTTCGCAGGCTAATAGCGTGTTGACTCAGCTTTTCTGGAAAGTCGGTAAACGAATCAATGAATTTGTTTTGGAACATAAGCGAGCTGAGTATGGTAAGCAAATTGTCGTTACACTGTCACGACAATTTACAGAGCGATATGGGCGAAACTTTGAGGAGAAAAATTTAAGGCGGATGTTACAATTTGCAGCTGCTTTTCCAGATTCTGGGAAAGTTGTTGTCCTTACACAACATTTAAGCTGGTCACATTTTCTGGCAATATTACCTCTCAAAACAGAAGAACAACGACTGTTTTATGCACAACAGGCCATTCAGGAACATATGGGGGTAAGAGGACTACGAAAATATATTGCAAAAAAAGTGTACGAACGTACAGCTATTGCTAATTTTCAATTGCCAGATACTACACATCATTTGTCCGATAACTTCAAAGATCCGTACCTACTGGACTTCCTTAATTTGCCTGTAGGCTATCTTGAATTTGAGCTTGAAACTGCTATTCTGAAAGAATTAGAAAAATTCATAATGGAGGTTGGTAAAGGTTTTGCCTTTGTAGAACGACAAAAACGAATGATCATTGACGGAGAAGATCATTATTTAGACTTGCTGTTTTATCACCGCAAGCTCAAGCGTTTAGTAGCTATTGAATTGAAAATTGGTAAGTTTCATGCCAAACACAAAGGGCAAATGGAGTTATATCTAAAATGGCTAAATAAACACGAAAGGCAGCCTGGCGAAGAAACTCCAGTAGGGTTGATTCTATGTGCAGAAACAAGCCGGGAGCAAGTAGAATTACTTGAAATGCACAAAGACGGTATTATCGTTGCCGAGTACTGGACAGAGTTACCCTCCCGGAAAGATTTGGAAAAACGATTGCACCAGGCATATCTTGAAGCAAAAGAGGTTATCGAAGGAAGAAAACTACTAAAATGAGAATAGCAATTACCCTTTTATTTGCTCTGGCCCTTTTCGCCCGGACAAATGCCTCCGATTCACTTTCAAAAAGTAGAAATATCCCAGTATTTGTAAATGGCGAAAGTGGTTACGCCTGCTTTCGGATTCCTGCGATTATCTGCACCGAAAAAGGCCTGCTTGTCGCCATTGCTGAAGGCCGGAAAGGCGGATGCAGCGATACCGGAGATATTGATCTGGTATCCAAACGGTCAAAAGACGGTGGTAAAACCTGGAGTGCCCTTCAGGTAATATGGGATGATCACGACAATACCTGCGGCAATCCTGCACCGGTTTTGGATCGTGTGACAGGCACCATTCATCTGCTATCTACCTGGAACCTTGGCAAAGACCGCGAACCTCAGATCATTGACCAAACCAGCACGGATACCCGTAGGGTTTTTGTCATGCACTCTGATGATGACGGGGCAAACTGGTCATCACCTGTAGAAATCACCGCCTCTGTAAAACTTCCCGAATGGACCTGGTACGCCACGGGGCCCGGTTCCGGTATTCAACTGCAATATGGCTCTCATCAGGGAAGGCTTATGGTTGCCTGCGATCATATAGAAGCGCAGACTAAAAAGTATTTTTCACATGTGATTTTTTCTGATGACCACGGACAGACATGGCAGCTGGGCGGAACTACTCCGATGGATATGGTAAATGAATGCGAAGTGGCAGAACTGGAAAATGGCGAGATCTTGCTGAATATGCGCAACTATGACCGCAGCCAGCGAAAAAGGCAGGTAGCCTCAAGCAAAGACGGCGGACTTACCTGGACTGACCAGCGATTCCAGGATGAACTGATTGAGCCCATCTGCCAGGGAAGCCTGCTGGTGTATCGCAACAAAAATCAATCAGTCTTACTCTTTTCCAATCCCGCCAGTACCGAAAAGCGGGAAAATATGTGTCTGAAAATTAGTCGGGACAGTGGACTTACATGGCCCCAAACGATTGTTTTATTCCCAGGCCCTTCTGCTTATTCTGATCTGGTGATCGATAAAAAAGGTCGCGTGGGCTGTTTGTTTGAATCGGGCGTACAGAGTCCTTACGAACAGATTATTTACACAAACAGGAAAATCAGACGGGATTAATGCAGGGATTGGATCTGTATAATTTTCAAAATAGTTATTCATCAAACAAAGACGGTGTCCGCACAAAATTTTTATTTACAACAAAACGGGGAGATTTGCCGTCTGCTCGTTCAATAAAGCCTTTTTTCTCTAAAGCTGTACCTTCCACACCGCGGTATTTTCCCCGTCAAAAATCCTCAACAGATATACCCCGGTGGATAGAACGGGTAGGGTCAGATCATGATCTGACCCTACTGTCCCTGCCTTTTTCCACGTTTTTAAGGTCTTACCTTGTATATCGGAGAGCGTGATGTCTAGGGATGTCGGGACAAAGCCCTCACTGAATGACAAATATATTTTATCACTGGCGGGGTTGGGGTAAAGCGAAATCTGCCGGGCAAGCAGGTTATCCCTGATCCCTGCGACAAACGTCTCGCAACTTTCCCACTTAACTGCAAAGGTGGTGTCATGCGCGGGTATCACATATCCCCTGTCGCTATTCCACCACTCTGCACAGGCAGTGGGAACGGTTTCCCTGAAGTCGAGGTAGTTGGTCCAGCTGCTGGTTGTGAGGTAGTAGTATGCACCCGAACTTCCTGCCGGGATTTGGGTCGAATACTTGTATATCTTCCCTGAATGCAGACTCATCGGCACAATCAGCCAGTTGGCTCCGGTAAAGGTGCCCGTAATATATACGCCGTTTGACACGTCCTGCCCGGTCATGTCTACCATAAAAGTTATGGTAGGCGTCGTGAGGTTTTGGTAGAACTGAGGTTCTGTCCATTTTCCTCCGCCATTGTCGATGAAGTTGTTGTTGATGGGGTCAAAAAATACCACATGGTCGTGGGAAGATCCCTGCCCCCATGGGGTGCGGCAAGGGGTCGAAACCCATGCAGGTTCCCAGAAAATCATACCACTACCCCCCGAAACCATGATCTCCCGCGCCAGATCTACCAGGTAGGAGAGTTGTTTTTCGGGCGAAAGGGGGGAATACATCGGGTCTGCCCCGGTGATGATATTGGGCATCGAATCAAAATTCTGTGCGGTCCATGGATAACCGGTTTCGAGGGCGATCATTTCATATCCGGGGAAACTTGCGACAAGATCTTCTACAAAGGTTCCCACCTGTGAAATGCTCGCGCCGTGCCAGCCATAGTAATAGGAAAAACCCATGATGTCAAAATCTGTAACACCCAGGGTGATCAGGTTCTGGAAAAACCATTTGGTGTTGATCCCCGAAAAATGCACGGCGATTTTGGGATCAACAGAGGCTGTATCGCCTACGGCTCTAATGGCCTGGATCGCTGTATTGTACAGCTGGGCATCGCGGCTCCAGTCGTTGCCGACACTTCCCCCGGCAACATAGTTGCTGTCCATCGTTGTGTGCCGCAGGAGGCCGCCGTTGTTTTCATTGCCTACACTTACAATTTCTGGCATCAAACCATCTTTCTCCAGATCGCTTAGCACCTTTACTGTATAGTTGTAGAGAGAGTCTTTCAGCGCCGGAAGGTTATTGGCGACCGGTATCCACCGGGCGGGAATAAGCTGGCGGCCCGGATCTGCCCAAAAGTCAGAGTAGTGAAAATCGAGAATTACCTGCATGCCCGCAGCTTTCGCCCGGGAAATGGTCTCTTTTACATCTTCAAAATCGCTGTACTGAGGTTTTACACCTGCCGGCTGTACGAGCAAATTTTGCCACTCAGGATCTACCCAAAGCCGCACTCGCACCAGGTTTGTACCGTGATCGGCAAATATTTGATATACGTCTTTGGAGATGCCATTTTCCTTAAAGTCCGCCCCGCAGTCTTCCATTTGGTTGACATAGGAGAGGTCGTTGCCGAAGTAGAAGCTTTGGGGAAAAGCTGCAAATGGAAGCAGGTAAAAGAAGAAAAGGATATGTGATTTCATAGCATTGTTTGACGGATGTTATTTAATCCTCAACATGCAATTTCAACAATTGTTCTTTTCCTGCAAGTTTTTCCAGCGGCTTCCAGATTTTCTTTTCTGGGGAATGGATGACCACTTCCTGTTGTTGGGAGGCCATTAATATCGCGGCGGGAATGTCCATATATTTCATCACGTTGAGGTAGCATGGGCCTTCGCGATGGCTTGCCGGAGGCTGATAAATGTGAATGGACAGGTAGGGAAACTGGTGTTTCGCAAAAAGCGAAGCGTAGATCATTTGCACACCGGCTACCCCTTCAGCATGGATTTCTGTATCTGAATAGCGGAATTTCATCACAGCATTCATCGCCTGAATCAAATCCAGTGTCTGCATACTTTCGAGTGTTTGCCCCAACAGATAATACCTGCGGCGTATTTGGGCAAAATCCTTTTCGTTTGCTGAAAAAGCTGCCGGGCCTGTTCCTCGCATAGGGACCAGAATAATTTCTCCTGCCGTACTGAGCCGTTGTTGTAACTCTGCGGCAAGTGTCTCATTTCCGGTTGCTTCCGGCCAGAATTCTCCCCCGGCAAATGACGCGCCCAGTCTTTCTTTCCACCAGAGCCAGTTGTTGTTGTCCAGGGGAATGATCTGCACGGGTTTGCCATTCTCAGTCAACGGCTTGATACTAAACAATGGTAAATGGGTATTTGCGTCTGTTTGCAGATTGTGGAGAGAAATTTCTGCGAATGAATTTTTTTGCTCACTGACAGGGGTAAGGGCAGGTGAAATCATTTCTTCCGGCCACCCGGCAAAGACTTTCTCTTTCAGGTTTTTCTCCCATTGTTTTGCTGCCTCTTTCCAGGATGTATTTTTTAATACTTTTTCCACTTCCTCCGCTACGGGTACAAAGGTCTCGTCAATTTGTGTATTGATCTGATCTTCGGGCAGTTTGTCAAATACTTTCAGTTGTTCGGGTTCAAAATACTTTACCGCTGCGTCTTCGATTAATTCATCTTTTTCTTTAAGGTAATGGTTCATCCACCGGAAGGCGTGGATTTGCAATTCCTGTATGTCCATATGAGGGCCCGCAACCGTATTCAGTGCGAGCAAATCTCCTTTCTCCATTTTTTCATAAACCCCTCTTACTGTCTGATAAGTTCTGAATACCCCGTTAATTGGGAATATCGGGTCTCGGTCAGAATTGGAAATGAGCAGTGGTTTGGGGGCAAAAAGTGTCGCTACTTTGGGATAATCCCATTGGTACGTATTGACCATAAACATACAATCGCAGTGGCCGGTGACACATCCATCGACTACATAATTGCGCAGATCTGTAACGCCTGCCACCGGAATAGCGACTTTAATCCTTTCATCGATTCCCGCCGCCCACCAGCTGTAAATACCTCCCCCGCTACGACCGGTGATACCGATTTTTTCTGCATCCACTTCCGGGCGGCTGACAAGGTAATCCACTGCCCGGATGCCGTTCCACGCTTCCACACCAGCAGGTGTATATCCGCGCGAAATCCACCACCAGCGTTCCAGGTGGTGTGTGCCGCGATGAATGCCTTCAATTTCACCCAGCTGCATGGTATCGATGATCAGGCAGACATATCCATGTCGGGCAAACCATGCAGGGTGATGCTGATAATGAACCTTACTGCCATAAGCGATACCGTCTTTGATCACCTGCCCGTGTCCGCAGACATAAAGAATGGCCGGAGCCTTTTCCGTAAGGTTTTTGGGGCGGTACAAATTGCCAGTGACATACAGGCCCGGACTGGACTGAAAGTATAGTTTTTCGACGATAAAATCTCCGTGGTCGATGGTGCCAGTGATAACGGGGTTTAATGGAGTGTGCTCAGGCATCGGTGACAATCCCAGCATCTCCAGCAATTGCTCGCGGGATTGTTTCTGAAAAGCAGGCCAGTCTGTAATATGGCTAAGTTCTGATTGGGTGTTGAGCTCCAGTTTGCGGGTTTGCGCTTCAAAATAAGCAGATAGCTGCCCGTCAAAATCCCACTTTGGAGAAGGGTTGTCGGCTAATTTACCGGCAGGATGAAACAGAGGCAGGATACAAATAAGAGAAAACAGCCCAATGGATTTAAACATAACCTTGAAAAATTATTTTACCAGTCCCTTCCATTCTTCCTGATCATAGACATTCACAACTTCATACCCGTTTTCGCCCCGGCAGGGTGAGAGCACAGCCATAAAGCGAGCCGGTTTGTCATACACATTAAAGGTTGCATGAACCATACCTGCGGGGATAAATGCGGATTCTCCTTCGGCCAGTTCGATAGAGGTTTTTTCCAGCCATTGCTGGATTTTTCCTTCTACCACGTAGATGATTTCTTCCTGATGGGGGTGAAAATGGAAACTATGCCCTTTTCCGGGTTCGACGACGACTTCGATCATGACCAGCTGGCGGGCACCCGTTTGCTCAGGACCGCTATGCCAGAAGTCGCTTCCTAAAGCGCCGGGCTTCCACTGTTGGCCGTCGGTTTTAAAAAATTTGCCATCTGTCATAAGCGGATATCTTTAAAGGCTTTAATCTGTTCGGTAATCGCGATTTCCGTAGGAAGGCGTTCCATGCTGCTGGCTCCATAAAACCCGTGGATTCCCGGACATCTTTTTAGTACATATTCTGCATCTTCGGGCATGGCGATAGGGCCACCGTGGCAAAGCAATAATACATCTTCGCGAATACTTTTCGCAATTTCCGCCCACTCATTGATCAACTCTACGCTTTGGTCAAGGGTTTTGGCAGTTGCCGCGCCGATACTTCCTTTGGTTGTAAGGCCCATGTGGCAGACGATGATATCGGCGCCAGCCTTTACCATATCTTCGGTTTCAGAGGCAGAAAAGACGTAGGGCGTAGTGAGCAAATCCATTTGGCTGGCAATATGAATCATTTCCACTTCGAGCTGATAACTCATGCCGGTCTCCTCGAGGTTTTGGCGCATGAGTCCGTCAAAAAGGCCAATGGTCGGGAAATTCTGAACGCCGGCAAAACCGGTTTCTTTGATTTTTTTGAGAAAGCGAGGCATCACTACAAAAGGATCGGTGCCATTGACTCCGGCGAGTACGGGCGTTTTTTTGACGACAGGCAGGACTTCTTTGGCCATGTCGAGCACCACATCGTTGGCGTTGCCGTAGGCCATCAGCCCGGCGAGAGAGCCGCGGCCTGCCATCCGGTAGCGACCGGAGTTGTAGATGATGATCAGGTCAATGTCGCCGGCCTCTTCGCATTTTGCGGATATGCCGGTTCCGGCTCCGCCGCCGATGATGGGCTCGCCTTTGGCGACTTTTGCTCTGAATCCTGCCAGGATTTCCTCCCGTTTCCATTCAAGTATCATATTGTCGGATGAAGTTGGTTAAATGATTCTATAAGTGCTTCGGCAAATGCCGGATCGTTGATTTCGTAGGGCAGACGAATAATCTGCCGGTTTTCAGTCTGAATTACGTGTTTTTCCAAAGTTTCAAACAAAGCCTGGTTTGCTTCCGGATCGTAAAACGGTTTGCCCGGACTGTCGATCAGCGAAACGCCTTTTTCCGGCAAAAGGAATCTTACCGGGCCTTCCATCCGGTTGAGTTTGGCGGCAATCCATTCTCCCATCAGGACATTTTCTTCGGGTGTGGTGCGCATCAAGGTTACGGCAGCATTGTGTTTGTAGAGGTTGCGGTGGCTGTATTGCTCCGGCACAGAGTCCAGCGGGCCAAAATTTACCATGTCAAGGGCACCGACCGAACCTATATAAGGGATTTTTGTATGAATGATGGCATCGAGACGGGACTCTCCCGCACTCAGCACACCTCCCATCAGATGATCGCAGATTTCGGTCAGGGTAACGTCAATCACATAACGCATCATTCCGGAGGAAATCAGCTTTTCAAATGACTGGCCGCCGATACCCGTGGCGTGGAAAATCACACAGTCAAACTGATCTTCAAAATGCGATCGAATGTGCTGGACACACGGAGTGGTAACACCAAACATCGTCATGCCAAGGGCTGGTTTTACATCTGCAATCACCTGCGGTTTTCCATTGAGCATGCCTGCCAGTGCCTGTGCAGCATTGGCCAGGATAGTGCGGGAGATCGAATTCAGTCCGGCAAGGTCAGTGACAGAGTACACCATCATGATATCCGTCGCTTCTACAAATGGCCGTGTATTGCCGGATGCCATGGTGGAAACCATAATTTTGGGAAGCCCGACCGGAAGTGCTTTGAATGCATGCGTAATAAGTGCGGTTCCCCCCGAACCACCAATGCCGATGACACCCGACAGTCCGCTGGTATTCAGCAGAAAAGATTGTAGTGCCTCACCCATTGCCGTGATCGCTTCGCCCCTGTCAGGAAGATCAAGTAGGGCCTCACCCATAGGGTGATGTACTGCCAGACTCAGATTGGAAATATCTGCGGAGATTGGATGCCTTTTTGTACTTACATCGACAATTTTTGCCTCAATTCCTTCCTTTTCCAGCACGGTGCGGAGGAATATCAGTTCGGAGGATTTGGTATCGCAGGTACCGATGATGAAAATGGCGGACATGGGGCTGTAATTTTCGGGGGTACAGAACAAAACTCAATTTATTGAAAAACATCAGAATCACAAGATATTCCTTTGTTGGTTATTTATATTTGCATATGGATATTGGACATACAGAAACCATCGTAAATCCGCACACCAGAAAGTTTATTCTTCTGAATGATGGAAAACCGCTTTCATGGAGCGAGGTTGTTTCTCTGTGGGCAAATGACGAAGTATTCCGGACCTATTTCCTCCGGTTACTTGCAGACTCTTCCTTCAGCGCTTTTTTCTGGGAAACACTTCCTGTAACTGCCGATACCTTTGATCAGGACTTTGAATTTGTGCTGGTAGATAGTCCGGCATTGGCAAAAGTAACACCTGAAAGACAGGCATTTGGCGATTATTTTGGCAGACCTTCGGCCTATCCGGGTGTGGCTGCATTTCCCAATCTGGGTGGAGATGCTTTTCTGGTAGTACCTGCACCGGAAATAGCAGAAATTGCAGCCTATTCGCATATTGCAAATTTTGTGCGAAACGCACCCTTTGCGCAGCAGCAGGCCCTCTTACAGTGCCTTTCAGCAGAAATCAGCCGAAAACTCAGCAACCATAAACTATGGGTGAGTACATCAGGGTTGGGCGTATACTGGCTGCATATACGGCTCGATTCCCGGCCCAAATATTACCAGTATTCGCCTTATAAAACCTGAAAAATGTATATTCAAAAGCCTTAATCGTAAAGCTATGGCTGAAAACAAAACTAAAAAAACCTCACAAAGCGTCACCGAATTTCTCAATGGGGTAGAACCTGACCACCGGAAAGCGGACTGTTTCACCGTATTGAAAATGATGGAAACCCTCACGGGTGAGGCTCCCAAAATGTGGGGCCCAAGCATTGTCGGGTTTGGTGATTATCACTACAAGTATGAGAGTGGCCGGGAAGGAGATTTCTTTCGGATTGGTTTTTCTCCCCGCAAACAAAACCTTACGCTCTACATCATGGCCGGGTTTGATCGGTATGAAGAAATCATGACCCGCCTCGGCAAATACAAAACCGGCAAATCCTGCCTTTACGTCAATAAGCTCAGCGATATCGATATGGATGTGTTGAAAGAGCTGAGCCAGGCTTCGCTGGACTATATGGCGGAGAAGTATCCAAAATAAAGGGCGTATGTTATAATATCCAGTTTTTTGATAAATTTCCGATGAGAAGACGTACATATTTAATTTTGAGAGTAAACAATCATCACTAGTAGAATGAAGGAAATCGAATTATTTAACTACCGTTGCTTCAGTTATCTACACCTAGATTTTTCCGATAGAGTCAATTTGTTGATTGGGGATAATGCAAGTGGTAAGACGACCTTAATTCGGGCTATTAGTTCGGTGCTAAACTCATTTTTTATCGGTTTCAGTGATGAAAACACCCGGTTCACTGGTCTTTCCAAAGATGATTTCCGAAAAGAAGAATCCGAAACAGGTCTAGCAAACGAAAAGGAGATTAAGGTAGCATTCGAATTTTTAGGACAATCTGCATCCCTTGAACTTCACTCAAAAAAGGGAAGGACACTTCAAAAGCCGCTGACGCCCATAAATGTTTTAGGGGCTAGTATGTATAAAAATCTCTTTAGAGATGGAAAACAAATAAATGCCTTGCCTTTATTTGCAAAGTTTTCGACATCTGATATCCATTCATCCCGAAAAATCTCTTCTACTCCGTTTAAAAGATATGAACATAAACCCTCATTTGGATACTACGAATGTCTCCAGGGAGATGGCTTTCTCGATTATTGGACAACCCGCCTATTGGTCTTAAAAGAGGGGAATATAGGCGAAATGGAAGTACAGGGGGTTATAAATGCACTTATAAATGCTTTAGGTGAAAACGGATGTGATATTCTTCGTGATGTACACATAAGACCGATTCAGGGCCATGTCTTTTACTACCTGAATGACGGTCGTGTTACAGATACTGCAAACCTCTCTGACGGGCTAAGGCGACTGGTAAATATTATACTTGATCTCAGTTTTCGCTGTATGCTTTTAAACAAAGGAATATTTGGTTTAAATGCCTGTATAAAGACTGAGGGGACAGTACTGATTGATGAAATTGATCTGCATCTTCATCCTACACTTCAATCTAAAGTGGTAAAGGGCCTTCAAAACGCATTCCCGAAACTACAGTTTGTTATTACCTCACACGCACCTATGATCATGACCGGGATTCCGCAGGATGAAGGAAATAAAATTATCAAACTGGAATATTCTTCTAAAGAGGGATACAGCGCAAAAAAAATTCAAACCTATGGACTTGATGCCTCTACAATCATTCAGGCTGTACTTGGCGTTACACCACGTTATCAGGAAGTCGAAGATCGCCTCACAACGCTTTTTGGCTTCATTGATAATGATGAATATATTCAGGCGTTTGATAAACTCACCGAAATGCAAAGAGAGTTTGGGGGTAACCTTCCTGAATTAGCAAAAGCTGAGGCCATGTTAAACTTTTTAACCGAACAGGACGGTGATACGGATTAAGAAGGAGGTTGAGCCTCTTGAGTGGAAAGCTAAAAGAATGACTCCGGGTTTTAATCATTATGAACCAATACCGGAGTTGAGAAATGCCTTATTGAAAGAGCAGGGGTATATTTGCGCTTATTGTATGAGAGAGATACCAGTTTCTAAAAAAGATCTGGGAGAATCAGAAACATCTAAAATTGAGCATATAAAGAGCCGGGAAAATCATCCTCATAAACAGTTGGATTATACCAATATGGTGATATGTTGTCCCGGAAGCATCAATGGTAATACCCATTGTGACAAGTCAAAGGAATCTGCTGAAATAACTTTTTCGCCTTTCGATATTTCTTTGCAGGAAAGCATAAGCTATGGAAGTTATGATGGTAAAATAAAATCTGGAAATGGCCAGTGGAATGATGAAATCGACAAAATCATCTGCCTCAATAATGCGATGCTGATGTATAACCGAAAACAGACATTGGATGCCATTGTGGCTGTGTTGAAAAAACAAAAATGGAAGAAAGCAAAAATAAAGGAATTAATAGATGAATGGTCTAATCCCGACCACAGCGGCAAGCTCAAACAATATTGCGGAATTGTGATTTGGTATCTTAAGAAAAAACTCCGACAGATGTGACTTTATGATTATTGGTTATTCTTAATCTGCTGTTCCAACATGCGCATTTACCTTACAATCATTCTTTTAACGATCCTCCTCTCCTGCCAACCTCCGGCTGAAAATCGCCCCGCCCCTACCCGTGGCGTATGGCTCACCAATGTGGACAGCGAGGCGATGTTTTCCCGTCAGGGTCTCGAAGATGCTGTCGATCTCTGCGTAAAAAACGGTTTTAATACCATTTTCGCCGTCACCTGGAATCGCTCTCATACGCTCTACCCCAGCAAAATTATGGAAGAGCGGTTTGGCGTGGCGATTGACCCAAAACTGACTGGGCGCGACCCCTTGCAGGAACTGATCGAAATTGCCCACGCAAAAGGGATAAAGGTTTTTGCATGGTTTGAATTTGGCTTTTCCAGTTCGTATCAGGAAGATGATGGCGGAATGATTATCCGCAAATATCCCCATTGGGCGGCGATCGATACCAGCGGAAATATCGTCAGTAAAAATGGTTTTCAGTGGATGAATGGCTTTGATCCCAAAGTGCAGGACTTTTTGCTTTCGCTGCTGAAAGAAGTGGTGGAAAACTACGAAGTAGACGGGATACAGGGCGACGACCGTCTGCCAGCCTTGCCTTCTGAGGCGGGGTATGATTCGCTTACGGTGTCCATGTATCAGGCGGCTCACGGGGGAAATCTTCCACCCCGGAATACGCTCGATACGGCATGGGTTTCCTGGCGGGCAGATAAGATGAATGACTTTATGCAGCGCATTCACGCCGAACTGAAAGCTGCAGATCCGGAAGTGATCATTTCCATGTCGCCCAGCATTTTTCCCTGGAGTAAAGAACAATACCTTCAGGACTGGCCCAAATGGGTGCGGGAAGGATGGATAGATATGGTATGCCCGCAGGTGTATCGTTATGATATCGAAAAATACCGGGGCGAACTCCGGAAAATTGTGGAAGAACAAGTTCCTCCGGAAAAAAGGAGTATGGTTGTTCCAGGCATATTGCTGAAAGTCGGAGATTATTATGCTTCAGAAGAGTTTTTACAGGAAATGATCGAAGAAAACCGCAAGTACGGGCTAGAGGGCGAGGTATTCTTTTTTTATGAAGGGCTAAAACGCCATCCAGCGTATTTTGAAGGACTTTATCAGTAATCTATGTTTCGCAAAGTTGTACTTCTGTTTGTGTGTTTGGGGTTCGTGAGAATAGCGGCACAGCCTGGCAATTCGTGTGGAAATGATGACCTTTCGCAGCGGGAATGGATGCCCCGCTACCTTGACAATATCCGCCAATCGCAAATGGCGAACAGTCCGCGCAACACAACGCAATATATTCCGGTTGCCTTTCAGCTGGTTGCCCGCACAAACGGTGTAGGCCGCGCCGCCACCTGGCGGGCTTTGGAGGTTCTCTGCGAGATGAATGAAATCTTTGCACCCACGGGTCTTCAGTTTTACCTCCGCAAGGGAGGCATTTTTTTCATCGACCACGATGGTATATTTAATGACCATGAGCTCGCGACAAACCAGCAGGCGATGCGGGGGAAAAGTGTTGATTCCGCGGTGAATATTTTTGTGGTAAACCAGATTGCCAGCGGTGCCGTGGGTTATTACGACAGCGGCGACGACTGGATTGTGGTCAGGCGCGATGTATTTAAATCGGGAAATAAAACAACCACTCATGAAATCGGCCATTTTTTCAGCCTGTTTCACCCGCATTTTGGCTGGGATGCCGTAGCCTGGAATGCCCAGATTCACGGCAATCCTGCACCGGCAGTCGCCTCTGATGGAATTACCCCCACCGAACGTGCAGATGGCAGCAACTGCAGCACGGCGGGAGACATGCTCTGCGACACGCCACCTGATTACAACTTCGGACTGAGCTGGCAGCAGTCCTGCGATTACGGCGGTGGAGCAATGGATCCTTTGGGTACTCTTGTGGATCCCGACGAAAGCCTGATCATGTCATACTTCCAGGATAGCTGCCGCAATCGTTTTTCTGCCGAACAAATAGCGCTCATGCAGGCAGATTTTCTTAGCCCGGCGCGACTTAACCTTCACCCTGCTTATTCTCCCCAGTCCGATACGATTTTGGCGACATCGCTGCTTATAAGCCCCACAGGAGGCGTTTCAACTGCCGGAAATGATCTGGCTTTCACATGGACAAAAGTGGAGGGGGCAAAATATTATTATGTAGAGTTTGACCGCTCCGCGGCATTCAGTCTTGAGCCGATAGGAATGATTACAACTGACACAGCCATTCTCTTTACCCAAAACTGGTTGGAGGATAAAACTTATTACTGGCGGGTATGGGCTTACAACGACAGTTATTCATGTGCCGGACCATCGTCGTCCGTTTCTTTTCAGGTGAGTGTGGTTTCCGGGTTAAATGAATGGACTGAATCATGGTTTCGTGTAGGGCAAGCAGCAGGTTCGAGGGAGATAACGTTATACTTTTCGAACACAAAACCCATCACCATGCCTGTGAAAATCATCAATACCAGTGGATTCACCTGTTTTGAGACCACATTTTCCCTTCCTCCGGGAGAGCAAAGACAAACTTTATCTTTGGATTTTTTGCCTGCCGGTATATATTTGCTGGCCTCCGCAGGTTTTCCCGGAAAGATCATTTGTCTTTACTGACAAAAAGATTAAAAAAAATTCTATTACTACTGCTTCCCGTGCACTGCTCGCAATGAATTTTTTAACCTTAACCAAAACCAATTCTATGAAAACCTTAACTTTCTTTTTTGTATTGATCACGCTGGCAATCGCACCCATGCGCGGCCAGATTTCCATTCTGTTTGTGGATGATGATAGTGATACTTTTGGGAATGCCGAGCTTTTGGCTTCAGCATTGGACTCGCTGGGGTATGCTTACACGTATTTTAATGCAGTAGACAGTGCAGCCAGTCCCACAGATACTTATATGGCGGCCTTTGACCTGGTGATCTGGCATGCAGCTTCTGATGGAGATGGACTGCTTTTCTGGAATGGCATTGATGAAGACAATACTGCGCTCAAAGCCTATCTCGAAGGAGGTGGAAAACTCTGGTTGAGTGGAACGGATATTCTGTTTGATCGTTATGGAGGTGCTCCTGATACTTTTGGTGTTGGTTCTTTTCCATATGATTATCTGGGTGTCAGCCAGTATGATCTGCAATCGTATGTGGATGATGGGTCTATCGGCCTTCCTGCAGCTTTTCCAGATACTGCGCAGCCCATTGCCGGGCTTGATACCCTTACCTGGACCTTTACCACACTCTGGTATGTGGATGGGGTGAGCATTCGTCCCGAGGCGGTTCCCATTTACCGTATGGGAGATGCAACTTATCAGTTTGCCGACAGTATCACAGGAGTATGGTATGATGCAGATTCTTTCCAGACGCTTTCGTTTTTCTTTGATATGGCGTTGGCTGCCAATTTTACGATGCTGAAAAACACGACAAAGTCGGTGGTCGAACTATTTGAATCGCTGACAACGGCAGTTGACAAAAATCAATTTGCAGCCACAAATGTCAGCATTTACCCCAACCCTACCTCGGGCGCGTTTAACCTGACTTTTACGCTTGATAAAAACACCTCTGTAGCCGCTTCGCTTTGGAATATTCAGGGCCAGAAGATCGCCTCTCTGTTTTCAGCCCGGCAGTTTACCGCAGGCACTCACCAGCTAAACTGGAGCGATTTTCAGGCATTACCTGCGGGCACGTATATCATCCGGCTGGAAGCCGATGGCGTGCAGATGGTGCGGCCGCTGATTTTCCAGCGGTAGGATGTATTAAAATACAAAAAAAACCCTGCTTTGATTAGCAGGGTTTTTTTTGTGACTAAAGTTTTAGTTTTTATTAGCGGACGGGTACAAGATTGATATTAAGAAGTAGTTGGATCATTGGCAGAAATATTTGCTCGTCCACGAAATATTTTGAGCTGGTATCTTAAAGTTGACAACTTTATATTGTAATCAGCCAGCATTATTTGAAAATTTACTCCGCTTAGGTCGAAGATCAGATAAGCCTTTCTGTATTGTCCATATCCTTTCATTTTTGCAGTTTCGTTGGAAATGTACTTCCATTCAATTAACTCTCCATTGGTGGTAATTCCCTGATTACTAAGTATAAGAGAAAGTTGGCTATTTGAAAATTCTTTGTATGTCCTTCTTAAAAAGATAATACCAATGATAATACTAAAAACCCCTAAAGTATTAACGCCAGGTATGGACACAAGATAAATGCCGCAACCAATTATTGAGCTATATAAAAGAATTCCGACTATCAAGCCACTTTTGGAGTATTTATATTCGACTTTATCCGGAATGGAAAGATCATCGACAAATTTTCGGTAGATTTTTGAATCTTCAAATCGTTGTTCCAGTTCATCGATTATGTTGCGTTGTCTTGTTGTTCTTATTTCTGTTCGTTCGAAGAAACTACCATCTTTCCAGATTAACATTCCGTCGATGGCCTGGTCTTTAAGTTCCCTATGATCTTCAATTCTGCTAAAAGCCCAAATCCGCCAGTGAGTTATCATGAAACTCCAGAAAACCCACGCTATAAGTGGTCCGATTAAAAAGCTAATTAAACCCCAATACCAGAGAAGAGATTTGAATATCACTAAGTACCAGCCCCCTACAATTATCCCAAACATGATCAAAATAACTGGGACATTTACAATGATTTGTCCCCTCATAATTGCTTTTTGGGGTGTGATTTTCTGTTCCGTCATACTGAAATAAAAGTAGGTTCATTTATCCCGCAATTTATCCCGCAATTTATCCCGCAATTTATCCCGCAATTTATCCCGCAATTTATCCCGCAATTTATCCCGCAATTTATCCCGCAATTTATCCCGCAATTTATCCCGCAATTTAGTTCATTTAAATTTTCATAAAATTGAAATGAGGAAGAATTTTTCTGTCTAAACCTCCTCCCTTTAACTTTTATATAAACCATGGTGTCCGTTCCAGTACTGGATGTAGTTTAAAGGTTCCAGTTCGTTGATAAAACACAGAAGTGAGTCGGGCGATTTCGTGTGCATATTTGAGTGTTACGGGCAAAGCATTGATAGACTGAGTGCTGGACCAATTGAGTTTGGTAAGTGCCAGAATGTGCTGTGCAATGCTGCGATAAGGCATGATATGTTGCGGGTTGTAAGGTTCTGTTAGGGTATTGACTTCGAGTAATACTGGCGTTCCGAGGGTCTTTTTTAGTGTAGAGTAGCCAGTAGTGGAGAGGTAAATCTGGTGTTTTCCTGTTACCACATAACTGCCACGACTAAGGCTGCCATTTCCTTCGATGCGGTTGTCAAACATGCGTATATTATGGAAAAGATTAATCCAGACAAATGATACTGTAGCCTTTGGACGAACAGACTTTACGGCTGCAAGAATATGCTCACGGTCAAGTCTGGAAAATTTATTGGTATAATGAATATGAATGGAAGCGGAGTCAGACAGGTCTTTTCGTTGCAAGAGACTCTCTTTTACCAGTTTTGCCAGGTGAATATGTTTTTCCTCAAAGTCAAAGCTCAGGCTGTTACCTTTATAAAACATCCACTGTCCGTAGCGGTCAAAAACATTGGCATATCCCATGGTTCGGCGAAAATGGTTGTCTTCCCGGTATTGTGCATAAGACAGACCTATAAAACAGTCTGCTTCAGGTAGTGCGTTAGGCAGTACCCATGGGGTGCCGCCGGTTTTTGCATTTATATTCAGGGCAAGATTCAGGTCTTTGAACTTGGGATTTAGCAGGGTATTCGTATCGACCATTTGTACGGGAATACCTTTTTCGAGCAGATATTCTTTTAATATAAAGTATGGAGAATGAATATCAGTAGCAGGATACCGGTCTTCAGGAATGTGAATGAGAAAGATACGTGTGAGATCGGGGTTACCGATCCAATGGGGGTGCTGGGTCAGCAAACGTTGAATTTCTGGGAGAAAATCATGTGCATCTGACTTGGAAATCACAGAAGTAAAGGTAAGGGAAGTCCCAAAGGTGCGTTCCATACCTTTGAAGTTCATCTGCCCTCTTTGCAGGGTTTCTATTAATTGTTGGCATGAGTTTTCAAAGCCAGTAAGGCAGAAAGGAACAATTTCGATATCGCGTGGTGTGGTGATTAGTGCGCCAAACCTTGTAAGGCCGGAGAGGATATTAGCCTCTGTGTGATTTTCCTGAAACTTTGCCTCAGGTTCCTTAAGATTTCGGAATAAGGTAAAAAACAGATTCTCATCCACATCTGGAAGCTGTAGAGTAAGTGGCCTGTCAGATAAATGTGCGGTAAATCCATTATAACCCATAGGAAAAACCTGAGTAGCCAAAAACTTCGCGACGTCGAGTATTTTCGTAGCCCGGTCTTTGGATGCATTGGCCAGTGAAGCCATGCTAAACTCCTTGATTTTTGCTTCAAGGTCAAATTTCAGGGTGGAAGCAATGGCTGAAAGCTCTGTTTTTGACAGATTTGGGATGATATTTTCGCAGGCGACTTCTTCTGTCGTTTCATATTCAGGAAGTCTGACTTTGGCTGTGAATGTTGTATAGGATTCGATAAGGCCGGCTGTCCATGTTCCCCCATACTTTACCTGCGAAAAACGCTCCTGAAAATTAATCTTTTTTTGAAGTAGCTTGTCGAGGCTAGATATATTTCTGACCTGAATTGTATAATCAACCGAAAGATAGAACTTTCCATCAAAAACATAAACCTGTAAATCATAGGCAGGATATACATGTAGTACGGCATCTATCAACGCATTGATTTTGAGGTTTTTCCCTCTTTGATGAACTGTGATACGCGATTTTTTCTCCTTATCAATATACCATCCCAGATTTCTAAGTTTATCCCTTATAAGATGAAGAAGCTGTATTTGAATGGAATAGCTTAATGGATCCGGTTCCTGTAGTGTATGGTATTGAAATTCGATGGGAAAGAGGTTAGTGAACTCATCACTTAATGGCTGTTGCAATTGTCTGATTCTGGCTTCCCGATTTACGGAGTCGTTAAAAAGTTTTACAGTTGTAAATCCATTGGTACTATACCTGGGAGCAGGCAGCTTAAGCTCTTTCATTGCTTTCAACATGGTACGATGGCCTTCACTGAGCGATTTTACAAATCGCTGCCCACTTTCATCGACCATGGTTTTTGCCCACTGAGATATTTTTGGATTTCGTGGATAATGAGAAAGCTGTTGGTCATCCAGGCTAAAGTTTGCAGGAATAACCCCATCCTGAAGGATTCTGCCAGGGCTTCTGACCGCAAAAGCGTCTTTATAAAGAATGCACTCAATAGGAAGGGGAGAATGGTAATCTCTGTGTATAAGTGCGTTGACGATAGATTCCTCAACGGCGTTGGGCGGAAGCTCCGGCTCTTCAACGATACCACTTTCATAGGGGTTTCGGTAGGTGTATTTTTTGAAAAAAGCCCCTTCGTTGACAAAAGTCCGCACTTTTCGAAGCAACTCGGGCAAACATCCGTCGAAGGTTTTGTCAAAAGTTGGATTTCCCGCCTGTTTGTATTGTTCAATTGGCGATTCGTATTTGAGGAAACGGATTTGTGCTCCTGGGATATGGGCAGAAGGGTTATTTGCAAAAAATAGAAAACCAGCGTACGTAAAAAAAAATCTGCTATTCTCTGGTTTGGCAGCTCCTATATTAAGCAGGAATTCGGTGTCTTCATAACTAAACGCTGCGCCTTGTTCTTCCAGATACCTTTTTTTAAATATTTCGAGAACCCCTTTGTTTATGAGCACCGGAGATACTTCACAAACAGAAAGTTGTTCCCATTTTTTATTTCTTTCCAGCAATAAAGCTTCTTCCTGTTGTGGAGATAGTGGCTGATTTTGTGCTGCTTCGCGAATCCATGCTTTGGGATGTGATTCATTGGTTTTACAGACTCCGGAAAGACCCTCAGGTGCATATACAGCCAAGAGTCTTTTCTCTTCGATATAAAACTCTTTTGATTGAGCCTGATGATTAATTAAATGAATCTTTTCCTGAACCAGTGCATTGAGTTCGTTCTCTGTCAAATGGTTAAGCCCAACAATATTCCCATCATCAGATATACCCAAAATGAGAATACCACCACGTGAATTTGTAAATGCAGATATAGTTTTTTTGAGATTCTCCTTCCCCTTTTTGATATCATCTCTAACTTCTTTTCGATCAAAATACTGCCCTTCCGGACTTTTTGTGATAAAGTCCAGGTAGTTTTCGGGGTTTTGAAAAATAAGATGCGGATCTAATACTAACATTTGGTTTGGTCATCAGGTTGTATTACAAATATAGGCTTAGAACGCTAAAACTCCTTCTGCTTTTCGGATAATTTGTTCCAACTCATGTTGACCAATAAAATTAACCTAACTTCAAAGGACTTTTAAGTTTCTCCCCAAAAAACCACACCTCACCCCACCCGCTTCTCAAAACACACACTATTCTCCACGCCGGCGTACTGCCCGTAGTTGGGGATGCGGCGGTAGCCGCTTTTTTCGTAGAGGCGAATGGCTTCGGGTTGTTTGAGTCCGGTTTCGAGGACGCATTTTGGGTAGCCCATCTCTGAAGCCCAGTTTTCGAGCTCTGCGAGGATTTGGGCGGCAATCCCTTTTCCTCTGCTCTCCGGGAAAACATACATTCTTTTTACTTCCATCGTGTCGGGGGCAAATTCTTTGATCGCACCGCACCCGATGGGTTTACCGGCTTCATAAGCAACTACGGCGTATTTGATATTTGTGATTTTGTTGTACTGCGCATAAAAGGAATGGTCTTCGCCATCCCTTCTGGCAAGATCGCTGTCAAGATGCCTGACAAGCTCGGCAAAATCGCTGTTTTCAGCGTTTGTTCTGCTAATGGTTATCATTTGGTGAGTTCTTTTATTACTTCTCCTGTCGGTAATATATCGAGATAATCAATTTTGACCAGCCGCCGCAACAAATGGTCGAGATACCAGGTGCTCACCGGCCCCCACCCTTCGCCATCAAGGCCATGCAGGTTGAGGATCAGCCATCCGCCCGGCCCGGCGAGAAATTCGTTTACCTCCGCTTCTACATAGTCATCGGAATTGTCGGGGCCATGCGACCAACAACCCAGCCGCAGTCGCTCTGCACTGCCGGGAATACGATTGGTCTTTGTGTTTGTGAGGGTAAGCCAGGCACCCGTACGCACGGCTGCAACCCGCTGAAGTGCAAAGTGGTCAAGCGCTTCCGTAGATGCGTTAAACGCAAAATTGTACACGGCTTTTTCCTTGTCATACCCTTCCAGATTTGCCTCAAAATAATCCAAACACCGGGTCATATTGGCTGTAGCCTGTTCGAAGGGAATCTGTGTGAGGTTGAGATGTGCCCACGAATGAGGCATGACCTCGTGGCCGCGGCTTTTCAGCGTATTCCAGTCTTCAAAATTTCCCATCTGATCCGGGCGGACCCAGAACCCAACGCCTTTAAATTCGGGTAAATGACCGGAGGCGATGACGTTCAGGCATGCCTTCAGGCCGTAGTTTTCGTGAATTTCGGCCGTGCGGTAAAAAGATTTTTTAAACCCGTCGTCAAAGCTCAGGGTGAGAATATGGGTTTTTCCCTTTGTCGTAAATGACTCAAAACCCATTGCCAGTGCGCTGAGCGCGGTTGTTTTGACAAATGATCTCCGGTTCATAAAGGAAATTTAATTTTTTTTTCAATATCCATGTTACGTTTATTCAAAGCCGCTGAACCAATAGGTATAAATCAAAACTTTTAACAACATTTAAACATCGCTAGATTATGAAATCATCCAACGCTATCGCCCGTCTTTTTCTATCCGCGGTTTTTGCCATGCTGATTGCCTTTCTGCCTGCAAATACGGCTTCTGCTCACGTTCCTGTAATGAAAACTGACGGAATTCAGTCTTCTTTCGGCGAACAAAAAATCATCATCAAAATCATCATCATCATCAAACGGAAAGCCGCAGGGGTGGCCGAAATTACGGGTCTTCGTATGGCCGGAAAATCTCAAAGCCTTGAAAACAATGAAATACTGGCTGAAGCCTACACCGAAAATGGTCAATTGTACCTCCGCGCATTGCAGGGAGAAGCGCTTTCCGCCAAGATTTTGATGCCCGATGGTTTTCTGATAAATCAGGCGATTGGTCTGAAACTCGGAGAAAAAGGTGCATTTAAAGTTAAGGGTGGAAGGTTTGAACCTATAGTCAATAAAATGGGTAACTTCGAAATTCAGGACTAATCGGAATATCAATGTTAAAGGGTGTTAAGACCCGGTTTAGATAAGATTAAATATGAATGTCCGGCAGAGATGTCGGACATTTTTTATAAATAGTTTCTTTGAACGGAAGAAACTATTTACTATTTTTATCCTCCTACGAAGGAAACTATGGATAAAAAAGCAGTTTTCCAGGAACTGATCGCAGACTTCATACGAAGGCCTGACAGGTTAGTAAAAACACGCGATCAGGTCATACCTCATGACATACCTAAAATTATTTCACTTCTTGGCCCCCGAAGAGCCGGCAAAACCTATATTCTGTTTTCCCTCATTGAAAAGCTAAAGGAAACGATACCTTCAGCTCGGCTAGTGTATGTAAATTTTGAAGACGACCGGCTCTTTCCATTAAAACTGGAAGACATGGACGGTTTGGTCAAAGGGTACTACGAAATGTACCCGGAAAATAAAGACCACACGGTATATTTCTTTTTTGACGAGATACAGGAAGTGGATCAATGGGAAAAGTTTATCAGGCGAATTCACGATCAGGAAAACTGCCGGATATTTATTACAGGATCTTCTTCCCGTCTGCTGAGCCGGGAACTGGCTACCAGTCTGCGGGGGCGAACCCTTCCGTTTGAGGTATTTCCGCTGAGCTTTAAGGAATTTCTTTCTTTCCGGAACGTCTCCTATGACCTTTTTAGTTCCAAAGGGCAAGCTGTTCTGGCAAGCGAATTAAACAAATATATGACGCAGGGCGGATTTCCGGAACTGATCTTTCTACCGGAAGAATTACATAAGGATGTAATCAATGAGTATATCAATCTGATGCTCTATCGGGATCTTACAGAACGTTTTTCCCTCAAACACCCACATCTGATCAAATACCTTCTCAAATTCCTGTTGACCAACATGGGTCGAACCCTCAGTGTAAATAAAATATACCTTGATCTTAAATCGCAGGGATATGCAGTTGGAAAAAATACTGTGTATGACTATATATCCTATCTGGAAGAAGCTTTTATTATTTTCAGGGTTGACCTTTTTAGTCGCTCTATCCGCCGTCAGGCAGTAAATCCAAGCAAAATTTATGGAATTGACCCGGCTTTCAAATATGCGATGAGTATAGGTGAAGATAAAGGCCAGGTATTTGAAAATACAGTTTTCATGGAGCTGAGACGCAGAAAAAAACAACCCTTCTACCTGCTGGAAAAGCAGGAAACCGATTTTTATACCGAAGAAGGTCTGCTCATCAATGCTTGTATGGATATTTCTCATCCCGAAACACGTAAGCGGGAAATTAACAGTCTCGCAGAGGCAATGGATCTTCTGGGTTTATCTGAAAGTCAGCTGATTACGCGTGATAAAAAAGAGGAAATTCAACTGCCGGGGAAAATGATCAGGGTGCGGCCTTTGTGGGAGTTTTTGCTGGAGGGCAGGGATTATGAAGATGTTTAGGGGGGGGATTTGTGCAGTATTTCCTTTACATAGATGTTTAATATTAAAAGACAAGAAAATATGAGTATAAAGAAGAATAGATTTGAGGTTTTGATAAATCCAACAGAGGAGCAAGTGTTTGAGCGGGAACCACTTATGAAGTTTTCGTTTTATCTTAATAGTAGACATATGGTACTTATCAGCACCTTGGATGAGATTACTGAAAATTTAGACAATGGTTTTTCAGGATTTCCATCAGGTGTGATAGATGGTAGCTCAATTGGCCATGCGTCAAGTCTGATGTGGTATTGGACATTAAGGGCATATGAAGTAATCAGAACTATTAGTCAGGCAAAAGACTGTTTTTCGAGTAAATTTATTGAAGATGTAAACGACCTCAAGAGAGACCTAAGCAAAGCCAGAATGCCAAGCGCAAAAATGGAAAAAAGAGGAAAAAGAGAGCCCGTAATTTCTACAAGAAGCCCTGATGGCTGGGACTATGAAAACAAAGATTTGTTGATTGGCGACCCTTATGACTATATTTCTGCAAGAAAGTTACTTCAAAAATACGATGAAATAATGACCAATCTGAAACCATCTGATGTACTTAAACGTCATGAAGAGTCATATTGAGAAAAGGTTTTAAAAATTCATATATATCCGTATTTTGTACTAAAATTATTCGCATGACTATCACAATAGAAACCTTTGATATTCAGGAGTTAGAGCAACTACTTCAGGTACTCAAATCTCTGAATATCAAAAATGTAAATATCAAGGAGGGGGCGAAGAAACGGCAACCTGCCATCACCAAAGGCGACAAAAAGTTAGATCCAAGAGAACTTTTTGGCATTTGGCGGGACAACCCGCGTACACTTGAACAGATTCGTTCTACGGCGTGGAAACGCAGTTGGGAGATCTGAGCATGGTACTTTGCGACACAAATATCTTTATCAGTGCTTTCAATGGCCGACAAGATACAATTGACCAGTTAGGCAAAATTGGATTGGATGAGGTCGTTTTGTCTGCTGTAACCGTGATGGAATTGTTTCAGGGTATGGGCAATAAAGAAGAATTGGCACGAATGAAGAAAAAGATCAGGTATTATGACGTGGTGCAGATTGACGAGGCTGTTTCTATAAAAGCTCTTGAGTTTATTGAATCTTACAAACTAAGTCATGGTTTGAGTATTCCAGATGCCATAATCGGAGCAACAGCAGTAATTCACCAAATACCACTTTACACGTACAACATTCGGGATTTTGACTTTTTGACTGGCATTATTTTGTATCAACCTGTATAAAACACAGCGAAGAATTGACCTCTTCTCCAAAGCCATAAACAGCCTCCCGGATTTTCAGGGGAAAATTGTTTCCCATTCCCCGAAAAACTACTTTTGCGCAGCCCGTTTTGAAAATTTCTGCATGAAACAAACCATCCTTATTCTCGGCGCTACCTCTGACATCGCGCGCGCCATCGCACATCGCTACGCCCGCGAAGGGTTTGATATCCTGCTCGCAGGTCGTCAAACCAAACCGCTGGAAAGCGACGCTTCGGATCTGAATATACGCTATGGTGTGTCAGTAAAAACATTGGAATTTGATGCGGAAAACTACCTTTCTCATGAAAATTTCTGCAAAGACCTGCCGGTTTTGCCTGAAATCGTATTCTGTGTTTTTGGTTATCTCGGCGACCAGAAAGCAGCAGAAACCAACTGGGAAATGGCGCACCGCATCACCAGCGTCAACTATACCGGCGCCGTTTCTGTCCTCTCTCATCTCGCCAATATTATGGAATCAAAAGGCAGCGGTACCATCGTCGGAATCAGCTCGGTTGCCGGTGACCGGGGAAGAGCCAGCAACTATTTTTACGGAAGTGCCAAGGCTGGTTTTTCCTCCTTTTTGTCGGGGCTGAGAAACCGCCTGGCAAAAAAAGGCGTCCATGTGCTTACGGTAAAACCCGGCTACGTCAATACCGCCATGACCGCAGGAATGACACTCCCCGGCCCGTTGACCTCGCAGCCCGAAGCCGTTGCCCAGGCCATTTTCGTTGCTGTGAAAAAGAAAAAAAATATCCTGTATGTAAGCGGCGTATGGCGTATTATCATGCTGATAATCATGCATATACCGGAGTTTGTTTTCAAGAAGATGAGTTTGTAAAAGAAAAGAATCGTATCTTGACTTGATATTGGATATATAAAATCCGTCTGTAAAAATAGCTGGTACATTTTCGTTCTTCCATGGATTGTTTCAACTAAAGCACCTGCCTATGCCCGTGTTTAGACTACTACGCGCCAAACGCGCCGCAGCAATGGAAAAAATGGACGATCTTCAACTGATCGGTCTGTACCATGCTGGCAATCAGGAAGCCATAGCGGTTATTTTTAAGCGCTACTACGACGAGTTGTTTCACCTCGGATATTCCATTCTGATTGATAAAATCAGTATTGACGAAATCATCTCCAAGGTTTTGGAAGGATACCTCAACACGCCCCGCAAACAGCGGAAGGTCAGGTATAATATCACTTCGAATGTGAGGGGGTTTCTCCGTCGCACAATTGTCCGACGCTGCATCGATTTTAACCGCAAAAAATCCAACCAGATCCGCAAATCGCAGCTTGAAGTAGCTCACCCTGATGTATACCCTGATGTGCAGCCATGGACAGAGCCTGAAGCAACGTATTCCGAACTCACCGGCTACGAAGTAGATCAGTTGCTGGAAAAAATCCTTGACCGGCTTGGCGGAAAAGAACGGGAGGTATTTGACCTGCATGTTCAGGGATATTCACATGAGGAAATCTGTGAACTGCTGAATATCACCACTACCCGCAACGTAAGCAGTACATTATACAACGCCAGACAAAAAGCTAAAACTGTTTTTACAAAATGAACCCAGGCTACGAAGACTACCCGCCAGACGCACGAGGAGATATGGATCACCTTCTGGCTTATATCTACGGAGATTTGCCCGAAACGGAGGCCTCTGCAATTTCGCGGGAGATCGACCGAAATATTGGCCTGCGAATGATGGTAAGCGGGATGATTCATGTAAAAGAAATCAAAGGTTTTGCTTCATGGCCCGAACATCGCGAGTGGCTTGACCATCGCAAAAACACAATAGACGGTGTGCTCCGGCAGTATCGGCGAAGCCAGCGAAACCAACGGTTGAAGATGTCCATGGCATTTGCCTCCGTGGTTTTATTTATCGTGTACCTGATAAATCTCCCATTATTTTCCAGCCCAAAGCTCTATAAAAAGTACCAGACCAAGCCTGAAATTGCCGTAACAACGGTAGGCCAGTGGCCTCTGCAAAATCCTGCAACATTTACAAACTACTACACTGCCAACCAATATCTGCAGGTGCTGGAAGAATGCAACCGTATGTTGCGGATTGACTCTACCCTACTGGATGTCAGGCTCTATGCGGGGTTCTGTTATTTAGAATTAAATGACCCGGACAAGGCGATGGAGCAGTTCTCCCGGATCATCGTATCGGGAAGTGATGACGAGCATCTTTGCAGTCAGGCAATCTGGCAGTCTGGCCTTGCCTATATCAAAGCACAGGACTTTGAACGAGCCATTCAGGTTTTTGACACATTGGCGACCACTCCGACGATCAAGCGCGAAGACGGCCGGCTGGCCCAAAAAGCCAGGAAAATACTCTGGCGTGCCAAAGTGCGCAATTTTGTGCTGCAAAATATCGTACACAGAGGCCAGGCGTAAGCAATTAAAAAAAGTGTAAATTGCAGTATGCTCCGCAGTATCCGGATATATTTTCGCAGACGTAAAGTCATTCGAATGGTCGGCTCTTTCGATGAAGCCGGCCTCCTGGCTGCTGTGGAAGAAACCAATCGACAGGCACTCGAAATTCTCCTGAAAGATCGTATTTCCCCCGATGCCCGCACGCCTAAAGGTCTGCCGGCACTTTCCCTCGCTATCCGGAAAGGCGATCTTCACGTGGTCTCTATGCTCATTGATGCCAAAGCGAATATCGACGCGCAGGACAAAGATGGTCGCACCCCGCTGATGAAAGCCATTGAAAGTGGAAACCGGCATATTTTTTCCCTTCTCATAGAGCAGGATCCGGAGTTGGATATGGTAGATCGGGACGGTGAAACTGCGCTGTTTAAGGCGGTAAGAGAAGGAAATACAACATTTTGCCGAAAAATCATCGATATGGGGGCGAATGTAGATGTTGTTAATCAAAACGGCCTTACCCCCCTTATGCTCGCTGTGGACCAGGCCCGCATTGGTATCGTCAAATCCCTGTTGCAGGCAGGCGCCGATCCGATGGTAAAAGACGATTCCGGGCAGACCGTGCTAGACCGTTATCACGGCAACTCCCGTATCTCTCAAATGCTGAAAGACGCCCTGGCGCGCAGAGGCATAAAAGACAAATCCAGTGGGACAGCCAATATTTCCCTGCCGGGACTTTCCCTTTCCGGACTGGTATTGCCCTTTCTTTCCATGAATGAAGGAATCATCGGGCAGTTGCCACAGTTGGGTTCGCTGTTGATCGGCCTGGCGGAAGGCATACTGGAATCGATCGGTGCCACGACCAACCTGCAGCAGGTAGAGCAGAAGAGCAAAGCCATGATTGAACAGATCAATCTTGATTTTCTCCGCACAGAGAATGCCACGAGCCCAGCCAATGAGAAGGCGATTCTGTGGTTGCAGGAACAAATCCGCCGTACGCTACAGTTGATGATCGAACTTCGGACCGCCGGCAACCGCGTCACTGCATTACTTGCGCGAAAGCCTGAAGAAACTCCCGGGGAGACCGCCGGAGAAATTACCGGTTATCTCAACCAGGCACTGCTGGAAGCAGCGGCCACAGGTCATCGCGAACTGGTCGCTTTACTTGTCTCCGCAGGTGCAGATCCTTCGGCCACCAATGAAAACGGCGAAACAGCCAGCGACCTGGCACTGGCCAAGGAGTTTTATGAAATTGTTCAACTTCTGAAAGGATGAGCATAGATAATATTATCCGGTATTTCCTTTGGCTGATTTTGACAGTCTGGTTTGGCGGAATGGTTGCCCAGGACACGCTAATGGCTGATTTTCCCGAAAAATGGACAGGCAAATGGTCGGGCGAACTGGAGATCTCCACCGCTAAAGGAAAAGTGCAAACCCTGCCAATGGAATTACATATTTTACCAGCAGACAGTGCCGGAATCTGGAAGTGGACCATCATCTATCAGGTTGAAAAACCAGATGTGCGGGAATATGAATTGTCCGTCGTCGAAAGAGAAAAGGGCCATTTTTTGATTGACGAAAAAAACTCAATCAAGCTGGATGCCTGGTTGCTGGGCAATGTGCTGAGTTGTCGTTTTTCGGTAGACAACACCCTGTTGCTGGTCAATTATATATTCGAATCAGATCATATCAGGTTTGAGATTTTTGCCGGGAGCAAAGCCAGTCCCCGGCTTACCGGTGAAGAAGCAGAGGAGGTGGACGAAATCCTCAATTACCCGGTTACTACTATGCAGCGGGCGATCCTCAGGAGGTAAGTCGGGTTTCTCTAAAAAAAGCAAATGTTAATCAAATGTTAGGTGTTTGTAAATCACTCCAATTTGTATTGGAAAAAATCGCAGATGCCTCATATTTCGTTCACAATCTCTTAACATACGCTTATTCTGCTTAACCAATACTTAACATTGCGGTCAACTTCAGGTTATCGCCTGCAACGAAATTTGTAGCCGATAATCGAAATAATATCTACATGAATTTCAAATTTATTCTATCTCTGGTTTTTTGCAGCGTACTTTCACTCCACTCACTTGTGGCAGCTCCGGGTACGATTCGTGGAAAAGTAACGAATGGACAGACCGGGGAGGTTCTTCTCGGTGCTACAGTACGTCTGATTCAGGCGGATCAGGTGAAAGGTGGTGCTTACACTGATATAGAAGGTAGCTATACGATAAAAGCAGAAGCAGGTACCTATTCGATGATTATCTCTTATGTATCATTTGTGAATGATACGCTGGAGGTAACGGTTGAAGAGGGTGCAGTTATCTATAATGAAACCCTCCTTTTTGAAAGCCTTGCTACCCGCGAGGATCTGAAAGTGGAAATCACTGCCAAACGCAACCAGGCAAGTACGGTTACACTATACAATGTGAAACGCACTTCGCTGAATACCATGGACGGTATCTCCAATGACCTGATCAAACGTACCGGCGACAACGATGCCGCTTCTGCTATGTCAAGGGTGACAGGTGTAACCGTCGAAGGCGGAAAGTATGTGTATATCCGCGGACTTGGAGACCGCTATTCCAATACCCTGTTAAATGGAGCGGCTATCCCCAGCCTTGACCCCAACCGCAACGCGGTTCAGTTGGATATTTTTCCTTCCCAGCTGATCGACAATATCGTGGTTTATAAAACATTTACCCCTGACCTGCCTGCCAACTTCTCCGGAGGCCTGGTAAATGTAATCACCAAAGATTTTCCCGATCGCCTTCGGATCAACTTTTCTGCTTCGGCAACCTACAACCCACAGGCCAACCTGATCGACAACTTCCTGACCTACGAAACCGGAAAGAAAGACTGGCAGGGACGCGACGACGGTACCCGGGCACTGCCTTCCGAAATCGCTGGCCTTTCCGGAAGTATTCCTGAAAAAACATTTAACGTAAGTAACCTTGAAGATATCAATACCATCAACCGGGTAAGCAATTCTTTTAAAACCGGGATGATCCCTTCTACCAGAAAGTCTCCACTGGGGCAAAACTATCAGTTTTCCCTCGGCAACCAGAACCTGCTTTTTGGCAGACCGTTTGGTTATATCGCTAGCCTTTCTTACCGCACCGAATACAATGCCTATGACGACGGAAAAGTAGCACGCTGGAAAAACACAAGTTCGGCGAGAGATGGTGTCATCTCCGACCGGTTGACCAACGAAAGAGAGCATGGTGTGGTTAGCGGTACGGAAGAAGTATTGTGGGGCGGTCTTGTAAAACTTTCCTACAAACCTTTCGACAAACATAAAATAGGTGTAAACCTGATGCACAACCAAAGCGGTACTTCAGGCGCCAAAACACTGGAAGGCCCTATTCCGCTGGATGCTGTAGGGCTTATTTTCCAAACCCGTGTGCTTAGCTATCTCCAGCGTTCGATAGATATTTATCAGGTACAGGGCGACCATGCCTTCGGCAAACTCAATGCTTACTGGATTCTTTCCACTTCGCATTCTCTGCAGAGTGAACCAGATCTTCGGTTTTTCAGCAACGATTATACGATAAACGGAGAAACCAGAACCTACGATCTTCAGGCTAACCTTTATCCGGAGCCTACGCGCTTTTTCCGCGATCTCGATGAAACCAACAACGATGCAAAGCTAAACTTTGAACTTCCGGTTGACATCTGGAAAGAACTTCAGGCAAAAATCAAGTTTGGCGGCGCTTACACGACTAAAGACCGCACTTTCTCTGAAAACCGCTATCTGGTCAGCCAGGGAAATAAGAGTGCAAATTACGGAGGTGATCCTGATGCCTTTTTTGGCCCGGCAAATACCGGCGTATTCATCGATACCATCACTTTCCGCGGCAATACCTATTATCAGGTAAATTACAGAAATACCGTAGAAGATGTATCTGAGCTTCGCAACAGATATAGCGGTTTAGAGCGTGTGCAGGCCGCTTATGCAATGATCGAACTGCCAGTAAGCGAGAGACTTAAATTTGTGGGTGGCGCACGATATGAAGGAACCAGAATTGAAACCCTTTCTCAGGATGCTAGGGTCGATTCAGGTAATATTAATCTGAATGATATTTTACCTGCCATCAGCTCACTGTATAAAGTCAGAGAGGATCTGAACCTTCGCGGTAGTTTTGCCAGAACCATTGCAAGGCCTACCTTCCGCGAGTTTGCGCCTTTTGTTTCTTTTGACTTCGTCGGAGATTACAACCTGGTGGGTAACCCCAACCTTACCCGTACGCTGATTGACAATTACGACCTGCGTCTGGAGTGGTACCCTACCCCCGGAGAATTGATCTCGGTGAGTGGTTTTTACAAACATTTTAATAACCCCATCGAAAAAGTACTGGTTCCCCAGGCGGCCAACACTGAACTTACATACCGCAACGTTGCTGAAGGAATGGCTTATGGTGTAGAGTTTGAACTTCGTAAAAACTTAGGCTTTATTGCCCCTAACTCCTTGCTGAAAAACCTCCAGGTAGGTGGCAACTTCTCGCTGATTTACTCAGAAGTAGATATTGCCAATGATGAATATCAAAAAATGATTGACGTCGATCCTACCCGCTCAAGAACCCGTCCTGTATTTGGTCAGTCTCCTTACGCAGTGAATGGCGAGGTAGCCTATCTCAACGATTCACTGGGGTTAAAAGCAAGTCTGAACTACAATGTGTTTGGCCAGCGCCTGGTGCTGGTGGGCGGTGTTAACCCTGATGTATATGAGCAGCCCCGTGGCCTGTTGAACTTCTCTCTATCCAAAACGATCAAGTACGGACTTTCGGTTACCGTTCGCGCCAATAACCTCCTGAATCCTGACTACAAACAAACCCAGGTTTACAAAGAGACAGAATACATTTTCCAGAACTATCGTTTAGGCAGATCATTTTCTCTGGGAGTATCGTACAGCCTGTAAGGCGACATAAAATGAGCATTTATGCGACCCCCGGAAATTTTCGGGGGTTTTTTATTAATGTAATTTGGGTATGAAATAACGGATGCTCTTAACCTGTGGTTAATATAAAACTCACACCTGCTTAACGGTTTGGTAATCAAAACTTCAACCGGTCATTAAGTTACCTTAACTTCCAATGGGTTGCTTTGCGATGTGAATGAATTAAACCATCTCACCTGATTTTTATTATTATCCTTATCAAACCTGGCAAAATGAAAAACCTCTATGCTTTAGTTATTGCCTTTCTGTTTGTGGGTATGGTACATGGTCAAACAACCAAAACCATCACTGACAATGGAAACGGAACAGGCACAGTTACCTGGTCAAATGACACAACCTACATCCTTGATGGGTTCGTATTCGTCAACTCTGGTCAAATACTGACCATCGAAGCCGGGACCGTCGTAAAAGGCAAACCTGGTCAGACTACCGATGCTTCTGCCCTGATTGTTGCCCGCGGGGGTAAAATTATGGCTCAGGGTACTGCTGCAGAACCCATCATTTTCACAGCAGAAGCTGATGATGTAACCAACCCGTTTGACATTCCCGAAAACACTACCGGTCTATGGGGCGGTGTGATCATCCTCGGAAACGCACAACTCAACTCCTCTCCCGGTGAGTCGGCTATCGAAGGTATTCCTACCACAGAGACCCGTGGTCTTTACGGAGCTATCGACACCAATGGCGATACCATTCCCGATTCATGGAATGATCTGGATAACTCTGGTGTATTTACCTATTGCTCCATTCGTTACGGCGGTACCGATATTGGTGCCGGAAACGAAATCAACGGTCTTTCACTTGGCGGTGTAGGTGCCGGTACAAAAATTGACCACGTAGAAGTTATCTTCAACGCAGATGACGGATTTGAATTTTTTGGTGGAACCGTTCAGGCAAGCCATTTGATTGCAGCTTTCTGTGGCGATGATGCGTTTGACTATGACGAAGGTTTCCGCGGAAGAGGTCAGTTCTGGTTTGCTGTTCAGTCTGACTCTGCTGGTTCTGACCGCGGTGGTGAGCATGACGGTGGCACTGACCCCGAGCTTGGGCAGCCTTTTGCAACCCCTACCATTTACAATGTTACGTATATCGGACGCGGTGGAGCAGGGAGTGGCCGTGCGATTACCTTCCGCGACAATGCCGGCGGTATCTATCGCAACTCTATCTTCACCGAGTATGGCAGAGGTATTGATATCGAAATCCTGGGAGGCAGCGACGACAGCTACAAAATGTATCAGGATGGTCTGCTGAAACTGGAAAACAACCTCTTCTGGAATGTTGCCGGCAATGACCCCTCCAAAGGATTTACTATCACTGCTGCCAGCTTTGGCGGGATCAGCATTCCTGACTCTACTGCTATTGTAGATGCCGCGAAATCAGATCTTCAGTCATATTTTGTAAGCGGTGGAAACGATGTGGCTAACCCACGTTTTCGCTCTATCTCCCGTGAATCCCAGTCTGGTCTGCTCGATCCAAGACCACTTCCGGGCAGTGCCGCTTACGATAACCTTGCTTCTTATCCGAATAATAAATTTTTCACACCAGTTAACTATAAAGGTGCCTTCAGCTCTTCTTCAGATAGCTGGGCGTTGGGTTGGACCCTGCTCGACGAAATGGGTTATTTCCCCGATTTTACCGAAGGTACTGTTACCATAACAGACAACGGTTCCGGTACAGGCACCACCACATGGACCAGCAATAATACCTACCTTCTCGATGGGTTTGTATTTGTCAATAGCGGTGATACCCTCAACATCGAAGCTGGAACCGTAATCAAAGGCAAACCTGGTCAGGCATCTGATGCATCTGCCCTGATCGTTGCCCGTGGTGGATATATCAATGCTATCGGTACCTGTGAAGATCCCATCATCTTTACTGGCGAGGCAGACGACGTTACTAATCCTTTTGATATTCCTTTGAACACTACCGGTCTTTGGGGTGGGGTGATCCTTCTGGGAAATGCCCAGATCAACTCCTCTCCCGGTCAATCTGCTATCGAAGGTATTCCTACCACTGAACCACGCGGTCTTTACGGTGCGATCGACACCAATGGCGACACCATTCCCGATTCATGGAATGACGAAGATAACTCTGGTCACCTGAGCTATATCTCTGTTCGCCATGGCGGTACTGATATTGGTGCAGGTAATGAAATCAACGGTATGACTTTTGGCGGTGTAGGTTCCGGAACCATTGTAGATCACATCGAAGTTATTTTCAATGCAGATGACGGATATGAGTTTTTCGGCGGAACTGTTCAGACCAAATACCTGATCGCTGCTTATTGTGGTGATGACTCTTATGACTACGATGAAGGATTCCGCGGAA
Source organism: Bacteroidia bacterium (assembly GCA_041391665.1). Taxonomy (NCBI): domain Bacteria; kingdom Pseudomonadati; phylum Bacteroidota; class Bacteroidia; species Bacteroidia bacterium. The sequence continues at coordinate 1,986,092 of JAWKNO010000003.1, read as the reverse complement.
AAGGCCAGTTCTGGGTTGCTTTCCAGTCTGACTCCGCAGGTTCTGACCGCGGTGGTGAGCATGATGGGGGTACTGATCCTGAGCTAGGTCAGCCATTTGCAACGCCTACTATCTACAACGCTACTTATATAGGTCGTAGTGGTACAGGCAGCGGTCGTGCGGTTACTTTCCGCGACAATGCCGGTGGTATCTACCGCAACTCCATCTTCACTGAATTTGGCCGGGGCGTGGATATCGAAATCCTTGGAAACAGCGACGACAGCTACAAAATGTATCAGGACGGCTTGCTCAAACTGGAAAACAATATCTTCTGGAATGTTGCCGGCAATGATGCTTCCAAAGGATTTACAATCTCAGCTTTGAGCTTTGGGGGTATCTCTGTGGGAGATTCTACAACAACGGTTGACAATGCAAAAGCTGATATTACTGCTTACTTTGGCACCGCAAACAACGTAATGGCTGACCCGCTCTTCCCCTCTCTTAGCTGGACCAACGACGAAATGCTCGACCCTCGTCCTTCCAACCAGGGACCTGCTTACCAGAACCTGGCTGCACTGCCTGCTGGCGATAACTTCTTCACAGCGGTTCCTTTTAAAGGTGCTTTCAGCAATGATACAGACTTCTGGGCTTCCTGCTGGACTCTGATGGACGAACTGGGCTATTTCCCACTGGGTAGTTCACTGACAGCTATCGAAAAAGACCTCGAAATTCTGACCGCCATTACCGTTTACCCCAACCCCAACAACGGTATGTTCAACATCAGAATTCAGGATGCCAAACCAGAGACAGTCGGTATTGTGATCTTCGACATGATGGGTAAAGTAGTATTCGATCAGCAGGTTCGCCCGGTTGACGGAACGATTGAAACGGAAGTTGATCTTTCCATGCTGCCTGCCGGTATGTACATCATGCGTGCAACTCAAGTACAAAATGTGATTGGCGTTAGCAGAATTATCAAACAATAACGCCTGCTTAAAGATAGGTTAAGGTGACGGACTGCCCGAAAAGGCAGTCCGTTTTTTTTATATATTTGGCCAAAGCTTTTGTTATGAGATCTGGTCATACTGTTTGTATTAATCTCCCCATATTTTCCAGAAGAAAAACGCCCCTGCTTTTCAGTAAACTTGGTTTTGTGCCCTTAGGCAAAGACCTGCTCGGGCAGACGCTGGTCACAGACGGCACGGTAATAGTTCGGCTGGATGAGGAATCTGAATACGGCGCAGGCCTTTTATACTTTGCGGAAACGGTTTTGCCCCTGCCTGTGGGCGATAGTATATCTGATGAAGTTGAAAGCGAATGGGCGATGGAGTGGCAATCTCCGGAAGGTGTGTCCCTCACAATTCTTCAGACTCCCCATGTCGAAATGCCCAATGCGCCGAAAGGTACCCCCACCCCTTTGGGGACATTTTATGAAGTCAGCCTGATGACAACAGACTTTGATGTTTCTGTAGCCTGGTGGCAAAAAGCGGGTTTTTCCATTACCTATGGAAATCCTGCCACCGATAACTTTATCACACTTTCCGACGATATGATTCGGGTAGGATTATATCGCCCCGGTTCGTGCCCCCATATTTTCAACAACCCGGCAGTTACGTATTTTGATAGTGATATGGCTGGAAAAATAACAGCGGCAAGGGAGTTGGGAATACTCTATGCCCAGGAAATTTCCAACAAAGACGGGGTTGTCTCCGATGCGATCGTCGAGACTGAAGAGGGTTGGCATGTGTTTTTGTTTAGCGCATAACCGTACGAGCCTGGGCAAGGATTCGGCCTTCACTTTCCTGGACGATTTCATGAACAAATACTTTTTCCGATTCGCGCCCGATTCTCGATAAGATGGTATCGCCGTGTCCGCATTCTGAGCGGATGATCATGTCCATTTCCGCAACCTGGCCCTGTCGGGACCATATTTCGGGAAGTGCTTCCAGTGCCCATTGGAAGTAAAGCATATTATTGACATGGCCGTTGGGGTCGAGGTCGTGCCAGCGTACGGAAAAGCGTTTTTCAGGTAACGTTGTCTCCGGCATCACGATGCGGTCGGTTGCCCTTGGCAGAGGAGTACACCCTTCCGGCACCCGGGTGCGGGGAGTCATTTCGTCGGGCAGACGAGAGATATTGCGGTTGACGAAGTCCAGCACGATCCAGGTGCTGGTAGCCTCGGCCAGTAAGGACTTTTGTTCGCTGTACACACGGTAATCGCGATATACAAATGCCCGTGCTGTGCCCGAAGGCCAGGTTTCGACATAGACTTTTTCCCGGTGGAGCGGCAGGTCGTAAATCGTTATTTTTAGTCGCGTAACTACCCAGGTAATGCCCAGCTCCTGAAGGTGATAAACCGAGGCATCCAGATCTTCTGTATTGCTCCATGCCGTCTCCTGCATCAGGTTGATCATAGCCGGAAGGGTGAGCCTGCGGTTGATGTCAACCTCATTTGCCCGGATAATATGCAGTTCTGTTGTGGCGAGTGACATAGTTCAGCCTGATTAAGTGCGTGTTATCCATATTGTCCACAGATGTATGGATATTATCCACAGGGTTATCCACAAGGTTATCCACATGAGTTGATCTGGATGGTGTAAAAATAGGAAAACCTGTCGTTGGCTATACCAATGGGGCTTTATTTTTTGCAGAAAAAGTAAAACTATCTATAATAAACGCGGAAATTATTTAGTTTGTAATTCTATAAAATCCGGACTATTTATGAACATTTTGCAAAAACTTCTGTTTTTCTGCCTGCTTTCGATGAACCTTTTCCCGGTAAAAGCAGCTCCGGCACTCGCGCCCGAACTGATGTACAACGGTATGTATCAGTCTTCAAAAATCGGGTTTGTCGGAAATCTGCATTGTTACCTGAAGTTTTATGCCAATGGCACCGTCATTCGCACTTTTTCCAATCTGGATCAGGAGTCGCCCAAAGTGGTTGCGTCGCGCATGAATCTGCTGGAAGCATTAAAATTTGAATCCAATGTCAGCTCCGGGAAATATGTCATGATTGGCAACCTCGTTACTGCAACATTCACCAACTCCAGCTCAAGCGAAACCTATACCCTCAATATTATCGATTTTGGGTTGATGGGAAAATATAAGGGCGTACTGGCCACCCGCGATGAACGTTATACCTTCCTTCCTGAACTGACAGATCCGCAGACATTGTTTAATAACCAGCCAGTAACAACCACCCCTGCGACCACTCCTGCGCCTACTTTAAGCGGACTTTCACTTCGCGCACCCAAGGTGTATGCGGTAGTGGTGGGCGTCGCCAATTATGCCCATATCAACAGTCTCAATTATACCGATGACGATGCCTTCCGCTTTTATGCCTGGCTGAAAAGTCCCGAAGGCGGAGCCTTGCCTGACGAACAAATCTCCCTGTACATTGACGAAGCGGCCCGCCGCGATGAAATTCTTTCAGGGCTGAGGAAACAGTTTGGCAAAGCCGGACCCAACGACCTTGTATTGTTTTATTTTTCCGGACACGGTGCCCAGGGGGCGTTTATTCCTGCCGATTTTGATGGCACTTCTCATGAGCTTACTCATGCCAGCGTCAGACAAATTTTTGATCAGAGTAAAGCCCGTTACAAAATATGTATCGCCGATGCGTGTCATTCGGGAAGTCTCGACAAAGGGGTAAAATCGGCATGGAATGGCGTTTATGATAGCTATTACACCGCATTATCCAATTCAGGTGGAGGAATGGCCTTGTTTATGTCCTCCAAAGCAGAGGAAACCTCGCTGGAAATCGGCGGTTTGCGTCAAAGTGTATTTACCTACTATTTGCTCGAAGGATTGAAGGGCAATGCAGATGTCAACCGGAATAAAGTCGTGACTATTCAGGAGTTGTACAATTACGTGGCAGCGAATGTGAAAAGCTATACCGCCAACCGCCAGAGCCCGGTGATCAATGGCAATTACGACAAGGATATGCCTGTAGGGGTGCTGAGGTGAGGTAGGGAGGTAATGGAGATATAATGAGCCTTTTTCAATTTCTTCCGTATATTTAGGATAGAAATCATTGGTATTATGATCATCGAAATTCCAGACAGATTGCTTCAGGGAGTGAGTGAGGCTGACTTAAAGCTGAAAATTGCAATAAGTCTTTTTCAGGATGAAATATTCACTTTGGCTCAGGCCAGCCGTTTTGCTGGAATGCCGCGAAGGGATTTTCAGAAGGAATTGGGGAAACGTAAAATCCCAGTTCATTATGGAATTGAGGAATTGGATCAGGATATGAAAAACTTAGATGAGTTATTCGGTGATCGTCGTAAGTGATACTTCTCCTATAAGTAATTTGATTGATTTAGGACAGTTAACTCTGTTAAGGGCACTCTTCAATCAGGTAGTCATACCTACTGCGGTAGAAAGTGAATTATTGCAAGTTGAAGACCCCCAATTCCGTCACTCTTACTTACAATCCCGAGAATCGGGTTGGTTAATCGTAAAATCCCCTGTTAACTTATCAGAAGTTAATCGCTTAAAACAAATACTTGACCCAGGAGAAGCTGAAGCTATTTCACTTGCATTGGAATTGAATGCCCAAACATTGCTTATTGATGAAAGAATGGGGTATAAGGTCGCACATCAAAGCCATTTGCGCGCAGTAGGTGTTTTAGGTATCCTGATTGAGGCCAAAAGAAAGGGCTTGATTCCTGATGTTCGTTCATACCTTGACAAGCTAAAATACGAGATTGGCTTTTGGGTTTCAGATAATGTATATAGGCATGTATTGAATCTTGCAGATGAGCGCTAATACCTGCCAGTTATAAATAAAATTTCCCGAACCACCAGCCAAAATTGCAGAAAACAGTCCCATCTGACAGCACTTGTTGGATGGGATTTTTTTATACTATATATTTATTCTTCTTTCCGGAAAGAAATAGAAATGCATAATTATCTCGGCCAATTTGAAGAACTCGTTTTACTCACTGTAGCTATGCTCGGGGAGGATGCCTATGGTGTGGCGATCAAAGACCAGTTGGAAGCCCACACGGGAAACAGTGCCAGCATCGGCGCACTCCACGCTGCGCTTGACCGCATGGAACGAAAAGGGTTTCTGGTTTCGACCACCGGCGGCACGACAGCCGAGCGCGGGGGCAGGCGAAAACGCTATTTTTCTGTCACCAATCTTGGCAAAGATGCGCTCCGGGAAGCCCGGACTATGCGCGAATCTCTCTGGGAAAATCTTCCGCCTCATTTTGCGATTGACTAGCTGTGCGATGAAAAAGTCTCCTTCTCCTCCCCTGTGGATTCAGCGGTTTTTCCGCTGGTATTGCAATCAAAGTCATCAGGAACACCTGGAGGGGGACTTGTTTGAACTTTTCGAGCGAAACGTCAAAACTCACGGGTTGCGCCGCGCAAAGTGGTACTACTTCCGCCATGTGATTGATCTTATTCGCCCGTTTACGCTCCGCCGTAAATCCTCATCCTCTACCCCTTTTATCTATTCCGATATGTTTTTCCACCAGCTCAAAACTGTGCTTCGCAATCTGCGGAGAAATACGACCTTCACGCTTATCAATGTCTCCGGGCTCACTCTGGGGATGCTCGTGGCATTGATTATCTTTCTGAAGATTGGTCATGACCTCAACTTTGACCGCCAGTTGAAAGACGCCAACCTGATCTTCCGTATCGTATCTGATGCTGAAAATAGCTATCATTCGGGCATTCCAGGCCCCATTCCGGCTCTCTTACAAACGCATTTCCCCGAAATCGAAGCCATGACGGTCATTGACTGCAATTTTCAACTAATGGTACTCACCATCACCGACGAAAAAGGGCAGAAAAAACAATTTAAGGAAGACCTGGCTGCAATGGTATGGCCTGAGTATTTTGATGTATTTTCCTACAACTGGATTTCCGGAAACCCCGCGACTGCGCTGACCGAACCGCATACTGCTGTCATTGCCCGCAGCCTGGCCAATAAATTTTATGGAACAGAAGACGTAGTTGGAAAATCATTTACATTCAATAACGAAACAGAAATCCGAATCACCGGGGTATATGACGACCCGCCTTTGTCCACCAATTTTCCCTACCTCCTTCTTCTCTCTAAAGCTGACGACCGCATTCCAGACTGGTTGTTGCCACAGTGGCATGCCTTCGCAGAGAATTTCCAGTTGTTTGTAAAAATAAATGCCCATACGGATATCGACAGCCTGAATACCCGTATGGGCGGAATCCTGCAAGAATTTGCCCCCAAAGAAGAGGACGTGAAGTATTCGCTGCGCCTTCAGCCTGTACAGCAAATGCATCTTGATACGCGATACTATGCCTCCGGCAAATCCGCTATTTCGAAAACTACCTTAGGGGCTTTGCTGCTGATTGCCGTATTTCTGCTTGTATCAGCCTGTATCAATTTTGTCAATCTCAATACTTCTCTGATTTTTAAACGAGCGAAGGAGGTGGGATTGCGAAAGGTACTGGGCAGCAGAGACGGCCATATCTTTAGATTTTTTATGCTGGAAACAGGGGTTTTGGTTTTAATAGCTTTTTTCATTTCGATTGCACTTACCCCCATTGTGTTGAAAGAAGGAAGTTTTATTATCGGTGAAACGCTTTCCATTTCATTGATCCAGGAACTAAACCTGTTTCCCTGGCTTTTTGGTTTTTTTGTCATGGTTTGCCTTTTGGCCGGGCTTTACCCTGCCTTGCTCATGTCGGGAATAAATCCTGTACTGGCTCTGAAAAATAAAGTGGAAAAGAGCTATGGCCGGGGAATGTCGCTACGCAAGGGGCTGATGGTACTGCAGTTTTCCATCAGTCAGATACTGATCATCTGTATGCTCGTAGCAATGCAGCAAATGCGGTTTTTCCATAATGCACCATTAGGATTTGATCAGACTGCGCTGGTTGAAGTCGATATGCCCGCAGAAGGTATTGAACAGCTTCGACGAATAAAAACGGTGCTGGCGCAACATGCTTCGATCCAATCTGTTTGTTTTTCCAACAATGGCGCTGCTTCTGATGGTTACTGGCAGTACAACTATGCCTATTTTCCTCCTGACACACTACAGGCCGCAACCAGGGGAAATGCGAATATCAAAATGGTGGACAATGACTATATCCGTACCTATGGGATTGAATTGCTGGCGGGGGAATCATTTGCCGTTTGGGATAGTTTGCCTGCCGTGATCATCAATGAAATGCTTTTACGTCAGATCGGAATGGTTACTGTTTCAGAAGCGTTGGGGCAAAGTTTAACGGTAGGCGACAAAAAGTATCAGATTCAGGGAGTGGTAAAGGATTTTCATACACAATCCCTTCATTCTGCGATAAAGCCTACCGTGCTGATTCCTGATGTTTTGAATACAACATTAGGGGGAATCAAAATTCAGGGAGGAAACCTGACGGAAACCATTGCCTACATTCAGTCAACATGGGAAGCCGAGTTTCCCGACAATATATTTGAATATCACTTTCTGGATGAAAAAATCGCGGCCTTTTATGAAAGCGAAAAACGCGTTATACGTTTGTTTCAGATTTCTTCAATGATTGCAATCTGCATAGGTGCTTTAGGATTATTTGGGTTGATATCGATGATTGCGGCACAGCGGAGCAAAGAGATCGGAATCCGCAAAGTACTGGGTGCGGGTATCGGAAATATTCTGGCCATTTTTACGAAGGATTTTGGTTGGCTGCTTCTGATTGGGTTTGTGATTGCAGCACCATTGGCAGCGTGGGCCATGCAAAGCTGGTTGGCAGATTTTGCCTATCGCATACCTTTACAGACAGGAGTTTTTGTTCTTGCCCTTATAACTTCCGTAGTTGTGATGCTTGTCAGCATCGGTTGGAAGATATTTCGGGTTGCATCTATGAACCCCGTCGATGCGATCAGAGATGAGTAAAACCGACAAATAATGGTAAGCTATTGCAAAAATTGCCAGACAGGGCGCGGGCATTTGGGAAAAAATGCAAAGTTTTCCCCCTTAAGCTTGATTCGGTATGAGAAATGGCGGTAATCGATTTTTATTTTCCGAAAGTTGGTAGTAAGCGGTTTGTTCATGGGTATGTGAATGGATAGCTTTGAATATGTTTCATTCTAAAACCAGGAAAATGAAAAATTTAGGATTACTCCCCGGTTTTATGGCACTGCTAATGGTAATCACTTTTTCCGTTGTAAGTGCTCAGATTAATGACCCCATTACCCCTTCGGAGGACAAAAAAGGAGGCATTGTGATTAAACACGATGGCACTGAATTTATCGGATATATTCTCTCCTCAGATGAAAGGGAGCTGCTTATTGAAACCAAAGAACTTGGTAAAGTAGTTATTCCCAAACATGAGATTAAGTCTATAAAATATATGGATGTGAATGAAAAAATGCTTGTCAATTACACTGGCAGGAACCGGTTTTCTACCCGATATTTCCTTACAACCAATGGCCTGCCTATAGAAAAGGGAGAGGATTACGCGATGTTTAGTCTGTATGGCCCGGAAGTTCACTTTGTAGTGGGGAAAAATGTGTCCGTAGGAATTATGACCACCTGGATGGCTGCCCCTTTAGTGGGAGCCATTAAGTACTCTATCCCTTTGGGCAAGGATATCAATCTTGGTCTCGGGATTCTGGCCGGAGGTATATTTTATAGTTTTGCTCCCGGCGTAGGTGCTCTGGGGTATGGCTCGCTGACGATCGGGGACAGAACCTCAAACTTTACGTTTTCAGCCGGATATGCAGGCCTTACAGAAGTGGGTTATGGAGAACATAATTCAAGTGGATCAGCGCCTCTGATGTCCGTGGCATTTATGTCTAAAATTGGAAAAAATGTGTCTTTGGTTGGGGATTCCTTTATTTACATGGAAAAAGGCAACAGATTTGCTCTGATAATGCCGGGATTAAGGTTTTCGGATAACCCCAAGCGCGCATTCCAGATAGGAGTAGGTATGATTGCAATAGATAATGAAGTTATCCCTGCTCCGATACCAGTAGTCAGCTGGTTCCGGGCGATAAACTAGGAAACGATATAGAACGGGCAGAATATTCTTATACCCAAAGGGAAAAAGTATTAACTTCAACGGTAAAGTATTCTGCCCATTTTTATAAAAGCAAATGCCTGCGCCTATACCTAAATCGCTAGAAGAAGTCCATTCCAGTGTCGATACACAAAAGAAAGGTTTCTTTCGGAAACTGTTAGCTTTTATGGGGCCCGCTTACCTGATCAGTGTGGGCTATATGGATCCCGGCAACTGGGCTACTGATATAGCCGGAGGTAGTCGTTTTGGGTATGCGCTTATCTGGGTATTGCTGATGTCCAACCTCATGGCTTTGCTTTTGCAAAGTCTCAGCACCCGACTGGGTATCGTCAGCAGGCGCGACCTTGCCCAGGCATCAAAGGAAACCTACAGCCCATTTGTCAACTTTATCCTCTACCTGCTGGCCGAAATAGCCATTGCCGCTACCGACCTGGCGGAAGTATTGGGTATGGCTATCGGGCTTCAGCTACTTTTTGGTTTGCCTTTGCTCTGGGGCGTACTGCTTACTTTTCTCGATACATTTGTATTGTTGTTTTTTATTCACCGGGGAATGAAGGTCATGGAAGCTTTTATTCTGGCCCTCATCAGCATTATTGGTATTGCATTCTTATTAGAAATGTTTTTTGCAAAACCAGACATGAGCGAGCTGGTAACCGGTTTTATTCCCTCTCTTCCCGATAAGTCGGCATTATACATTGCGATTGGTATTATCGGTGCGACCGTCATGCCACACAACCTGTATCTTCACTCTTCACTGGTGCAGTCCCGCAAATTTTCCAATGGACTGGCAGAAACAAAAGCCGCACTCCGGTTCAATTTTATTGACTCTGCCATTGCGCTTAATCTGGCCTTTTTTGTCAATGCTGCGATTTTGGTTCTGGCGGCAGCTACCTTTTACAAAGCCGGGATGTATGATGTGTCAGAGATTCAGGATGCACACCGGTTTCTGCAACCGATTCTGGGGACAAAAGCTGCCCCCATTTTTTTTGCGATTGCTTTGATCGCGGCAGGACAAAGTTCGACGCTTACGGGCACACTTGCCGGACAGGTAGTCATGGAAGGGTACCTCAACCTGCGTATTCAGCCCTGGCTTCGCCGGCTGATCACCCGAACGCTCGCTATCGGACCGGCAGTACTGGCCATTGTGATTTTTGGTGAAGCGGTCACCGGGGAAATGCTGATACTCAGTCAGGTAGTACTTAGTTTACAGCTCGGATTTGCGATTATCCCGCTGATTCATTTTGTCAGTGACCGCCGTCGTATGGGCAAACTGGCAATCGGGCCGGTAGTGAAAATACTGTCGTGGCTTGTCGCACTGATCATCGTATCGCTCAATGTCAAACTGGTTTTGGACGAAATAACCACGTGGATATCCGAGGCTGAATCGCCATTTATTCTGTGGATTACTGTAGTGCCCCTTGCTATCAGTACAGGGGTTTTGTTGTTGTATGTCATGTTGGTGCCGTTCGTGAAATCCATCCTTCAGGAACCCAAATTGTTGTTACACTCACAACCGGGAAATCTGTCGATTTTCGATAAGAAGCAATTTTTGAAAATTGCGGTTGCCATTGACTTTAGTGATATTGATGGAGAAACCCTGCGTTATGCCGTTTCTCTTGGAACCAAAGATTCTGAATATTTACTCATTCACGTGGTGGAATCTGCCGGTGCGATTCTTCTTGGGGACGAAATACGCGATATGGAAACCGGAAAAGATGCGGAGCGGCTGGAGCGGTACGCGAGTGAGATGATTTCACAGGGCTTTAAAACACAGATACACCTGGGCTTTGGCAATCCCAAAACCAGCATCCCACATGCCGTAAATGACTTTGGCGCAGATCTGCTGGTACTCGGTGCTCATGGACACAAGCTGTTTAAAGATCTTATTTTCGGTACAACCGTAGACTCTGTACGGCATAATGTGAAAGTTCCTGTATTTATTGTCCGGGAGGAGGATTGAGGGGAACGGAGCTACCTGCTCGTTGCTACCGTTGCCCGCTCTATCTATTCCTGACCACTCCTGAAAAAGTCTGCTTTCAGCATACCTGATATAGTCTTTTCCTGAATTTCGATTGGCAGTACTTATTGGGGCTATGGAGATAGTAAAAGCACGTCAGACTTTGCTTACTAAAATTTCAGACACCCCGGAAAATAATGCCAAAAACCAAACCCCTGTTTCTTCAAATGCTTAACAACGCTTAAATGAATAAAAAAATCGCTCCGGTTTCCTCCCTGATACTTATGGGATCAATCGCATTTTGGATTGTCTTTGGGATGGAGTTTGTGTTGGATTTCTGGTTTGGTGTCAGATTTCCGGGATATGACTGGCTGCAGCAGTCGATCAGTTATCTGGGGCAGGAAGGAAGCCCGGTGGAAGCGGAGGTCCGAATATGGGGGTTTATTTTCTTCGGACTATTTACGCTTTTTGCTATTGCCCTTTACCTGGGTTTTCGCCCCAACAAATGGGCGGTGGCAGCAGCGGGAATGATCTTTATTTATGGTTTGGGGGAAGGTATCGGATCAGGGTATTTTCCTATTAACCCACCTGGTACCCCTGTCACAATATCTTCACAACTCCATAATATTTTTAGTGGAATCGGAGATGCCGGATTGATTTTGTTCCCTTTCGTTATTATGCGTATTTATTTGAAGAAAGATCATCTGAATTTCCACAGGTATATCTGGATAATGATCTTTATGGGGGTACTCCTGGCTGCTTTATTCCTTATCGCAAAATACTTTCAGCCTGATAATATAATTCTGTACTTTAAGGGCCTTTGGCAACGGCTGTACTTATTAAACTATTATGTATTCTTGTTTGTCATAAGCATAAAAAACCTGCGCAATGGAAGACCCTCTGGTTCTTCCGACGACTCACAGACTCTCCTTTGATAAACTCAGTATTATAGTTTTTATGACAAAAGAATAAGGCTTTTCAACATAGATAACTACTAAATCCAGGTTGATGCAAAACTTACTTTCTTCCATCAGGAATTATTCAAAAACGATATTACAAGTGGCTTTTGGCTTGTTGTGTGTCGTGCTGGGAATATATTTTATCAGACACGAACAATCTGAACTGCATAAGGTCTCTACCTCCATACAGGCGGCAGATCCTGTTTGGGTTGTAACCGGGTTATTGTTGCTGGCCGCTTTTGTGGTAGTTCAGGGAATGATGTATAAAGTGAGCTTTGCCGCCATTCGTCAAAATATAAAACTTTCCACGGGCATCTCTCTTTACCTTAAACGCAATCTGGTGAGTGTATTCCTTCCTGCCGGAATGCTTACCAATATGCTTTTTTTTAATGAGGAAGTAGAAAAGAAAGAAGGGGTAAGCAAAACGCAGACTTACTTTGCGTCTTCGATATTTTCCATTTGTTCGATTCTTTCGAGTGTGATTATTGGTATCCCGGCCTTAGGCTGGCTATTGATAAAGAGTAGTGTTTCCGGGAATTTAATTTGGGGAATGCTGCTAACCGTACTTATGCTGGCCGGGGTTTTTTTGATCGTAATAAATCTGGTTCAAAAAGGAAGGCTCTATCAGTTTCTCGCCAGAAAAGTGCCCGGGGTTGTTGAAAGAATTGATGAGCTGACTTCGGGCACAATGGATTTTCAAAAATTCTGGCAGGTTGTTGCGCTTTCTCTGGTTATAGAACTTATCGGCATTGCCCACCTCTATGTTGCGATAATCGCACTGGGTGGTACGCCTACAGGGGAAATGGCGATCATTGGCTATGCAATCGTTCTGCTATTGTTGATGAGTTCCCCCTTTTTAAGGGGTATTGGTGCTATTGAGGTGGCGCTAACTTATGCACTGACACTTTTTGGCCTTTCAACGGTCATGGCATTGTCTGTAGCTTTCCTGTTTCGATTTTTTGAATTTTGGTCAGTATTAGTACTGGGCGTATTTGCATTGGTAGCGCAAAGAGATAATCTGCTTGTGCGGATTTTGCCCGCTGTACTGATATTTTTTCTGGGGTTGGTAAATATTTTTTCTTCGCTCTCTCCTGCCGTGCCTGAAAGATTGAAACTCTTGTCAGAAGTGATTCCCCTCGATGCGATCCACGCTTCTACATGGCTGGTGTTGCTGGCGGGCCTCATGATGCTGGCAATTTCGATTTACTTGCTTCGCGGTTTGCGCAATGCATGGATACTTGCGCTGGTTTTGAGCGGATCGTCTCTTATCGCACACCTGACCAAGGGCATAGACTGGGAAGAAGCGACGTTGGCGCTGATTACCTTTGCCTCTCTTATCTATCAGCATAAACACTATTTTATTAAGCCAGACCTTAAGCTGGCAAAACGCAGCCTCATCCCCGGGCTAATCGCTGCGGTCACGGTCATACTGTTTGGAACCATTGGTTTTTATTTTCTGAACCCCAGGCACTTTAATGTCGAGTTTACTTTATGGGAAAGCTTTAAAGAGGCGGTAACAACCTTTTTCCTGCTGAATATTGATTTGTATCCCCGTACAGTGTTTGGTAAAGAGTTTCTCTATGGAATGCATATTCTGGGAGGAACAACAATGATATTTGTGATTTTCCTTTTATTGCGCCCGCTAGTCAGGCATCCCAGGAACACAGTCGAAGAAGAAAGGCAACGCGCACTCACACTGGTGGAAAAATACGGAAAAAGCAGCCTGGATTATTTCAAAACTTATCAGGATAAAAAATACTGGTTTAGCCCGGAAGTAGACGGGTTTATCTCGTTCAAAACTTCACGAAATTACGCCATCGTGCTCGAAAACCCGGTATGTGCAGATGATGCAGCCTTATCCGCGCTTGTTTTAGGATTTGATATCTGGTGTCGTCAGAACGGACTTCGCACTGCGTACTACCGCATTCCCGAAAGCAGTAAATCTGTGTATGAAAAATTGGGAAAAAAACTCATGCCCATCGGCGATGAGGCAGTAGTAAACCTGGAAACTTTCACTATACAGGGGAAAGATAAATCCGCAATTAGAAACGCAATCAACAAACTGAGTAAACAAGGTTATACCTTTCACGTCAATGAACCCCCGCAAAGTGGCGCATTTCTTCAACAACTCAGAGCCGTAAGTGATGGCTGGCTGAAGGATATGAAACGCACGGAAATTGTATTCTCTCAGGGGTTATTTGATGAAAATGAACTCAAACAACAGCAGATCCTCAGTCTGCAAAACCCCGAAGGAAAGATAGCGGGTTTTATCAATCTTATTCCTGATTATACATTGGGTGAAGCAAATTTTGACCTCATGCGGAAAACAGAAGACGCACCTAATGGAACCATGGATTTTCTTTTTGTAAGGATGTTTGAGCATCTCAGGGATATTGGATTTAAAAGTTGTAATATGGGCATGGTTCCCATGTCAGGTATTGATGAGCCCAAAAACTTACAGGAGCGGGTAATCAAGTTGGCGTATGAGCGAATTCACCAGTTCGGTCATTATAAAAACCTCCGTTCATTTAAAGAAAAGTTTGAACCTGAATGGAACATGATGTACCTGGTTTATAGTGCGCCATTTGATTTGATCTATTTGCCAGGAGCCATGGAACTTGTCATCCTGCCTTAACAAGCCATTTGTGTTCAGGATCATATCACGACGGCAGAACACCTAACACTCTGCTATAATATTTTCGCCGCATGAAATCGTGCAGCAGTATCCAGATTTTATAGGTTTAATTTGATGTATCAGGAATGGCGTTTACCTTGCACCGGTATGCTATACAGGCCTGTAAATATCCTTTCCCTCCTGCTGGCTTTTGGCCTGGCAAATTATGCTGTATGTCAGGATTCGGATATACATATTTCTTCCCCGGCTTTTCAGCAAGCGGTGGATCTTTATGAGGAGTCCATGCACAGTCAGGCTCTCCTTCTCAGCGGGAGTCAGTATGCGCCTATGGCCGGTAATCTCAGAGGACATCCATATTACCTTCAGGATAATGTGGACGGATGTACGGTTGTCTATGAAGGGGTTTCATTTAGCCCTGTGCGGATGCGTTATGATATCTTCCATGACGAAGTGATCATCGATTATATATCCTCTGACGGCTACCCCGAATTGGTGCAATTGCATAAAGCAAAAATTGACCGCTTTATTATCCAAAACCAGCTATTTGTCCACTACCTGCCTGATACCTGGGCAAATCTGAAGGAGGGTTTTTACCAACCTGTGTATCAGGGTAAAACAGTACTTCTGAAAAAAATAACCAAAGAAGCGCAACAGGAATTTGACATCACCAAAGCGATCACCTTCTTTGAAGAAAAACATCGCTATTTTCTTATAAAAAACGAAATCGCTTATCCGGTAAATAATAAGAAATCCCTGCTCAAATTATTCCCGGAAGAAAAAAAGCGCCTGATGAAACATGCAAGGGCTGAGGAATCGCGGTTCAACGACAACAAAGAGGCTGGGATGATCCAACTTATTCAATACTATGACCAGGCAGAGAATGAATAACTGTTTTCGCGCCTGGCTTTTTTTCGTAGCCATCCTGCTTACCGGAACATTACAGGCTCAGGAAAATCCGCTTGTCTCCGGCAGGTTTGAAGGTGTGCTTTTTAGCGAATTTGTCAACGCGATCGAACAACAAACACACTTCCATTTTTATTATGATGAATCTGTCCCTGATAGTTTTCGGGTTTCCGGTGATTTTAAGGAGACGCCATTGACGGAAGTGCTTACCTATGTTTTTCAATCTACTCCATTGAAATATGCCCTGTATCACGGCGATGTGTTTATTACGCCCAATGCGGCTATTCATACGTCTATCTCTTCCTCGTACCTGGGGGCTGAGCCGGTTCCAAACAACGAGGAAGAAACAGACCTGTCCATTCTGGAATTTATCCAGTCCCTTGATGATCTCAGCAACCAGCAACAAAAGCAGGTACTGACCATCGGAAAATCTTCACAGGTAACTGCGGGAGGCAAGGCAACCCTATCTGGGAAAATCAAAAATGTTTTTACCGGCGAGTCTATTATCGGGGCAACAATTCTCCATGAAGCTTCCAGAACAGGGGCGATGAGTGATGCGCTGGGCAACTATGAAATCACAATTCCGACAGGGCGGGTACAGTTGACCGTGTCCAGTATGGGGATGTTGCCAGCAGTTCGGGAATTGCTCATCTACGGAGATGGAGAACTGGATATTGAATTGAAGGAAGAGGTTACCACGCTAAAAGAAGTGGTCATTGAAGCCGAAAGAGGCGGCAATGTCACCAAAACGCAAATGGGTCAGGAAAAAATGGACATCAAATCCATCAAACAACTGCCATCTCTGCTGGGAGAAGTCGATGTGTTAAAGGCGATCCTGACTTTGCCGGGTGTTCAGTCTTCGGGAGAAAATGCCACCGGTTTAAACGTTAGAGGAGGCTCTACCGGCCAAAACCTGATCTTGTTCAATCAGGCACCTATATATAACTCTGCGCACTTATTTGGGGTGTTTTCGGTTTTTAACCCTGAAGTGATCAAAGAAGTCGAATTGTATAAAAGCGGTGTTCCTGCGAAATATGGCGGCAGAATATCTTCTGTGCTGGAGGTCAACTCCAAAGACGGAAACAAAAAGCAAATGACCGGTTCGGGGGGCATTGGCCTGGTGTCGGGCAGGTTACTGCTGGAAGGGCCCATCGTAAAAGAAAAATTGTCTTTTCTGGTCAGTGGCCGCTCAACATACTCAGACTGGCTTTTGTCGCGAATCCCCAATGAAGAGATCAATAGCAGCCGTGCCTCATTTTACGACATCCATACCCGGTTTACCTACGAAAAAGATAAAAAAAACAGCTTCTCTGTTTCTTCTTATTTCAGCGAAGACCAATTCAGCTTCCGCAATGATACCGCCTATCAGTACAGTAATTTTAATACAATGGCGAAGTGGAAGCGCATCTTCAGCGAAAAACTTTTTGGTGAATTTACCGGTGGGTTTTCGCAATACAAGTACAGAATCAGCTACGACGGAGTGCCTGTCAATGCCTTTGAATCGCGATACAAAATCAATCAATCGATCGGAAAAGCAGACTTCCATTATTACCTGAAAAATCATACTTTTTCCTTTGGGCTGAATGGAGATTTTTACCGTCTGAGCCCTGTAAGCGTTTCTCCTTTGGGACCGGCTTCTCTGGTGGCAGAAAATGCGATTGCAGATGAACAGGCATTGGAAACGGCGGTTTATCTGGGGGATCAGATTAAGCTGGGCAACCGGCTATCGCTGTATGGGGCCATAAGATATTCTTTTTTCCACAATCTGGGCCCGGGTTTGGTCAACCAATATGCCCCCAATCTGCCCATGACCCAGGACAATATTACTGGCACTCAAAGTTATGGGAAAAATGAGTTGATTAAATTTTACCACGGCCCCGAATTTCGCGCTTCAGGGCGATTTTTGCTAAACGGGAGCACGTCGGTAAAGCTGAGTTATCAGCGGATGCGGCAATATATTCACATGTTGTCCAATACCATAAGTATCTCTCCCACAGATATCTGGAAGCTGAGTGACTATCATATTTTGCCCGAGGTTGGCGATCAGTTTTCCTTCGGGTTATTCCGAAACCTGAAATCCAATACCATTGAAACTTCTGCCGAAGTTTATTATAAAACCACTGATAATTTTCTGGATTACCGGGATGGGGCGCAATTGTTTCTCAACCGCAATATAGAAACGGATATTATCGCGACTTCAGGTACCGCTTACGGAGTCGAGCTCATGATCCGGAAGGTAACGGGTAAATTTAACGGCTGGCTGGCCTATACCTATTCCCGGTCTTTACTTCAGACTGAGGCGGTTTCAGGCCGGGAGTCCATTAATTTTGGGCGAAAATATCCCAGTAGTTTTGACAAACCGCATGATATCACGCTGGTAAGTAATTATAAATTTAGCAGAAGGTTTAGTTTCTCCTTCAACTTTACCTACAGTACGGGCCGCCCGGTTACCTTGCCATTGGGTAAATACGACCTCTACGAAGCCGAAAGATTGTTTTTCTCCGGACGAAACCAATACCGGATTCCCGACTACTACCGGGCGGATGTTTCGCTCAATTTCGAAGGCAATCACAAGGTCAAAAAAATCCTTCACAGCTCCTGGTCAGTGGCGGTTTATAATATTACCGGAAGGGATAATGCGTATTCCGTTTTTTACCGCACAGAGGGCGGGTATGTCAGGGGATATCAACTTTCCATTTTTGGGGAACCTATTCCCACGATCACTTATAACTTTAGATTTTGAAATGAAAGTGGGCAAAGGAATCATATCGGTATTCATTTTCTTCTGTTTTTCGGGCTGCCTGAAGCCTTTTGATCCGGAAATTAAGGGAGAAGTGGAAGGCTATCTCGTTGTGGAAGGTGGGGTTGACACCCGCGATGGGAAGGCCCGGATTGTACTGTCTCAAACCAAATCTCTGGATGTCATCAATCAGCGAATCTTTGAAACCGGTGCAGAAGTCTGGGTGGAGGCAGAAAATGGCGGCCAGGTATTTTTTGAAGAAAAAGACAAAGGGGTTTATCAGTCAGATGTTCAAAATTATGAGCCGGGGTTGTTGTATCGCTTAAACATAGTTACCGCTGCAAAAGAGACGTACCAGTCTGATTATGTCCCCTTTAAAACCGGCCCGGAGATTGACAGCCTCACTTGGGCGTATGGCGATGAAGGCGTTTCGATTTTTCTTAATACGCATGACAGCAGTAACAAAACCCGCTACTACCGCTGGGCGTTTATAGAAACCGCCGAATACAATTCATTTTTTGCATGTACTGCAATTTATGATGAAAATAAAAAAGAGGTAGTCCCAAGAAATCAGGAAACACAAAATATTTACGTCTGCTGGAATGAAGAGTCTTCCAAATCCATCCTGCTTAGCAATACTTCCGGTTTGTCCGAAGATGTCGTAACCCATAAAAAAATACAGACTTTATCACCTGATTCGTGGAAACATCAGTTTAAATACAGCATTCTGGTTAAACAATATGCCCTTACTGCGGCTGAATATGCGTATTGGGAGGTAGTCAAACAGAGCAATGAAAATGTGGGTTCCATTTTCGACGCTCAGCCTTCCAATATCGGGGGGAATATCCGGTCACTTACCCATCCGGATTCTCCGGTGTTTGGTTACTTCAGCATAGGCGCTTCTTCTGTAAAAAGGATATTTATCTCGCAGTCCGAGTTGCCTCATCTTGACCGGGCACGCAACGTTCCGAGTACCTGCCTCGATCTCGATGAAGTGTTTGTGGATATAACTGATTATTATGCAGATCCTTCTTCCTACCCTCTCATCAAGATTGTGTACAATATGTCTGGCGGAATTATCGGAATCACTACCGGCCCGATAGAATGTATTGATTGCTCCCTGGATAATCGTGGATTCACCGTCAAGCCCGACTACTGGGAATAAAGTACACGTATATGCAGAAATTTATTTTTATATGGATGCTGTTATTTTTTTTGTTGATGCAGGTTGCGACGGCGCAGATCATTCCGTCCGTGTATCAGGAAAAGGTGTTTCTGCATACCGATAAGTCATTTTATCTCACGGGCGAAGATCTGTATTTTAAAGCTTACCTCGTAAACGCTGCCGACCACCGTCCATCAGATTTGAGCAAAGTGATTTACGTAGAACTGGTGAGTGATAAGGTGTATTTGCAAACCAGAATCTCAGCAGTGGAGGGTAGCAATGGTTCATTTTTCCTGCCGGCAGATCTTCATTCAGGAAAATATGTCGTCAGAGCCTATACCCGCTGGATGCGGAACTTTGACGAAGCATTTTTTTTTCAAAAAACCATTGCCATTTTCAATCCTTTCGAACCTGCTTCTGTGACCACGCCGGCGGCGGAACATTATGATATACAGTTTTTTCCCGAAGGCGGCCAATTTGTATCATCGATTGAGAGCAAGACAGGTTTTCGGGTGGTGAATGAAGATGGGCAAGGAATAGATTTCCGGGGTATCGTGGTAAATGCGGTAAATGATACCCTGGCCACATTCCAGCCGCTTAAGTTTGGCATCGGACATTTTTACTTTACCCCTGTAAGCAGTAATACATACTTCGCGCAGATCTACGATTTGAACGGAAAGCTGATAGCGAAACAAACTCTTCCCCCAGCTGCCGGGAAAGGTTATGCGCTAAAATTGTCTGACACGGGAAATGGCAGGTTGTCCGTGCGAGCGAATAGTAACACTCCGGATTATGAAGGGCAGGATATTGTATGTCTGGTGCATAGCCGGGGTAAAATGATATTCAGGGAAAATAGAAAAATCATTAGCCAGCAAGCAGAATTTGTGTTTCCCGTAAGTCAGTTGGAAGATGGGATCAATCATATCACCCTGTTTGACAACAGCGGCAATCCTGTGGCAGAGCGGCTGTACTTTAAGCGACCGGAAGCCAGTCAGGAAATAAAAATCAGGCCGGATCAGGAAATGTATCCTCAGCGGAGCAAAATCCAGCTTGACTTACAGGTACCAGATCGACAGGGACTGAATATATCGATGGCTGTGTATCATGCAGACGATTTGCAGTCTCCCGAAAAGCTGAATATCGCGAATTACCTGTTACTTACTTCCGATCTGAAAGGTTATGTCGAGTCGCCCTGGTATTATTTTGAAAAAGACTCCCAGGTAAATGCGGCAACAGACAACCTGATGCTGACCCATGGCTGGCGGCGTTTTGAATGGAAAAAGGTGCAGGAAGGGTCGCAGGAAAAAATATCCCTATTTCCCGAATATGTAGCTCCCCTGGTGGAAGCTGAGATCATCAGCAGGGAAACCCAAAAACCTGCTGCCGGGATTACGGCCTATCTTTCGATGGCTGGGAAAAATTTTGTTTTTAAAGGCTCGCAGAGCGATTCTTTGGGCAAAGTGTATTTTGAAATGCATCGGGTCTATCAGAAAGGCGAGTTGATCGTCAGGCTAACTCCCCGGGACGACAGCCTGTATCAGATCCGTATATTGGATCCCTTTTCGCCGGTCGTGTACCCCGGGGTGAATACGCCGCTGGGACTTTCTCTTGCCCATAAGGCACAGTTGGAAGACCGAAGTGTATATATGCAGGCGAGGCGGGTCTATCAGAAAGAATCGAAAACAAAGCCGCAGGCCGATAGCCTGCATTTTTATGGTATCCCTGACGAAAAGTATTATTTGGATGATTACACCCGTTTTCCCGTGATGGAAGAGGTCATGCGGGAATACATACGGGGCGTAATGGTCAGGAAGGCGGAAGGTAAGTTTCAGTACCGCATTTTTGACTTAAATACGGGCGAATTGTTTGAGGAAGAACCACTTGTCTTACTGGACGGAGTTCCTGTTTTTGATATAAATAAAATCATGGCGTTGGACCCATTTCTGATCAAAAGCATTGAAGTGAAAAGGCGAAAGGAGTTTCTTGGGCGGTTGGGCTTTTCTGGCGTAGTGAGTTATCTTTCCTATGAGGGAAATGCCATCAGCAATGTGTTGGGAGATAAGGAGGCATGGCCTGAATACCAGGGACTTCAGGTACAACGGGTTTATTTTACACCACAATATGAAGCAGGGGCAGATTTGAACAACAGATTGCCTGACTTCAGGGACTTGTTGTATTGGAATCCCAATATAGAAATTCCCTCCTCTGGGGCTTTTTCCATCAGTTTTTACAGCAGCAGCCTTAGCGGGAAATATAATGTGTATATCAATGGGTTGTCTGAAGACGGGAAACTATTTCACGGAAGCCAGATGATAGAGGTGAAATAGCTGCAAGCCGGCACTACCACAAGCTTTGAGAAAAAATATAGACAGTCAGCCGGAGGTTGCCATTGGCAATGGCTTCCATCTGATCTTTTAATTCCAGAGGGTTGGTCAACAGGTTTTCGGGGTCGTAAACAAAATATACCATCGAATCGCAGTCTGCGCGCTGTGAATAGGTTTCAAAGTCAGATTTTATATGCCCTATCAGCTTTTCGTTTTTAAGCATGCTCCCTGTCATTTTAATAACGAGCACAATTCGCTGATCCTTGAGAAATAAATCGAATTGATTGCCGGCATAATTGTGCATTGCCCGGTTTTCCAGGGGTTCTACATGATCAAAAAACAGCGTAAGCAGTACCTGCACAAAATCCTGTACATCATGTTCATCCTTTATGGCCAGCGTTTCCCTGCCGTCATAACGGGTAGATAGTTGACGTACCAGTATTGGAAAACGGGAAAATATATAGCGTAACGTTGAAGCCGGAGTATCTAAAGAATTGTCAGGCAAAAATGCCACAGTCTTATGCCAGGGATAAGGTTTACCGCACTGATAACAAAATTCTGCTGCTTTTACCGTAAGTGAGCGCGTAGAAAATACGCCGGGTATTTTGCGAATGCCCCGGATCGGGGCATTGCAATGAGGGCATGCAGTAATGGTTTTACTGCCACAAATGTGGCAGTATTCTTCGTGGATATCTTCCAGTCGTTCGAGTCTGTCGTTGCTGATGTGCCCGTTAAGACAGATCAACATAATCGTATACTGGTGTTCGCTGTCCATATGGGCTTTTGTTTATGTGTGCCCAAAACGCAGGGTACAACGTTTAAAGGTTAATGTACACCTTCTTTTAATAATTCCGGGAATTTCTTTTTGAACCGGTTGAGCCGGGGAATAGAAACCTGCTGGATATAACCGCTTTCGGGGTGGAGTCTTTCATAGTTTTGATGATAAGCCTCCGCGATCCAGAATTTTTCAAAAGGCATAACTTCCGCCGCGATTTTTGCATTCAGTTCCTTAGCCAGCAGGGCTTTCTTTTCCTCTATAATTTTTTTCTCTTCGTCATTTTTATAGAAGATAATGGAGCGGTATTGAGAGCCGCGGTCCGGGCCCTGCCCGTTGACCTGGGTGGGATCCTGGGAACCAAAATATACATCTACCAATGAGGCAAAACTCACTACCGAAGGATCGTAAATCACTGCTACAGCTTCTGCATGGCCGGTTTTTCCGGTATTGCTGTCTTCGTAGGTAGGGTTTTTTGTATGGCCGCCGGAATAGCCAGAAATGGCTTCTTTAACTCCTCTTACACTTTCATATACCGCCTCCACACACCAGAAACATCCGCTGGCAAAATAGGCTGTATCGGTATTGGCTGAAGCAGCGGTTTCCAGAACAGTTCCTTCTTCGACAAACTTCAACGCAGCAGAGTTGATACAATAGCGAAGACGGGTAGGCGCAGGACCATCATTGAAGACATGTCCCAGATGGAGGCCGGTTGCCTGTTCGACAACTTCATCTCTGACCATTCCATGGCTGTTGTCTTTGACCCAGAGTACTACGCCTTCTTTGATGGGTTTGGTGAAACTTGGCCAGCCGGTGCCGGAGTCAAATTTGTCTTCAGAACTGAAAAGCGGTTCGCCGGTTGCTGCGCTTACATAGATGCCCTTTTTGTGGTTGTCGTAATAAGCATTCCGGAAGGGAGGTTCTGTTCCCTTTTTTACCATAATATAAAAGGCATCGGGGCTCAATATCTGACTCCACTCACTTTCTGACTTTGCAGCCTCGAATTGCGAGGGCTCGTTTGAAACGGTTTTCTGTGCATTGCTATGTGTGTTATTGCATGCAGAGAGAAACAGGATGTTGGCTGCGACTGCGATCAGTACTTTCATTGAGTTATTTCTCATAATGACGGATTTTGTAGGATATTTAAGCAAAGGTAAACAGAGTTGTTACGCGTATATGTACGTTATACGACGTTTCTCCGGATTTAGTCCTTGAAAAAAAAACTACAATTTTTCCGGAACCAATGCTACAATTCGCAAAGGCCCGCCACTTCCTGCTTTTATTTTCATGGGGAGGGCAATGATCCAGGTTCCTTTTGCGGGTAATAAATCAAGGTTAGCCACATTTTCAAAGCCCAGTATATTCTCTTTGTATAAAATCTGATGGCTTTCAAATAAGGTAGACTGGCCATAATCCACACTGGGCGTATCAAGCCCCACGGCTTTGATTTTACGATTGTTGACCAGCCAGGTAGCGAGCGCGGGGTCTATACCGGGAAAATGAAGTTTGGCGACTGCTTCCGGGCCACGTTCGTCTGTACCCATATAAGAAACCCTGTCTGGCCAGAATTTTCCATAACCCGTCCGGAACAATACAATGGCGTCCTCCGGCATGGGGCCATTTTCTTTTTCCCACTTCTCAATGTCTGCAATGGAAATCAGGTAGTCGGGATTGCCACTGGCACCTTCAGATACATCCACTACAATCGCTTCACCTATTCCCCTTTCAAGCGGGATTTCATTTACCGCCCAATGACCTTCTGCAAAGTGAACGGGTGCATCCAGATGGGTGCCGCCGTGCTCGGCAAGGCAAAACTGAAAAGCCGAATAATAATATCCGCCTTCGGTCATTCCTGCAAATACCGTGTCCAGCTTGAAGGATTCGGCCGTGGGCCAGAAGACCGTATTTTCATCAAAATCATGTGTCAGATCTATCCATTTGCCCTGAGGGAAGGGCGTACTGGGTTCATTCTTAACAGGGGTGCAGGCAATCCCCAAGACAATTACCGGGAGAATAAATGTGTTTTTCATAAACCTGATTGATTTAGTTTTAATGGGAATAAATGCTCGAATTTACCCTATCCCCTCCAGGCTACGCAAATCCTCCTCATCGAGGATGAGTTCCGCCGCAGCCATATTTTCCTGCAAATGGGAAACCGATGAGGTACCCGGAATCGGCAACATGACGGGGGAATGCGCCAGCAGCCAGGCAATGGCAATCTGGTAAACCGTCGTTTTATGTTTTTGAGCGGTTGTTTGTAACACTTTATTTTCGAGGTCTCCCGCATCCAGTGGGTACCAGGGAATAAATGCCACATTATTTTTCTCACACCACTTAAGCGCTGATTCCCAGTTGCGGTAACGCAGGGAGTAGCGATTCTGGACACTGACGACGTCAATGTGTTTGACAGATTCGTTGAGCTCTTTTTCATTTACCTCCGACAGCCCCAGGTGGCGGATCAGTCCGGCCTGCTGAAGTTCGCGGAGTTTGCCGAGGGTTTCTGCCATAGGCACCTTCGGATCAAACCGGTGGAGCTGGTACAGGTCTATGCGTTCCAGCTTCAGCCGTTTGAGGCTGCCTTTGAGTGCATTTTCGATATATTCGGGATCGGCTTTTGGCGTCCAGCGGTTGGGGCCCTGACGGGTAAGCCCGCCTTTGGTCGCGATCACAAGCCCTTCCGGGTAAGGGTACAATGCTTCGGCGATAAGATTTTCAGAAACTTCGGGGCCATATGCGTCGGCGGTATCGATAAAGTTTACCCCCAGATTCACACAGGTTTTGAGCACATTGAGTGCACCAGCTTTGTCGGCGGGAGGCCCCCAAATACCTGGCCCGGTGATGCGCATGGCACCAAAACCCATACGGTTGACAGGCATATCGCCTCCGATAGTAAATGTATGATTGGTCATAGTGATGATAAAATCAGAGAAAGGGCTTTATGATCTTTGATCATAGAGCAGGGTTCGTAATATTTCAACAGGTCGAAAGTACTGAAAATATAGCACAATGATAAGAATCAATGCGAAATTATTGGCCGCCTGACTCCGAATCAGATCTCTTGAAAAACAGGTGATATCAGCGGGAATACGCTAAAAATCTGTATCTTTTACGAAAATACAGCGTGGGATTTAACTACCCGGATGGTCGCCGAAAATTCAAAACCATATGAAAAGTCCGAATTTTATACCATTGTTTTTATTCATTTTGTCTATATCCTCCCTGACAGGATACGCCCAAAAATCTGACGATTTGAACCCGGCAGATAAGCAGAATATCACTGATTTAATCGGTAAATATTCTCAAGCCAGAGAACAGAGTGATACGGTATTGCTCAAAAGTATATTAATGCCTGAGGTGGATCAATTGGTTTCTTCCGGTGAATGGAGGTACGGGATAAGCGGATCCATGAAGGGTATGATGCGAAGTTCGGCAGGCAACCCGGGTACAAGGAGCCTCCGAATAGAAACCATACGGTTTATTAACCCTGAGAGCGCCATCGTAGATGCCCGTTATGAAATACAAAACCCGAATGGCACGGCAAGAAAGATGTGGAGTACTTTTATTGTTGTATATGATAAAGATACATGGAAGATCACAGCTATTCGGAATATGTTGCCTGCCGGGGGATGATGCCAGCCATCCGATATTTACTATGATGAATTCCCTCCAAATCATTCTTCAAGGTGCATAGTCTTTTCTTATCTTTGCGGGATGAAATCACTACTATCGCTACTACTGGGTTTTCCTATCCTCTTATTTGCCCAAAATGCCCCTGGCACTGCCCTTCATATCAAAAAGGCCAAAGGCGAAATTGTTCTGGATGGTGTGCTGGACGAGCCCGACTGGCAACAGGCTCAGGCTGCCGATAACTGGTATCTCAATTATCCTGTGGATACGCTTCCTGTAGAATTTCAAAATGCGGCAAAACTGACATTCAATGATGAGTTTCTGTATGTTGCATTTGTCTGCAGCGATGACAGCATGCCGGATATGATCAATTCTCTCCGAAGGGATTTTGACTATGACCTTAATGACAATGTAGGTATGGTAATTAGTCCCTACAATGACCGTCTGAATGGATTCTTTTTTGCCATTACACCCAAAGGGGTACAAATGGAGGGAACGGTTTCTTCGGGCGGTAGCAACGACGGGTCATGGGGAGTGAACTGGGATAATAAATGGTACTCAAAAGTGGTTCGGTATCCCGACAAATGGGTAGTTGAAATGGCAATTCCATTTAAGAGTTTCCGTTACAAAAGCGATATATCAGAGTGGAATATCGCCCTCACCCGCCAGGATAGAAAACACAATCAGAAATCCGGCTGGATTCATACGCCTATTCAGTTTACTCCGGGTGCCCTGGCTTTTTCCGGCCAGTTGGTCTGGGACGATCCGATTCCGCCCGCCCATACCAATATCTCGCTGATTCCCTATGTGGCCGGAGGAATTTCTGACCTTCCCGCAGTACCCGGTGCCAAACCCGAGGCGAATATTAATGCAGGTTTTGATGCGAAAATTGGCATTGGCCCTTCCGTGAATCTCGACCTGACTGTGAACCCCGATTTTTCGCAGGTGGAAGTAGATCAGCAGGTGATCAACCTGACCCGGTTTGAGGTGCAGTTTCCCGAGCGGAGGCAGTTTTTTCTGGAAAACAGCGACCTGCTCGATCAGATGGGATTCCCTTCTGCAAGGCCATTCTTTTCCCGGCGTATAGGGCTGGCTCCGGATACTACCGGCTTGTTTAAAAAAATCCCCATCCTGTATGGTGCGCGGGTGAGCGGCTCCTTCAATGAAAAATGGCGGGTAAGCATGCTCAATATGCAGACAAAAGAAGACCTGTCCATCGGACTGCCGGGACAAAACTACACCGTTGCCTCCGTCCAGCGCAATTTTTGGGCACAATCCAATTTTACCCTTTCACTGGTCAATAAACAAAGCCTGGGCGTTGCAGACGAAGATACCGCCAGATTTTTCCATCAGAGCATTTTCCAGGAAATTCAGACCGGTGGACAAATCCGCAGGATCAAAAACACCTACAACCGCGTAGTCAGTGCAGATCTGGAAATGCTGAGCAAAAACAACAAGTGGTATCACAGTTCCTTTATCGGCAAATCTTTGGACGCGATATATGACAATCACACGCTGTCTGGAGCGACATTTTTCAGCTATTCCAGCCGCAACCTGAATGCGCATATCGGCAATACATTTGTGCAGGAAAACTTTAATGCGGAGGCTGGTTTTGTGCCCAGCGAGAATATCTATCCGGGGTATTTTAGCTATTTCAGCAATGTGTATTATGCTATGTACCCGCGTCAGGAAGCGATCGTTTCGATGGGGCCTGTTTTCGAAGCCAATGTTGCCCATATTCCGGACGGGACATTTACGGACAGATCGTACTCACTGGGGTATAAATTTGATTTTATCAATACCTCGCAGTTTGAGGTAAACTACAGCAACGTGTTTCAGGAGCTCACCTTCGAGTTTAACCCGATCGGTCAATCGCAATACACAACTTTTAAGGTTGGCGAACGCTACCAGTGGTCCTCGGTATCGGCAGAATTTCAAAGCAATACCCGGCGGTTGTTTAACTTCAACCTCTCCTCTACCTACGGCGGTTTCTACAACGGGCAAAACTTCAATCTGAGCGGTCAGATGAATATGCGCTATCAGCCGTATCTAAACATTGCGCTGCGGTTTGATTACAATGACCTCAGGTTGCCGGAAAGTTATGGGCAGGAAAAACTATTCCTCATCGGCCCCCGGATTGACCTGACACTGAGCCGTGCGGTATTCCTGACCACATTTTTTCAGTACAACAGCCTGCTCAACAACATCAACCTCAATGCTCGTTTCCAATGGCGCTACAGCCCTGCTTCAGACTTTTTTATCGTTTATACAGAAAACTATCTGCCGCAGACATTTGCCAGCAAAAACCGGGCGCTGGTGTTTAAGCTGACGTACTGGCTGAATGTGTGATGGAATAAGGCATTAAACCTTTTTATAGTACTCAATGGCATTGCCTGATTTCTCAAACACTTTGTCGATCAGCGCAAATCTGTCTTCTTCGTCAGATTTTGAGAAATCTTTGGCTAAATCAATTTTTTCCTGAATCAGCGTTTTGTTTTCTGCTCCGGTGATCAGTACACTTACCGGTAGAGACCAGACAAAATACAGCGCGTCCCTGACAGACAGGTAGTTGGGCACCAGCGGATCATCGGATTTCCACTGAATATTTCCAGCCTGCATTTTTTGTTTGAAAAAACGCCCGTCAGAAAGGGTCTTCATGGCCAGTACACCAAAATTACGCTCAACGGCCAGAGGCAGTACATTTTTGATAAAGCTGTGGAAATGCGAATCAATGACATTGACAGGCATTTGTACCGTTTCAAAAAGATCGTTTTCTGCGGTTTTTTCCAGCATGTGCTTGTGGGCAAATGGATTTTGGTGCCCCGTAAAACCAATATGTTTCACCTTTCCGTCGGCTTTTGCTTTTTCAAAAACTTCCAATACCTTGTCCTTTATCCGGTTATCTACATCCTCCGGCGTTTGTAAAGCATGCACCTGCCATAAATCGAGGTAATCACATTTCAGCCTGCTCAAAGTGCCTTCCAGATGTTTCATAGCCGTGGCTCCATCGGCGGCAGTCGTTTTACTCATGATAAATACCTCATCGCGATATTTGGGCACAAGGTATTTGCCATAACGGGTTTCGCTTCCGCCATCGTCATAGGATTCTGCTGTGTCAAAAAAACGGATGCCTCCTTCCAGAGCGGTTTCAATCACTTCGCGGGCATCTTTTTCCGTTGTCCACCCCACATGGTATCCGCCCAGCCCCAGCATGGTTACTTTTTTTCCTGTTTTTCCGAGGGTTCGCAGGGGAAGAATATCCCCCCATTTATCCCTGTGATAATCGGCAAAACCAGACACAGGAAGCATCAGGCTCCCGGTAATCATGGCGAGTTGTTTGAGAAAATCGCGTCTTTCGGGCATGGCAAATAGGATTTGGCTTATGACTAAGAAACGAAAAATACCTGAATATCTCTACATCCAGTCTCTTGCATTCACAAAAGCTTCTATCCAGGGCGAAACCTCATCCTTCCGGTCTTTGGGGTAATGCGCCCAGTTCCACGGGAAAGCAGAGCGCTCCAGGTGTGGCATCGTCGCCAGGTGACGACCATCGGCACTGGCGAGCATAGCTGTGTTGAAAGCACTGCCATTAGGGTTGGCAGGGTATGCCTCGTAGCCAAATTTGGCTACGATATGATACGCCGCCTCCGGCTCCGGCAGGTAAAATTTCCCCTCTCCGTGGGAAACCCAGATTCCCAGCCGGGCTCCTGCCAGATCTTTCATCATGACCGCATGATTGGGCAGTACCTCCACCGAGGTGAAAATGCTCTCGTGTTTGTGAGAGTCGTTGAAGTGCATAAAACCCTGCCTGCTATGCTCCGGATTGATCAGATTGAGCTCCATGAAAAGCTGACAACCGTTGCAGATGCCGATAGAGAGCACATCTTCGCGGGCAAAAAACCGATCGAGTGCAGTTTTTGCTTTTTCGTTGTACAAAAATGCCCCGGCCCAGCCTTTGGCTGACCCCAATACGTCGGAGTTGGAGAATCCCCCTACAGCGCCCAGGAACCGGATGTCTTCCAGCGTTTCCCGACCCGAAATCAGATCGGTCATGTGTACATCCTTTACATCAAAACCGGCCAGATACAGGGCATTGGCCAGTTCTCGCTCAGAGTTGCTGCCTTTTTCGCGCAGCACGGCGGCTTTGGGGCGCCTGGCCGGGCGAACAGGCTTTTTGCCGGAAAAGGATTGGGGGAAAGTGTAGTGAAGCGGCTGATTCATGTATTCCTGATACCTTTCATCTGCCAGAGAAGGTGTGGTCTGCCTCCGATCCAGCAGCCAGGAGGTTTCGTACCAATCCTGACGGTATCTGGCGACATCAAAGTTTTGGGTTTCGCCTTTATAGGTCAGCGATATATGTCCGGGCGTAGCGGGTTGTCCGATGCGGTGGGCGACCAGCCCCAGATCTTTCATTCGCCCTTCGGCCTGCCCATCTCTTACCTGAATCAACAAGCCTGCATTTTCTGCAAAGAGCAAGGTCACAAGATCGTCGCTTGCGAGGGTATTCAGGTCGAGATCCAGACCTGCTGCCGGATCTGCAAAACACATCTCCAGCAGGGCAGTGATCAACCCACCGGCTGATATGTCGTGTCCGGCCAGTACCAGATCTTCGCGAATAAGAGCCTGTACAGCGTCAAAAGCCCGGGCGAAGTAAGTTGTGTCTTTTATGGTGGGGGTTTGGTCTCCGATGGTATTGCGCACCTGCGCAAAGGAACTGCCACCCAGCTTGAACGCATCTCCGCTCAGCGGCAGGTAATACAGCGCCCCGCCATCTGCTTGTAACACGGGTTCTACAACACGGGAGATATCATCACAATGTCCGGAAGCAGAAACTATCACTGTACCCGGAGCGAGCACTTCGCCATCGGGGTATTTTTGTTTCATCGACAGGGAGTCTTTGCCCGTCGGCACATTGATACCCAATGCAATCACAAATTCTGAAAGACTCTGTACGGCCTCATACAGGCGGGCATCTTCGCCTGCATTGCGGCAGGGCCACATCCAGTTGGCAGAAAGAGACACGGAGCGAAGCCCTTCTTTTAAGGGCGCCCAGATGAGGTTGGTAAGTGCCTCCGCTACAGAGTTGCGTGAACCTGCTATGGGGTCAATCAGGCCGCTGACAGGCGCATGGCCGATAGCGGTAGCGATTCCCTGTCCGCTTTCGTAATCGAGGGCCATGACCCCACAGTTATTGAGCGGAAGTTGGAGTGGCCCGGCACATTGCTGCTTGGCTACCAGTCCGCCCACACAGCGATCTACTTTATTGGTAAGCCAGTCTTTGCATGCGACGGCTTCCAGTTTGAGAACCTGCGAGAGATAAGTGGGCAACTCATGGGTGTTGTATTGCACTGGCTCATAGTGCCGTGTCACATGGCGGTCTTCCATGATCGTTTTGGGCGAACTGCCAAACATATCTGACAGTGCGAGATCCATCGGCTTTTCTCCTGTTTCCTCTGAAACAAAAGCAAAACGCATGTCGCCGGTCACTTCTCCGACGACGTAGAGTGGTGCGCGCTCCCGTGCAGCAATGGCTGTTAAGGTTGGCAGATCTTCGGGGGAAATGATCAGCCCCATCCGCTCCTGCGATTCATTGCCAATGATTTCTTTGGCTGAAAGGGTGGGATCACCGACAGGAAGGCGATTGAGGTAAATGACTCCGCCGGTTTCTTCGACGAGTTCTGACAGGCTGTTGAGGTGTCCGCCTGCTCCGTGGTCGTGAATGGAAATGATGGAGTTGGTGGAGGATTCTACCATACCCCGGATGGCATTAGCCACCCGTTTTTGCATTTCGGGGTTGGATCGTTGTACGGCGTTGAGTTCAAGCCCGGTACCAAATTCCCCCGTATCGGAAGAGGAAACCGACGCCCCACCCATGCCGATGCGGTAGTTGTCTCCCCCCATGACCACAATCTTGTCACCGGGTTTTGGGGTATGTTTTTGTGCTTGTTCTTCCCTTCCATATCCGATGCCACCAGCCATCATGATGACCTTGTCATAGCCCATTTTGCGATCGCCCATATCCTGTTCGAAGGTAAGGACTGAGCCATTGATGAGGGGTTGGCCAAATTTGTTGCCGAAGTCAGAGGCTCCGTTGGAAGCTTTGATGAGGATGTCAACCGGAGTCTGATACAGCCATTTCCTCTCAGGAAAAGCCTGTTCCCAGGGGCGGTCGTCCTGCAGACGGGAGTATGCAGTCATATATACTGCTGTGCCTGCGAGAGGGAGAGAACCCTGCCCGCCTGCCAGGCGGTCGCGGATTTCGCCACCCGAGCCGGTTGCCGCTCCGTTGAAAGGTTCTACGGTAGTGGGGAAGTTGTGGGTTTCGGCTTTGAGAGAGAGCACGGTGTGGATGGGGGTGCGCTGATACCAGTCAGGCAGATCGGCTTTTGCCGGGGCAAACTGGATAATTTGCGGGCCTTTGACAAAGGCTACGTTGTCGCGGTAAGCCGAAACAATGCTGTTTGGATGGGCCTGCGAAGTCGCTTTGATAAGTTTGAAAAGTGATTGTGGTTTTTCCTGGCCATCAATCACAAAGGTGCCGTTAAAAATCTTGTGGCGGCAATGTTCGCTGTTGACTTGAGAGAATCCAAACACTTCGGAGTCAGTCAGTGGGCGTCCCAGGCGTTGGGCCAAAGCTTCGAGATAGACAATTTCCTCCGGGTTTAGCGCAAGCCCTTCTGCCTGATTGTAAGCGGCAATATCTTTAACTGGCTGTATGGATGCAGGCGTAATATTAATGGTGAAAATCTGTTGATCGAGTTGCGCGTAGCGCTGGAACAACATAGGGTCAAAAGCTTCATGCTTTTGTGCGGGCACAAATCGCTCGATCCGGCTGATTCCGACGATCGTCATGTTTTGAGTAATTTCTACAGCATTGGTACTCCATGGAGTGATCATCGCAGCCCTGGGGCCGATGAAGGTGCTGGAGACCGTCTGTTGGTCAAGCAGGGGTTGGTTGCCAAAGAGCCAGACGAGTTTGTCCCGTTCAGATGTGCTCAGTGGGTGAGCAACTTCTACTGCGAAAATGAGATCGGAAGGAGAACCAAAAAAAAGGATCATTGCGACAATGTTTGAGCTTTTTAAAGCTGCGAAGTTCGGGCTTTTTGGGTTTTATCGCTAACGCGGGCAGGAAAAAATAGAAAGATTGTGGACTTTCATAAACATCATTTTGAAAATCCCGGGCAGGCTTTTTTCTCAAACACGGTTTGGGTGTTCTTAATTCAAAAGAATGCTTATAATTGTCTGTAAGTTGTTTTTCTTCCAACACTGATTTTGCTGCGAGGAAAGCTTTCCCCTCCAAACGGCCAGCAAAAGCGATGCAGAACCGGTAGCAAAACCCCGCATTAAGCTGAAAGGCCCGCAGATGTGCTGGAAAGAAGAATGGATAAATCGCGCAGATCAACATTACACAAATATGAAAAAGGGACTAAAAATAACTTTGATCGCTGTGGGCGCATTACTGCTGCTGCTGGTACTGGCCGGACTGGGAGGATGGATGTATCTCAAATCCACTTTTCTCAATTTTGAAAAGGATTATGCTGAGAATGTCGCCATCAAAGAAATTACCGTCGATGGTTACACCTTCATGGATCGCAACGCAAATGGTGAGCTGGATGTATATGAGGACGACAGAAAATCAACAGAAGAACGGGTGGAAGACCTGCTCTCTCAAATGACCATTGAAGAGAAAATTCACATTCTCAAAGGCTCCGGACTGGCATCTGCGATCGGCCGTGCTGAAACCGGGGGCATTCCGGGGGCTGCAGGTACGATTGTTCCCACACCCCGTCTGGGATTACCGGTAGTATATCTTTCAGATGGCCCGGCAGGACTGAGAATCGAGCCCAGGCGCAAAGGCGAAGACAGAACCTACTACTGTACGGCATTTCCGATAGGCACTTTGCTGGCGTCCACATGGAATTCAGCTATGGTCGAAGAAGTAGGAAATGCTATGGGAAATGAAGCGCGCGAATATGGGCTGGATGTGATCCTGGGCCCCGGCGCCAATATTCACCGGCATCCGCTCTGTGGCCGTAATTTTGAATATTATTCCGAAGATCCTGTACTGACCGGACTAACCGGTGCGGCGATGGTGAATGGCATAGAGTCCAACGGGGTTGGGACCTCGGTCAAACATTTTGTGGCCAATAACCAGGAAACAAACCGAAACGCTAACGATGTGATCGTATCGGAAAGAGCCCTAAGGGAGATCTACCTCAAAGGGTTTGAAATCATCGTAAAAAAATCCCGGCCCTGGACGGTCATGTCTTCTTACAACAAGCTGAATGGTACTTACACTTCGGAAAGCAGATCCCTGCTCACGGACGTGCTGAGAGGCGAATGGGGGTTTGAGGGTGTGGTCATGTCAGATTGGTTTGGCGGGAATGACGCGCCAGCGATGATCCGCGCAGGAAATGACCTGCTGGAGCCGGGCACAAAAATGCAGTGGGATGCTTTAACGAAAGCCTATGAAAAAGGAGAATTGTCAATGGAAGACATTGATAACTCTGCCAGAAGAATTCTCTCATTAGTGCTGCAATCCAGAAAAATGCAGAACGATAAGCCTGGCAACAACCCGGATCTGGAATCTCACGCTGCACTTGCCAGAAAGGCGGCATCAGAAGGCATGGTTTTGCTCAAAAATGAACACACACTGCCCATTCAGCAGGCAAAAAAAGTGGCGCTGCTGGGGGTTACTTCTTATGATTTTATTGCAGGAGGAACCGGCTCGGGAGATGTAAATGAAGCCTACACGGTTTCCCTCGAAGAAGGATTGACCGGTGCGGGATTTGAAATCAACGCCTTAGCCAAAGAAATTTATGAATCACATAAGGCGGCAAACAAGGACTTGTTTGTTAAGCCTGAGGGAATGAGTGCCATGTTCAATCCGTATGATCCGCCTGAAATAGTTTATGCTGCCGGACAACTGGAACAAATCGCTTCCGCCGCAGATGCAGGAATCATTACCATTGGAAGGAATAGCGGTGAAGGAGGCGACAGGATCGAAAAGGATGACTTTTTGTTGTCAAAAGACGAGCAGGAAATGATCTCTGCCGCCTGCAAGGCATTTCATCAGGCAGGGAAAAAAGTAATTGTCGTCCTGAATATTGGCGGTGTCATCGAAACTGCTTCATGGAAAGACCAGCCTGATGCGATTCTGCTTGCGTGGCAGGGCGGACAGGAAGGCGGCAACTCGGTGGCCGACATTATCAGCGGTAAAGTGAGTCCGGGAGGAAGACTCCCCATGACCTTTCCCGTTCACCTGGGCGATCACGCCTCCAATAGCAACTTCCCGCAGGACGGTGAACCAATAAGTTTGTCTGCAATGCTATTTTCCGGTAAAGAAAAAGCAGATGAGAAAAAGATCAGGAACAAAGATTATACAAATTACGAGGAAGGAATTTATGTAGGCTACCGGCATTTTGATAAAGCGAACCTGGAGGTGTCCTATCCTTTCGGCTATGGACTCTCTTATACCAGTTTTGAATTCAAAAATATGGCAGTCAGTATGGAAAATGATACCATACGTATTTCCCTGTCAGTACAGAACAAAGGCGACAGGGCCGGGAAAGAAGTAGTGCAGATATATGTTTCGAAATCCGGCTCAGCTATTGATCGCCCTGTCTGCGAGCTGAAAGCATTTGCCAAAACCCGTAATCTTGAAGCCGGAGAAACGGAGGAAATTGCCATTAGCCTGCCAGTTTCCGAATTGCGATACTGGGATGAGGAAAAGGCCGGATGGGTATTGGAAAAAGGCATCTATCGGATCCAATCAGGCGCTTCTTCCAGAGAGATCAGGTTGTCAGTGGAGATCGAGATATGAGGAACCTGCAAAACAACCGGTGATTTCCCCGATTCTGATAAAGCTAAAGTACCAACCGGAAAGGGCCGGAATTGCAAAATGACTTGAGAGTCACTATCTTGCGGATCACTTCTATTTCATACATAGAAGATGATTTTGTAAGTCTAACCTAAACGCTTATTACAACTTACCCTAACTCTATGAGGAAAATTTTTACCCTTCTACTGATTTGTCTGGTAGGAACAGTGGGACTGTTTGCACAGACAACCTACTTTTATTCTTTCCATCCGAATGCCGGAAACCCGGGTGGGTTGAACACCCAAACGGATGCGACGACCACGGGATGGGTCAACGAAATTATTGGCCCCCAGTCCGCAAACGTCTGGAGTGCGCCAATTACGATTCCCTTTGCTTTTGATTTTTACGGGACACCGGTTACGCAACTGATTGCCAGCCAGAACGGTGTGGTCTCCTTTGACCCTGCGGCTGTAATTCCCGGTGGAAACGGTCCTCTGCCCAGTGCCAACCTGCCCGATATGTCGGTAGCGGTATACTGGGATGATTTTACCTCTCTTCCGCCTACTGGTTCCGGCGATAATATCCAGAGTCAGACCTTCGGTACGGCGCCTAACCGTCAGTTGTGGATCAGATGGTTCTCTTTTGAAATTGGTAACCCCTCCATTTCCTTTGCCTATTTTGCGATGGTACTGGAAGAAACCACCAACAAAATCTATATGGTGGATCTTTACTCCACCACCGGAATCACTTCCACCAACACAGTTGGTGTTCAGATGAATAGCACAACAGCCGTGGAAGCTGGCAGCAACCTCGTACTGGCCGGAAATGGAACATCCGTTGCTGACAACGACTACTGGGAATTTGAGCCGATCATTCAGGTGCCACTTGATGTGACTGCAACCGGAGGTAGTGTGGACTTTGATTGTGGAAATTCAGCGACAGCAACCGTTACGATTAATCTGGTCAATCAGGGAACGCTTCCTTTGACCGGTATCACTGCATCATTTATTGTAGATGGTGGATCACCCACTACCCCTGAGGTCGTGCCTGGCACACTGGCGCCAGGAGCTGCCACTACTTATACCTTTACAGCAACAGCGGATGTCTCTGCCTCAGGGCCTCATACCGTAGAAGTTGCCGCTGCAGTACTGGGTGAAAATGATTTGACGGACAATACCTTTTCTGTAAACATCAATAATAATCTGGTTTATTTAGCCGCACCATTTTTGGAAGATTTTGAAACGGCTGTAGCGGGATCTCCCGGAACATTCCCCACCGGCTGGACTTTCACCAATCAGACCACCTATCAGTGGTATGTGGAAACAGATGGTGTGGCAAACTCATCCTCTACCGGGCCACTGGATGACCACACCCCCGGCGGACAAACATACGTGTATACCGAGGCGTCAAATGGTTCTACCGGTAATATTGCAGAACTCCTTACCCCTTGTATTGATCTGGGGACACTTTCTGCGCCTAAACTGAAATTCTGGTACCATATGTATGGGGTCAATATGAGTAAGCTGTACGTGGACGTTATCACTAACGGCACACGCGTTACCATTGACTCTATCATTGGTCAGCAACAAACCGGTGAAAATGAGCCCTGGTTGATGGAAATTGCTGATCTGAGTTCCTTTGCCGGGCAGATTGTACAGGTTGTTTTTGTAGGCGTAAAGGGAGCCAGCTTCGAAGGAGACCTTTCACTGGATGATATTGAAGTATTCGAACCGGTAGCTTATGACCTGCAACTGCTTGCGATCGAGCAGGCCGGTAGCGGTTGTGGTCTGGATTCATTTGAGGTGATTTCTATTACCGTTGCCAACGTAGGAACTGACACCGTGATGAGTGGATCTGCACAGTTTGCTGTAGATGGCGGCGTATATTCTGCTCCAGAGGCCATTGGTATGCTTTTACCGGGTGATACCATCAGCTTCACATTTGCTGCTACAGCCGACCTCTCTGTCGCCGGCCTTCACAGCATTGCCGCGGTAGCGACTGCAGCTACGCCTGCTGACCTGAATACAGCCAATGACTCTGCATCTGCAACAATAGACAATATTCCTGCCATTGCACCGGCTTTCCCCTATCAGGAAAACTTTGACAATGGCCCCGCTGACTGGACTTCAGGAGGGACAAACTCCAGCTGGGTACTGACCACTCCGGCAAAAATTGTGATCAACAGTGCTGCTTCTGGTCCAAACTCATGGGTTACCAATGCTACCGGATTGTATAATGCCAGTGAAAACTCCTGGGTGGCCAGTCCATGTATTGATATGACCAATGCTCCTGCCAACAGCTGGGTTTCTCTGAAAATCTGGGTTGAATCAGAATTTTCATGGGATGGTGCGGTACTCCAGAGTTCAACCGATGGCGGAACTTCATGGGTAAATGTTGGAGGATTGGGCGATCCCAATAACTGGTACAACGATAATACCATTAATGGTGCTCCGGGTGGATCTCAGATAGGATGGACCGGCCGTGATGGAAGTGGTACCAATGGCTGGGTTCTGGCAGCTCATGTCCTGAATTCTTCGTTAATCGGCCAGCCTAATGTGCGTTTTCGGATCGCTTTTGGATCTGATCCTTCTGTACAAGATGATGGATTTGCGTTTGATGATTTTACCATATCTGAGCCTCCGGTAGTGACCCTGGGTGATACTGTCGTATTGTGTAATGGCGGAACGCTGGATGCCGGAAACCCTGGCTCTACCTACACCTGGTCCACGGGCGATACTACCCAGACCATTTCCCTTACAAATACCACCGGTGTCGATATCATCGACAGTGTTATTTTTGTAAATGTAGTCGATATCTACGGCCTGGAAGGTGTGGATACCGTAGTAGTTACCATCCCTGCTGTAGCACTGAGTCTTCCTACCCTTACTGCACAAGTAGTAGTGTGTGAAGGTGATTCTACGGGTTATGCCACGGCATCCGTTGCAGGTGGATTGGCGCCTTATACTTACTCCTGGAGCAATGGCGT
Organism: Bacteroidia bacterium; assembly: GCA_041391665.1. NCBI lineage: Bacteria > Pseudomonadati > Bacteroidota > Bacteroidia > Bacteroidia bacterium. The sequence goes on along the minus strand of JAWKNO010000003.1, from coordinate 1,947,234 downwards.
AGTTGCTGATACGATCTTTAACGTTCCTGCCGGTATGTATGGGCTGACTGTTACGGATGCACTGGGTTGTACCGTATCCGATAGCGTACCTGTCAGCGAAATTGCAGGAATGAACGCAGCTTTCTCCGACTCTGACGCACTTTGCGCAGGTGATGCCAGTGGTATGGCTTCGGTGAGCATCAGTGGTGGTACTGCACCTTATGCATACAGCTGGAGCAATGGCGCTACTACAGATAGTATTATGGGACTGGCTGCGGGAATGTATTCCGTACAGGTTTCAGATGTCTTTGGATGTCTGCTTTCTGATTCTCTGGAGATTGGCCAGCCTGATTCGCTCAGTGTTTCGCTCGACAATCTTGTCAATGTTGATTGTCCTTCTGACGCAAGTGGAGAAATCCAGATTACTGTGGCAGGTGGTACGGCTCCTTACTTCTTCTCATGGAGCAATGGAGATACGACAGAAGATGTTACTGGTCTGATGACTGGCGACTACACAGGTATCATTACCGACGCCAATGGTTGTCAACTGACTTCCCCTACACTTACTGTGATCGCATTGGATACATTGCCAATTGCAGAATTTAGTGTAGCTTCTGTCAGCGGTGCAAACGTAACCTTTGTAAATAGCTCTGTGGGTGCAGACAGTGTGTCATGGGACTTTGGAGATACGAATACCAGTACCGATTTAAATCCTGTACATACCTACAGTGTCAATGGAATATATACCGTTACCCTGACTGCATATAATGGTTGCGGAAATACTGTTTATTCTGATTCAGTCATGGTTACTACTGTCGGGATTAAGGATGATCTGCTCGGCCAGCGCATCCAGGTATATCCAAACCCCAACAGCGGATCATTTGATGTTCGTTTTGAAGAAGTCAGCCTGAGTGATGTCAGCCTGAGCATCTTTGGAATGGACGGCAAACAGATCTACAGCCGTACGATTGATCAGATCAGCGGAGTATTTGTGCAGGAAGTGAGCCTGACCAATAATATCGCAAAAGGCGTTTATCTGCTCGAAATCAGAAGCAGCGATGCCATCGTTCACAAGCGTATTATGATCGAATAATCCCTTCGGGATACAATAAAAAAGGCGGACCTTCGGGTTCGCCTTTTTTTATTTATTGACGGTTTGTCAGCTTTCGGGAGAGAAAATATTCAGGTGTTTCCAACCCGATAAACCTGCCACCATCACTTGACCTGTTTGCTACTGGCAGGAAACGAATAAGAGAAGATACACCCGTCAATCATGCCCACTTTTTCACATTAAAGCTAGCGAAGGTCAGACTTTTAAGGCTGTTTTTGATTAGCAGGTTGTGAGCAAATGTGTGGTAGTATTAAAATAAAAGCCCCAAGAATTTGATTCTTAGGGCTTTGTGTTTAAAGTATGTATCCCGTAGGGGAGTCGAACCCCTGTTGCCAGAATGAAAATCTGAAGTCCTAACCACTAGACGAACGGGACAAACTTCGGCTGCTTTTTTCAACAGCGAGTGCAAAGGTACTATACGATAGCTAACGAGTCAAGGATTCAGTAAAAAAAATTTTTAGGGTATCACCAGGCAATCCGCCGGATTAGTTGTTTTTCAAAAATGACCTGTGTAATTTTGCATCGCATTATAGAAAGACCATCATTATTTAATAAAACATAATCACATGGCTATTAAAGTAGGTATCAATGGTTTCGGGCGGATTGGCCGCCTTGTTTTCCGCGTACTCGCGAGCAATCCTAATGTTGAAATCGTTAAAATCAATGACCTTACCGACAATGCAACGCTTGCGGCGCTGCTGAAGTATGACTCCGTTCACGGTAAATTCAACGGTACAGTCGATGGTTACGATGATGAATCCATCACGGTAAATGGCAAAAAAATCATCGCCAGTGCAGAACGCAACCCTGAAGCGCTAGGCTGGGGTGATCTGGGCGTTGACATCGTAGTAGAATCTACCGGTGTATTTACCTCCCGCGACAAAGCTGGTCTTCACCTGAAGGCTGGTGCTAAAAAAGTTGTGATCTCTGCTCCTGCAAAAGGTGCTGTGGACGCTACCGTTGTAATCGGTGTCAATGACGATGTCATCACTTCCGACATGCAGGTGCTCTCCAATGCTTCATGTACGACCAACTGCCTCGCTCCGATGGCAAAAGTATTGCAGGACAACTTCGGTATTGAGTCTGGCTTCATGACTACCATCCACGCTTATACCGCAGACCAAAACCTTCAGGATGCCCCTCACCGCGACCTTCGCCGTGCCCGTGCAGCTGCGGTTAATATCGTACCTACTACTACCGGTGCTGCTACCGCTGTAGGTCTCGTACTTCCAGCTCTGAAAGGTAAACTCGACGGTATCGCTACCCGTGTGCCGGTTGCCGATGGCTCTATGACCGATCTTACAGTTGTCCTTAGCCGTAATGTTACTGCTGAAGAGATCAACGCTGCAATGAAAGCTGCTGCTGCCGGACCGCTTAAAGGGATTCTTGAATATTCTGAAGACGAACTGGTTTCCACTGATATCCTCGGAAACTCACATTCATGTATCTTCGACAGCAAACTGACCTCCACCATGGGTAATATTGCCAAAGTGATCGGTTGGTATGACAACGAATGGGGTTACTCCTGCCGTGTTGCTGACCTGATTATGAAACTGGTTTAATCGCTTCCATGCGGTAAATATGATATCGGCGGATTTGTTCCGCCACACAAAGCATCCCCTTACCGGGATGCTTTGTTTTTTCTACCGGACAAATTTATTTAGCTTGCACGCAGATTTTTTTTTCCCTCGACAGATAATATCTCTATATGTTGAATTACCCGATTTCCCAACTCCCTGAACGCGCTCAGAAGCCCCGCGAGGCTGGCTATACCATGATCATGGATAAAGGCATGAGCGTGCGTGAAGCCGAAGATATGCTCGAAACCGCCATCGAATATATCGATGTGGTAAAACTCGGCTGGGCAACCTCTGCTGTTACACACAATCTGGACAAAAAAATCGCTGTATATAAAAAATACGGGGTTCCCATTTACCTCGGGGGTACACTCCTCGAAGCTTTTTATATCCGTGGTCAGATTGATGACTACCGTCGTATTCTGGAGAAATACGAAATCACGCATGTAGAAGTCTCTGACGGTTCCATTGATATTGACGAAAAAGATAAATGCGATCTGATCACTTCTTTTGCCAAAGACTATACAGTACTTTCCGAAGTGGGCAGCAAAAGCACCAATAAGATTATCGCTCCCTATCAATGGGTAGCTATGATGCAACGCGAACTGGACGCCGGAGCCTGGAAGGTCATTGCCGAAGCCCGCGAGAGCGGTACGGTAGGTATGTTCCGCGCCGATGGTGAAGTGCGTAGCGACCTGATTGAAGAAATTCTGGTGGATATTCCTTCCGAAAAAATCATTTGGGAAGCTCCGCTGAAAAGTCAGCAGGTATGGTTTATCAAACTTCTCGGTACCAATGTCAACCTCGGCAACATCGCTCCCAATGAGGCAATTCCACTGGAAACCCTTCGACTGGGCTTGCGAGGTGATACTTTCCATACATTTTTGAGCAAATAGTACAATACCGTGAGACAGCACATTCCCAATTTCCTTACAGGAGCCAATCTCTTTTCGGGAATGGTTGCCCTCGTATTTGTACTTACTGATAATGTCTCCGGTGCAGCCCTGGCTGTTGTGCTGGCGCTGATTTTCGATTTTTTCGACGGGTTTGTTGCCCGTCTGCTGAAAGTCAATAGTCCGGTTGGAAAAGAACTGGACTCTCTGGCTGATATGGTCACATTTGGCGCTGTACCTGGAATGGTAATGGCGAAGCTGATTAGTGAATCTTCGGGGAATGTATTTCCGCCTGAGTCATTGGGCGGAACTTTCCCCTGGTTTTTGGCGGGGTTTCTGGTTTCTGTTTTTTCTGCTGTAAGGCTGGCAAAGTTTAACCTCGATGAAACGCAGTCGGACTCATTTGTAGGCCTTCCGACTCCTGCCAACACGATTCTCATCATGTCTTACTGGTTGGTGCTATCATTTAATCCAGACTCTTTCCTGGCCCTTACGCTCAATCATCTTTGGGTATGGGTTGCGCTGAGCCTGCTCAGCAGTTATCTCCTCATCGCGAAAGTCAGGCTTCTGGCACTGAAATTTAAAAACTTCTCCCTGAAAGATAATCTCTACCGGTACATTCTGATGGGGTCGTCGATTCTGCTGGTGAGCGTATTTCAGTTTCAGGGCGTTCCTGTTGCCATATTTCTTTATTTTATACTCTCTCTGGTCGCCAACCGCGCAGGTATGGCCAGACGTAAAAACATCGCGTAACCTAAGCCTCCGCGCGTCACACAGCGCCCGGCAAAACAAACCCTTCCCGCCACCCGGCAGCCTGTACATATCCCTGCCAGATAATTGTAAGTCTGAGGAAAAGGGCGGATATTCGTAAGAGGCGATAAGGAAATAAAGGGCGCAAACCAAAATGTCGCATTTGGGGTCGCACGAGTCTGGCTATTGGCTGTTAGCTGTTGGCTGTTAGCTGTTGGCTGTTAGCTGTTGGCTGTTGGCGCTTTTTGTGCTCACGCGCGCTGCGGCGCAACTCCTACAAAAAAGGGGGGGCGGGTCTCATGGCTACAAATCGAAGATGCCTCAGGTACATTCGACTCCTCCGGCCGATAGGTCCACTCCGGGAAGTCCCGGCCTGGCCGGAAAAGTGCCTCGAACGCAATCTATGCAGGGTTTTGCCGACAGGCAAGACCCACGTAGGTGGCCTAAGGGCTCGGAGAGGTCCAATGTTTGTAGCCTCGACGGCTACCCCCTCTGGCTTGTTCAAGGTTTTGCGCAGTAACGCGCTGCCAGCTTTCTCCAACGGAGAAACATTGGTTTCCCTCATGAGGAGTAAACCCTTCGGAGAAGCAACTGGCAGATATCACCGACAGTTTGATTTGCGCCCGAAAATAAACACAATGGGGGCCGATATAGAGAGATTGACGGCTACCAAATAAAAATACCAGTATATGTAGAACGTCTAAGCGAAAAGCTTGTTTTGGAGCTACGAAGTCTATAAATTGGATTCATCTATAAATTAAGGTCTAATGGAAAATTTATTGATCTCCAGGTATTTAAGATTGTTTGAACCGCTAAGCACTGAGCTAAAGCTTGAGCTATTGGCAGCTCTATCCGAAAATATTAAAAATAGCTTGAAAAAATCAAGAGTGGATAAAAGACGACTTTTTAATGACTTAAAAGGATCTTGGAGTGATGTAAGCGATGATCTGGAAGCGGATATTTACCACAGCAGAACAATATCAGATAAAGAAATTAGCCTGGATTGAAATGAGATATTTGCTAGATACTGACATGCTAAGATCGATATTTTCGCACGAGAGAAAGTAAGACTGAGAAAAGAAGGAAACCTTATTCCTGACTTTGATTTAATTATCGGATGTTCCGCAGTTGCTAACAATATGACAATGGTAACAAATAATGTAAAGCATCTGGAGAGAGTAAAAGGAATAAAAATAGAAAATTGGAGAGATGCTAAATTCAATGAATTCTTAAAATAAAATTACAGCCACCACAACAACTAAGCCTCCGCCCAGCGCCCAACATAAAAACCAGGTTGCGGCTTCGCTCAGCACAAGCATAGCCCCACAAAACAAACCATTCCCGCCACCCGGCAGCCTGTACATATCCCTGCCAGATAATTGTAAGTCTGAGGAAAAGGGAGGATATTCGTAAGAGGCGATAAGGAAATAAACGCTACGCGTAGGGTATATGCGGGTGTTGTGCATCATATAAAATGAACTTAAAAAAGAAAATATCATTAATTATTTGTGTTGTGGGACTGTGTATTCAAGTCTTTGCCCAAGATTTGAGGTTGGCTACAATTAAGCACTATACAACAGAGCATTACCCATTTAACAATGAAGTAATTTCTAATGATGGAATACAGTTAATGACAAAAATCAACACTTATTATCTTTCTGACTCGACATTTAAAGAGGTTATGGTAGAAAAATATGAGTTTGATTCCGCAGGATACCCAACGTATGTTTACAAGAAAGAAATTGGATCTGAAAAAAAGGAAATCTATTTTATTTATGATTCTTTGGGTAATCTAATTAGCAAAAAGGTATTTGGAATCTCTCCAGAACTACAGTATAAAAACATTGAGACCTACGAATGGAGTTATGATAATCTTGTTTTTTTAACTAGACAAAGAAGGTACCTGATAATCAATTCTATACCCACTGAACATGGGGCATCTGGTTTTAAGGAAAAATATATGCTGTTCTCTAATGATAGCATAAGTTATAACCACAAAGATACTGCTGTAATCATCTATAAAAATAATGTTGAAAATTGTAAAGATGTTTTCTATACGTTAGGAGGAATTTATCTTTACCCTCCAAATTTTAAGTCAGTTATTCTTGCTAAATTAAAATTCCATCCTGATAACAGCTTATATGCTAAGGTTTTATACAAAGAGTCAAAAATGATTCAAAGCGTTTTTTATGACAAGTGTAGCAATCCTAACAATGCAGAGAAACCTGGAAAAATTGAATGGCTAGAAAAAATTACCTCAAAAGAGATAGAGTGCTTGAGCGCTGAAAAGTTAAATATTCTAAACCGAGTTGACACTATATCTGTTGAGGGTCGGATACTGCTTTATGAAAATATTTTTACCAGCAATGTAATTCACCAAAGTACGGCACCATTGTTTATTAGAAATGAAGGATTAAATTATTATGATTTAGATCTGAATTTAATTTACAGCGAAGTTGGCAGATCTTCTTCAAGTGCAGGTGAGCCGACTTCTCCCAGTCTATTTAGAAAATATTTTTACGAATATTTTGAAAATGGCTTGTTAAAGAAAGTCACAACCAAAGATGAAAACGATAAAATAGTCGAAATTACCGAGTTTAAAATCAACCATCTTGATTAGATAAATACGAAAGCACAACATTGTATATAAAAAATCGGAATTATCAACTTATTGGGATAAACCACAACGGACACAATGAAGCCACGAGGGACACAAAGCACAGTTTCCTTGTGCCCTTTGAGAGGCCTTTGTGAGTCTGCCTATGCAGATGGTTTCTGCCTCGCTTCGGAAAGATTACTTTCACCCAATTACTTTATAATTCCGTAATTTATTAGCAATTGGCGTTTCCCAAGACACACAAAGAAAAGGAATAGCAAGTCAAATGATGAATTATATTGAACAACAACTCAAACAAAAAGACGGAAGATTACTAATTGTAGAAACTTCAAGTGACGATGCTCAAATTGGAGCAAGAAATTTTTATAAAAAAATTGGTTACACACAGGCCGCAGTAATCAAAGACTTTTGGAAAGACGGAGAGGACAAAATAGTTTTTTTGAAAAAGTTGTAATGCAGACGATTAACATGACAACTACAAAAAAACAGCCGCAAACCATCAAACCTCCGCGCGTCACACAGCGCCCCACAAAACAAACCCTTCCCGCCACCCGGCAGCCTGTACATATCCCTGCCAGATAATTGTAAGTCTGAGGAAAAGGGAGGATATTCGTAAGAGGCGATCACAAAATAAAAGATACTTTACATTAAGTTATGTAAAGCAAATGAGTATCAGGGCTCCCAGGATGAAGCAATATTTACTAAAGAGAATTTAGTGTTTCCTGAATACTCATTATTGAAATAAAAATAAAGACTATGAAATTTGATAAAGCAATTCCGATTTTATACTCAACAGATGTTTCAAAAAGTATTGCCTACTTCACAGATCAATTGAAGTTTGACAACAAATGGGAATGGGACAGCCCACCGTCATTTGGTGGCGTTTCCAGAGACAACGTTGAAATATTTTTTTGCAAACAGGACCAGGGAAATCCGTCCACCTGGCTTAGCCTGGTCGTTGATAATGTTGACGAATATTACGAGCTAATAAAAGGAAGCGGTGCAAAAATTCTTTCTAAACCTGACAGTAAAGAATGGAACATGAGAGAAATGTTAGTGGAGTGTCCGGACGGACATATTATCAGAATTGGACATAATACTTCTTACGACTGATTTTTCTAAAAACTTCCTATGATAATTCTCACCACATCATGCTTTGTTTCAACACTGCAAACTTTGAAATATCTATTTTATTCTATAAATAAGCCTGCATTTGAAGTCTTGTAAACTGAACGTCGGCTGCAAGTGTAGAAAATGGTATCCGGGAAAAAAATAGTTATCAATATTTAATATTTCAATTATGAAGAAATTAAGTAAATTATTATTTCATTTTGCAACTATTTTGTTTTTGGGATTAAATAGTTCTTTTTCTTGTGCATCAGATAAAACTGTGTTTGTTGGTTGTACACCAGGTGATCATTTAATTAAATCTCAACTGGGTATACCCAATGGGATGATAATAGATTTCATCAAATGGGATTTAACGTTTGACAATTTGAACCATAATACTTTTATGTTAAATATAGTCTATGGAGAATCTCAGCCAAATACGCTTGGTTTTAAGGAGGGTGGACAAAAGAAATCGTATCGGGGTAAATATCATATTTTGAAAGAAAATGACACAGAAATTTTCAAATTAGAGAATAGTGATTTTCAAACTGAAATATTAATGATCAAACTTAATGCGAATATTTTTCACTTATTAACGCCGCAAAAGAAACTGATGATTGGAAATGGTGGTTGGAGTTACACACTCAACAACAAAACCCCTAACAAAAATATTTACCCGTTGGCAAAACTGGCAAATTCCTCAAATATTTTAAAAGATACATCATTACAAATTATTTATGACGGACGGACACCGTGCGAGGACTTTGCTGCCGAAAATAATTTGACGGTAAACTCATCTTGTTTCAAACTAAAATGGAAGCTTATATTAAATAGAGATCCAAAAACATTACAACCCACAACGTACACCTTGAAAAGAACAAACAGCCGAGAAACTGATATTACTGGCAATTGGACAATTTCAGAAGGGACAGCAACAAATCCAGAGGCTATTATTCTACAACTTGACCCTGACCAGCCAAGTAAATCTATTTCACTATTTGTAGGCGATGAAAATGTTTTGTTTTTTTTACATAAGGACGGAAACCTGTTTACAGGAAATGACAATTTTAGTTTTACGCTCAATAAAAGACATAACTCGACAAAATAAAACCTGCCCCCAACAGCAGTCCACCTCAATGGCGGATGTCGTGCTTCTGTGAGCGTTTTGCACAGCAACACCTATACGCAATGACCCTAAACAACCGTAAGCGTATGCGCCTCCCACGGATGGGGATAACGCAGCCGGTTGTAGTTTTCCTGTATCAGCGCTTCTTCCCCGGGATCAGTCGCTGTTAGCAGAAGTTTGTCGAGCGGCTGGTCAAAAAACAGGTAATTGATCTGGCCTCCCAGCAGACGTACAAACTCCGTAATATTCTGCCGGATGGTTTCATCTGTATTGGTGCCAATAATGCCCACTTTCCGGCCCTCTCTGCCATTGACCGAAAGGAAATGTTTGGCCTGACGCAGTTGTTTTTCCCGCTCGTGTTGGGAAAGGTTTTTAGAAGAAAGCGAGGGCACCGGGTATGAGGGGATTTCGGGAAAATGGCTGGCAAAATATTCTGCCTGGCCTTTGATATCAGCTCCAACCGTAATATAACATTGAAAAACGGCCTGCTTGTTGTCTTTCCGCTCTACATTCAGCAGTTTTTCCATCAATTGCACGTCCTCAAACTTCAGCGATTGCCAAAGTGCATTTTTTTGCTGAACGCCCGCTTCGAAATAGGTCTGCTGGATCTCCTCAAATGTCCCTGTATCGTATTTTACCTTCGGAATAATCACCTCATTGAGATAGGCCAGCAGTTCGTGAATCCGCTCATAATCTTCACAGATTCTCCCCATCAGGTCGAAGTAAGCAAAAATACCCAGAAGGCGTAAATCTGTTTTGGTTGCAAGTTTTTTATAGTCAGAAATATCTTTTTTCGCGAGTCCCCAGCGCAGCGGTATCTGGTGAAAATTGACCAGGTCGAGAATTTTTCTTCGCTGAATATCTGAAATTTCAGGATTTTGGAGCAGGAGGTTTCGTGCTATGGGTACGCCGGCCTCTTCGTGCCCGGTCGCACGCCAGCGGCCTTCCCGCCAGTGGGTCACTGAGGGTTTGCCGATATCGTGGAGAATGGCAGCCCAATACAGGATCTGCCGGTCGTCCTGGCTCAGATCAAATTTTTCTACACCTTTTTCAAATTGCTGAAGAACAAGCAACGTGTGGTTATACACATTTCCCTCTGCGTGATAGCGAGGGTTTTGCTCAGTGGTTTTCAGTTGGTCGATGTAGTGAACAGGCAGGGGGAGGGTCTGTTCAGATGCAGGCAGAATCATTCGTTATTATTATTTTCCATCATCTCCTTCCAAAGTCTCTATGATATCTTCTTCCAGTTCTTTATCCAGGTCAAGGTCGTCATCCAGTTCGAGTTCTTTGTCCCAACCTTCCCGCTCTTCTTCCCATTTTTTCATATCCTCCTCACTCCACTCAAACTCGCTGTCAAAGGCAGGATCTTCTTCCATTTCGAGGTCCTCGTCAAAATAAAGTTCTTCCTTGGTCGGCAACCATAGATCACCGTCGTAATCCTGGTCGAGTACCAGCTTGAACTCTACCCGCCGGTTTTTGGCTTTGTTTTCTTCTGTATCGTTGGGCACCAGCGGTCGGGTTTCTCCATAACCAATGGCCTTGGCGCGAATTTCCTCAAACTCCCCCTTTCTGATAATATAACTCGCTATGGCCTGAGCGCGCTCCTGTGAAAGGCGGAGATTGCTCTCATCTCTTCCATCTGAGTCTGTATGCCCTTCCACTTCGAGGCGAAACATCGGGTAGTTTTGCAAAAAGCGCACAATATAGTCCAGTTGGGGTTTCACCTCCGCTCGCAGCTTGGCACTATTGGTACCAAACTCCATCGATTCGAAGACAATCGGCTTGTTTTGCTCAAAACTTTGTGTAAGAACCTGAAAGGTGGTATCACCATTCAATTGAAAATCGTTTTTTATGGTGAGAAAGTTGTCTCCCAACACATAAAGTCTGTAGCGATTGTTGTTTACGAGGTCAAATTCGAAGAATCCGTACTCATTTATTTTTTTTGGCGCTACTTCTACCCCATTGTCCAGGTCAATAATCATCACGGTTCCCTGCAGGGTATAACCGGAAATGGAGTCTATCAAATACCCCCGCAATGAGGCGATAGCATCCGGTCGTGCTTCCATCGGCATGAGGAAAGAATACAGGTCAAAATTTTGTTTTACGTGGTCTTTCTCCGGGTCGCGGGAGTTTGCGTAGAAAATGGTTTTCCCAGCGCCATCGATAGAAAAATAATATTCATTGCCCCAGGTATTTACCAGTGGACCTACATTCTTGGGTTGTTCCCACTGGTCTCCGGTCCACCGGGCTTTAAATATGTCGTAGCCACCAAAATTTTTCAACTGGCCGGTAGAACTGAAATACAGGCTCTGGTTGATCTTATGGAAAAAGGGCGTTACTTCATTTTGAGGGGTATTGATGATGGGGCCGAGATTTTTTGCAGTGGACCATGAACTATCAGCCTGAAGGGTAGAATAATAGAGATCCACTCCGCCAAATCCGCCTTTGCGGTTGGACGAAAAAAATAGTGTCTGCCCGTCGGCAGAAATATTGGGCTGTGAATCCCAGGAGTCGGAGTTGATGCGTCCGCCAAGATTTTGTACATGGGTCCAACTGTCTTCCACAGGGTCATAAGTTGCGCGGTAGATGTCGCAGTCGCCAAATCCCACACCTGTGCGGCAGCGGGTAAAGTAGAGCGTTTTCCCGTCAGGCGCAAGGCAGGCCGAGCCTTCATTAAATATGCTGTTGATCGTGTCGGGAAGGCGTTTGGCAAAACTCCACTCTCCTGTGATGAAATTGACTTCGGCGTAATAGAGATCTTCGTTCCACAGTCTGTAAGGATCGACTACCTCGTCGGCTTTCATACCCGAAGTATCGCGCCGGGAAGTAAACAGCATGATGGAGTCCGATGGATGCATAAACGGCGCGTAGTCCGGATCTTGAGAATTGATCCTTGGACCCATATTTTCCAACACTTTTTTGGCGGGAATCAGCGGGTCAATTTTTTTCCGGACCTCCAGAAGTTCGTAGTATTTATCTACCGGGAGCCATTCGGAGGTAGTTTCCCGTATCAGCGAGTCATAAGTGAGTTTGGGTACAGGCATACCCCGGTTGTGGGTCTGGGCAAGTTCGTAATAATATACCGCCTGTAAGGTGTCTTTCAGGATTTGTTTGACCCGGCCGGCCAGCCACAGCAAGGCGAGATCTTTCTGGAAATTTTCAACGCCAAACTTTTCTATATAGGGAATGAGCACCCTGTCCAACTGCTCTACATCTGCCTGAGACTCATACTTTTTGATTTCGGCGTAGATTTTTTTATCAAAATAATAGGGAGTCGTGTGAATGTTGGGATACTGTGGACTCTGGTCATAGACAGAAAGCATAATATCATCTCCTGTACGGAGGAGTACAGACTTTTCTTTCAGCACATTCGCTTCTTTATATGCCTTGTCAGGTTCGGTAGGCTGTGCATAAGACGGGAGGATAAGTGCCATCCATCCCGGAAGGCAAAAAGCCAAAATTCGGAATAGTCTCATTGTCTTATCGTCGTTTGATTTCCCAATGCAGAGTTAATCAAAAAATCATGGATTACAAAAGCAGAATGTCCCTATTTACTAATCGTGTCTGATCTGACTATACCTCCACTTTATAATGTTGCACCAGATCGTAGGTACTCCAGCTGTGGCAGTCTTCGGGCTTAAATCCCAGTTGCCGCACAACCTCATACAACTGCGTCTCATCCGGTGCTTCAATCTCGAGAAAAGCAGGAATGCCTGCAAGGTCTCCCTGATATTCGTCGATCACAACATGAACACTCCCAAGGTTGTATTGGGTTCGGATTTTATGGTTATGGTTGAAGGGTAACAGGCCTGTTTTTTTAAATATGACCATTAGCTTTTCCGGATCGCCAATGGAAGTCTCCGTTTCTTCCATGACTTTTGCCGAAGATTTTTCTCCTTCCACCGGGTTTTTGTAGGTAAGCATGGAGATATCTCCCTCGGTTCGCAAACGAAGAATCCCTCCTTTTTTCTGGATACTTCGGTTGGGATAATCAAAAAATGTTGCAGCCATAATTCCTTCGAATGACTTTATGGCTCCCAGTTGCTGTAAAGTTTCTTCTACCTGTTGGCGGTTGATTTCCAGTATTTTAACTTCTATTTCTTTCATGTATGGTTATAGATTCTCTATAAATTTACGAAATCTTCCGCAGCATTGATACATCCTATGTAAGCAAAATCCCCCATTCCGGGAGGAATGAGGGATTGCAAAAGAAGGAACAAGTTTACGTATTGCCTAGAAAGCTACACCTACGGTGAATGCTGTATTATGATTGATACCTTTTACAGGTACGAAGGAAAGTTCGTTTACACTGCTGCGCACGCCGGTAGAGAAATCGTCGTAAGTGGCGTCAAACTCTACCCCTACACGGAAGATCTTCAATACGCGCAGGTTGGCTCCCAGTACAACGCCCAGGCCAGACCGTATACCGCCGTTGGTAATATTGTCGAGGTTGGCACTTAGCTTATCGTCGCCCACGACGACTACAGGAATATAAGCACCGGGGTAAATATCGAGTGATTTGCCTATCATGAAGTGCTTTTCGATACCGAAAATACCTTTCAGGTCATTTCTGCGGGCCTCATAATTGGTATTCACGCCGTCTCCAACCGTGTAATCCAAATGGTCTACGCCTGCACCAAAACGATAGGCCCATTTATTTTTTGTAAAATAACGGAAGTTGGCACTGACAGAACTGCTACCCTGATAATTGATCTGGGTATTGGGTGCAGATACTTCGTCAATATTAAAGGAACTGAAGTTCATGGTGGCGCTGACACGCTGAGCCTGCACTTTAGAAATTCCGAAGATGATAAGGAGGCTGAAAGTAGTGGCGATAAGTTTCTTAAAATTTTTCATTGGTAGAATTCATTTACGGTTATTGGTTATTACGGTCATATCCTCGCTCAGGTCACACATTTTCCCGCTTTTTGACAGGCTTCCTTTCCAGCGTGCACGTTTTCCAAAAAAGCGTGTCAATGATAGATGGAGGCTGCTGTGGGCGATACGCTACTGCGATGATGAATGAACGTTTTCGGGATAATGACCATACATGAAATTTGAGGGTTGCATCGGGGGGTTATAGAAAAATTCCGGAAAATTCATTCATAAAGGAAACTATCCGGAAAATAAATTTTCCTCTCCATGCATCCAATACATCCCGGCAGTTGTCGTTGTGATAACAAACGCTAAAATTTTTCAATCTTTATTCTTATGAAAGCAAACAGAGGATACTTGTTCGTAATCGCAGCGCTCTTTTTTTCCCTTACCAGCTGCAGCACCTATCCCGACGGACCAACCATTAGCCTTAAATCTAAAGAAGCTCGTATCGCCGGCACATGGAAAGTTACCCAGGCAACTGACGAAGATGGTCAGGACGCAACTGACAGCTTTTCCAACTGGCGTTATACTTTTTCAGAAGATGGAACCGCTGTACTGAATATTACAGAAGGTTCTGTTGGCTACGAAATGACGGGTGATTGGGCGCTGTCTGATGATCAGCTCACGTTCCGGGTTTCTGTTCAGGGACAGATTTTTGGAACCGTTACCTTTACTCAGGACGCCGAATATGAGATTCTCCGACTCTCTGATAAGGAATTCTGGCTGAAGGATGTTGATGATGCAGATATCACGGTCTCACTCTCTCCCTTCTAAGAAGTTACTAATCTGATGATTTCGGGCTTAAGCCCATAGATCGCTCCCGGAGTACCCCTCCGGGAGTTTTTGTTTTTTGCTATGGGAAAACGATATTCGAACCATGAATTACAGAACCTTAGGCAAAACCGGCTGGAAAATCTCTGAAGTTTCCCTCGGCACCTGGCAAGTCGGTGGCGGTTGGGGTAACCCCGACTT
Organism: Bacteroidia bacterium; assembly: GCA_041391665.1. Classification (NCBI taxonomy): domain Bacteria; kingdom Pseudomonadati; phylum Bacteroidota; class Bacteroidia; species Bacteroidia bacterium. The sequence continues at coordinate 1,932,221 of JAWKNO010000003.1, read as the reverse complement.
CAATGACTCACTCGCAGACCGTATCATTCACACGGCCATCGACAATGGAATCAATTTTATCGATACCGCAGATGTGTACAGCAACGGTCTAAGCGAAAAGGCGGTAGCACGTGTTGTGAAATCTCGCCCGGAAGAAGTCTTTATTGCCACCAAATGCGGACGGCGGCTCAAACCTAATCATACAGCCGAAGGATACAACCGTGCCAATATCACCGGTTTTGTTAATGATAGTCTGAAAAATATGGGGCTGGATACCATCGACCTGATCCAGCTACACTGCCCGCCTTCGTCGGTTTATGAAAGTGACGAAGTGTTTGGGATTCTCGACGACCTGAAACAACAGGGCAAAATCCGCCACTACGGGGTAAGTGTTGAAAAAGTCTCCGAAGCCCTGCGTGCCATCCAACGCCCGGGAGTAGCTACCGTCCAGATTATATTTAACCTCATGCGGCTCAAGCCTGCGGAAGAATTTTTCCCCGCTGCGCAAAAAGCCAATGTGGGCATTCTCGCCCGTGTACCGCTCGCCAGTGGATTGCTTACCGGTAAGATTAACCGCACAACGACTTTCAGCCAACACGACCACCGGTTTTTCAATCGCCTGGGAGAAGCCTTTGATAAAGGAGAGACCTTTTCAGGGGTGAATCTCGATATCGCCTTTCAGGCCCTCGATAGATATAAACGCATATTTGGCGACCAGCAACTTGCAGAATATGCCCTGCGCTGGATCCTGATGTTTGATGCCGTTTCGTGTGTAATACCGGGCGCAAGTTCGGAAGCGCAGGTGCTTTCCAATGTCAGGGCTGCCCAATCTCCGCTGCTTCCCGAAGAAATAATGGATCAGGCGGAAGCCGTGTATAACGACCTGCTGAGGGAGATCATCCATCCGCAGTGGTAACCGGGTGTACTCAGATCGTTTTGTCCACCCACTCTCCCGCCACACGCGCCATTTCGGCGAATACATCCTCGGGGTTCTGCCGGGTTTTCTTCAGCGTTTTGTACCCGTGGTCGGCAGTTTCCAACGAGTGAAGCGTAGCTTTTTCGCCCAGACTTTCTATCAGTGGAAGGAAAAAGTCGGGAGAAATAAAGGTGTCTCTTGTTCCGGAGAGAAATAACATCGGCTGTTTGATTTTTCCCATATGCGTAGCCCGGTCTGCACTGGCTTTGCCCGGTGCGTGAAGGGGAAAAGAACAAAATATCAGCCCTTTTACCTCATCAATCATTCCCTCCGCTGCTGCCAGAGAAGTCATTCGCCCGCCAAAGGAATGTCCCCCCGCCAAAACAGGCAATTTCCCCGCATATTTTTTTGCTTCATGAACCGCAGCCTGTACAGTTGCCAGGCTGACGGCATTTGTATCTCTGCCGCCGCCGCGTTCCATGTAGGGAAAGTTGTACCGGAAAGTCGCAATCTGCGAATGGGCCATATTTTGTGCGATATTTTCCATCGTCTGATGATCCATCCCGGCACCTGCGCCGTGGCCAAATACCAATAGCGCTTTTGCTTGAGGCGGAAGCATCAGGAGGGAAGAAACTTCACCTTTTTCAGGCGTCGCCAGAAATTTTCCTCTTTGGGCGGTAAGATTCATCTTAAGATTTTTTTTCAAAAACACCGATAAAACGGAGATAACACGAAGGGTCAACTTCCCGAAAATTTTGCACGTGATAGACGGTCAGATTCAGGTCGGGTACTTTGGAAAGAATTCGCTCCTGAAGGGCTTGCGGGTCGTAGTGGCGGGAAAAAAACTGGTACCAGTTACAGTATCGGAGTTTTGCCCTGGGGTCTATTTTGGGGCGATGAAATTTGAGCAGGTTATAGGCCGGGTCCACATGAATCGTATATTCTCCCGCAAGGTAAAAAGGCAAAATTACAGCCCTTCCCCCCGGGCGAAGCACACGTGAAAGCTCCTGAAAAAACTCGGTGTCAGAGTTTCCTTCAAAGTGCTCCAGAGAGCAGTGAAGCGTTACCGCATCCACGCTGCCATCGGGCAGGTAAAGTTCGGAGGCGTAGCCACCGATCTTGTCGCCATTCAGGCCTTTGGGATAGACCAGATCTTGCTGGTAAGTTTCCCGGCAACCGTAAAGCCGCCGCACAATGGTATAAAAAGGTGACGTGCAAGCTGCTACATCGATAAATACTGTATCCTCATCAAAAGGAATGAAAGAGGTAGAGACGTAATGTTCGAGGGTTTTTTCGGTAAAATTTTTCCCCGGTATTTTTCCCCCGCCATAGTACGTGTCTGGGTAATCCACTTTTTTGAGGTAGTCTTTATATCCAGGGACATCTATTTCAAAGGGTTTTACCCCAATGCCCGCCTCCTTTAGCTTTTCGACCAGCTGGTCATCCAGCCGGGGGTCGGCGAGGTGATCTGCCGAAATATGGCCTTTGGTTACAGGTTTGCCGCCATAGGTTTTCCGAAACAGCGGATTCCACTGGCTGGTGCTAAATAGCAGTTGGTGAGAAAACCGGTAAACGGGTCGAACCAGTTGTTTTAGCATAAAATTTTCTTCTGGCAACAAAGTTAGCAATTTTGTTTTAGTTTTGGTGGGAAACAATGATTCATGTTATACAAAACCCTCGGTGACTCCGCTCTGAAAGTAAGCCGCATCGGACTGGGTATGGCTGCGCTGGGCCGCCCTGGCTATATTACCCTTGGCCACGGCAAAGATCTTTTTTTTAACTATACCGAAACCCGCATGGAACAACAGGCACATCAGCTCCTCGATCTGGCCTGGGCTTCCGGTATCCGCTACTTCGACGCAGCCCGCTCTTATGGCAAAGGAGAGGATTTTCTGGGGAACTGGCTCCTCCATCATGACCGCGCTTCGGGCGACGCTGTTGTCGGATCAAAATGGGGCTATACCTACACTGCCAACTGGCAGGTGGAGGCCGAAAATCACGAAATCAAAGATCACTCACTTCCTGTACTTCAACGGCAGTGGAAAGAGTCTGTCGCCTGCCTTCACCAATATCCGGATCTGTATCAGATTCATTCTGCTACGCTGGAAAGTGGTGTGCTGGCCAATACGTCTGTTCTCAACGAACTTGCCCGCATGAAGTCGGGAGGTATCCTCATCGGTCTTTCTCTCAGCGGCCCCAATCAGGCCGAGGTGTTGCGAAAAGCCTTCCGGGTAGTCATCGACCGGCAGCCACTGTTTGATGCTGTACAGGCTACCTGGAACCTCCTGGAACGATCCGCAGGCACTGCCCTCGAAGAAGCCCACGACAGGGGCATGGGCGTTATTGTCAAAGAAGCCGTGGCCAATGGACGGCTGACAGAAAGAAATGCCATTCCGCGATTTGCGGATCGGATAGATATTCTGCGCGCTGAAGCTCAAAGGCTGGAAACTTCTCCCGATGCGCTGGCCATTGCCGGTGTATTGGCCCAACCCTGGGCAGATGTCGTACTGAGTGGTGCTGCGCTACCCGAACAACTGCGATCCAATCTTCAGGCGCTTTCCGTGAAGTGGGACAAACAGGCAGAAGAAATACTTGGCGCAATTACCCAGCCTGCATCGGAGTATTGGGACGATAGAAAAAATCTCGCCTGGAACTGACACAGGTGGTTACATTTTGTGGAATTTGGGTATATACAGGCAGCAGTCTTATTTACCTGAATACACACAACCATGATACCTGAATCTTTTCTGCACTACGTATGGCGTACCCGTAATTTTGACGCAAAAAATCTGCAAACATCTGATGGGCTGCCGGTGGTCATTCTCCAACCCGGTACATGGAACCACAACCAGGGGCCTGATTTTTTTCAGTCGCTGGTAAGAATCGGCGAAATCGAATGGTCGGGACAAGTGGAAATCCATGTGAATGCGAAAGAATGGTACCTTCACGGACATGACCGGGACCCGCTGTACAACAATACCGTTCTTCACGTTGTGCTCTATTCTCAGGGTGAACCTGTGATGCGCGAAGATGGGACGGTGATTCCGGAGTTGGTTTTGGATGGGCGAATTGCAGGAAACCTCCTGCAGCGATATGATCGTTTTTCCGAATCATCAGGGCAGATTCCCTGTGCTGCGCTGATTGGCGGGGTTGACGAGATTCATACTACCATTTGGGTTGAACGACTGGGCGTGGAGCGTGTGGAGGAAAAAGCGATAAAAATTACCGCCGGATTTCCTTCTCAAAATATGGACTGGACGCAGGCCTTGTGGGAAGAAATTATGGCCATCATGGGCGGGCCGGTGAATAAAGAACCTTTTCGAAGAATCGCTCAGCTTATTCCCTGGAAAATCATGCAAAATTATACCGGCAATATTCTGCAAATGGAAGCCTTGATATTGGGTGTGTCGGGCTTGTGCAGGCCGGAAGAAATCATTGACACATACCACCAGAAACTTTGGGATGAATGGATTTTTCTTTCAGCTAAACACAAAATCGAAACACCTGAGAATCTGCAAATTCGCTTTATGCGTATGCGACCGGCAGGTTTTCCGACGATTCGCATTACGCAAACCGCCTGTATGCTCAACATTTTTCCCCATCTGATACGCTTGCTCGAACCTGAAAACCTCGACCGGTTTCTGGGGATACCTATTGGTGTTTCCCATTATTGGGAGACACATTACCGGTTTTCACAAGCTTCTGCCCAAAGCAAAAAGCTCATGGGCCATTTGCAAAAAGAATTGCTCCTGATCAATGCCATCCTGCCGGTAGCCTGGTTGTATCACCGTGCACATGGGCGCAACAACCTCAGCGAAATGATTACCGATATATTTTCCCGACTTTCTCCCGAAGACAATCGCATCACCCGCACATTTACCTCATTGGGACTGAAAAACCCCAACGCACTCCATTCACAGGGAATGATCCAGCTAAAGAAAAACTACTGCGACGAAAAACGATGCCTCGAATGTGGGATCGGCCATCAGGTGTTGAAGCAGGGTTGAGGGAATAAAATACAGAATGCATATATTGCAGTAGCATTTATTCCTTGCGATGATTTTATAACCCCGTCTCACATGAAGTCCCGCACAATACTTCTGCTGATTTCTGTCGTTCTTCTGTCCCGCAATGCTTTTGGGCAGCGGGAATCCACCTTTCCCATCCTGATCGCAAAAACCGATTTGCTCAGTTGGGCTGCAATAGAAAGACCTGCTTTTTTCGCAGGGCTGGAGTACCGGCCTATACCTGTTCTGGCGGTTGAAGCAGAATATGGGTTTGAGCTTCCCCTTTACCCGTGGGGGAATCCGCCGGAGACCATCGGGAGATTTGACTACGATTACGGCAAATTGCGGATGGGCTTAAACGTTCATCCGGGTTATCGCTTCCGGTATGTACAGTCCTCAATAGGGTTTCAGTTTTTTTACCATCCGGAGTCCTATACCCGTTTTGGCAGCTGGTATTGGCGCGATGGCGAACAGTGGTCATACGAGCGGGCAGATATCGTCGTGAAGTCGGTGGGATGGAATATTAATGGCGGGTTGCATTGCCGATTGGGCGAAAAAGTAGTGATGCAGTTTTTTGCAGGTATGGGGCCCAAGCGCGTTTCAGCTACCCATCAGACGTTAAATGAGCAGCCCTTTACCCCCAATGCCGGGCCTTTGGATTTTAATTTTGACTTTGGCAGGAGGGATCAGGTAAAAGGAGTTGAAAGGCGGGTACATATTTACTGGGCGGTAAAACTGGGTTTTGTGATATTGAATTCTGATAAAACCTATCAGAATTGGGAAAGACCCTCCGGCCAAAGAATCTACAACCGCTACCGAAAACCCATCCGTAAAATCTGAGTATAATGGCTTCATTCATCACCGTAAACAGCCGGTTTTGCGGCCCGCCCGACTCCGCCAACGGCGGGTATATCTCCGGGCGCGTCGGCGCGTATTTTGACGGCCCCGCCGAAGTAACGCTTCGGATTCCTCCTCCGCTGGATTTGCCTATGGAGGTAGTGCGGGAAAGCAACGACTACCTTCGCGTACTTTGGGGCGACATCCTCGTAGCGGAGGCAAAACCTGCGGATATTTCGCTGGACATTCCCAACCCTCCCGGTTTTGAAGAGGCAAAAGATGCGGTTCCTTTTTATACAGGATTTCAGCATCATGCTTTTCCTCGCTGTTTTGTCTGTGGCCCCGACCGGAAAGCTGGCGATGGACTGAATATTTTTCCCGGCAGGGTGAAAGACCGCGAGATGGTCGCTTCCCCCTGGGTTCCCGATGTTTCTTTAGACGACGGACAGGGATTCGCGAAGCGCGAATTTGTCTGGTCGGCATTGGACTGTCCCGGCGCTTTTGCGGCTGTGGATTCATACGGGCCGATTTTGCTGGGCCGCTTTACCGCAGAACTGGTTGCTCCCGTAGTTATTGGCCAACCTCACATAGTCATCGGCTGGAAGGAAGGCCAGGAAGGGCGCAAGCTTCACTCCGGCACAGCCGTCTTCACAGCGGAGGGAAAACTCTGCGGCGCGGCGAAGGCGATATGGTTTTTGCCAAAATAAACCTGCTAAGAAACGCGCCGCCTTTGCCGGAAGTAAAGTTTAAGTTGGATTGGCCAGCGAAAGAAAGGTAATTGTTTATTTGAGTGGTAATTTTTTCCCATCTTTACCCAAACCACTCAGGTATGATCGACAAACAGGAATTTTTCAAAATACTCAGCCAGAATACGCTTTTTCAGGAATTGGAAGATTCGGAAAAGGAACAGCTGCTGATTATTACTGAGCGAAAGAAATTTCATAAAAACCAGGAAGTTTTTTCCATGAGCCAGAAAGGGCAAAACTTTTATCTGGTGGAAGAAGGCGAACTGCTCCTTACGCTTCGCGACGGAGAAAAGAAAATCTATGAGCGCGGTGAAATTTTTGGCGAGGTGGCCATTTTTACCCAAAGCCTCAGAATGGGCACGATACGGGCGCTACAGGATACCCGGCTTCTCGCTTTCGACAGTGAAAAACTATTTTCAGGAGAATATATCGACCCGATGTTAAGCCTGAAGATCGTGCGGGGACTTACGGTGCGAATTGTTCAATACTTACACCGGGATCTGCCTTTTACTACTGAAAAGCTTATTGAGGACGGCGAAAGTGAAAACCTCGAATTCAAAGAAGCGGCCAGCAAGTCTGTCAAACCCGCCATGCTGAAAACCCTTTCTGCCTTTATGAACACCAGTGGAGGAACCTTGCTGGTAGGAGTCAAAGACAACAGCGAAATCTGCGGGGTGGAATTTGAAAATGAAAAGGAGATTGAAAACTTTAACCTGAGCATCATCGGCATGATCAAAGACCGGATCGGCGGATTTTTTGCCAGCCTGGTTTCTTATGATGTAGATGAGGTCGATGGGAAAGTCGTACTCCGCTATGATTGTGCTGCTTCCAATAAACCCGCATTTCTCAAGGAAGGCCCTCAGAAAGAATTATTTTTTATTCGTTCCGGCCCGTCAAATATTACACCTGTGATGAGCGATATGCTGGCTTATATACGCGCCAGGTTTAAGGATTGAGGTCGGCAAACAGAATAAAGCCAAGGGTAAAATATACTCTCTGTCACAAATTAGTGGTGGGGTTTATCCGGTATTCGGCCTATTTTGGTAGATTTGAGTTTCATCAAAAGCTTTAACCATTCAGTATGAAAAATTATCTGTGTTATGTGGGGACTATTTTCTGTCTGGTCTTTCTGATAATAGTATCTCCCGGGTTGCTTTGGAGCCAAAATAAGGCCTCAGAACTCTCACCCGTAACCAATACTTTCGCTATCACACACGTGAATGTCATTCAATCTCCCGGTGTGGTGCTGGAAGATGTTACGGTCATTGTAAAAAACGGACTGATTGTATCTGTCGGTAAAGATGTGGCGATTCCGGGCGAAGCCGAAGTCATGGCCGCAGATTCTATGTACCTCTACGCGGGTTTTGTAGGCGGGCTTTCTCATCTGGGCATTCCCCGTACAGAAACTGCCAGAAACTCAGGCGAAGAGCGGACCCGTCCCGAAAATCCGGTCAATCCTCCTGCCGACGTAGCCGGCATTCAGACCGACCGCAAAGCGGTGGACTTATTTGATCCTTCGGACAAATCAATTGCCGCCATGCGGGAGGCGGGCTTTACCTCTGCCCACGTCGTACCCAGAGGGAAAATGCTCCCCGGATCAGGGATGATCGTCCTCCTCGGGGAAGGCAAGGCAAACCAGCTGGTATTGCGTGAAAACACCTCTCAGTTTAGTCAGTTTACAGGCGCTCCGGGCGTTTATCCGGCTACTCTGCTGGGGGTCATGGCTAAATGGAAAGAACTTTACAGCCAGACAAAATATGCCATGGAACACGAAGCGGCATATGCCAAAAATCCTGCCGGCGTCAGACATCCCGAATACGACCCTACGCTCCAGGCACTTTATCCGGTTGTCAGAAAAGAGCTGCCTGTGGTGTTTAAAACTGAAAATGTGCTGGACATTCAGCGGGCAATCAGTATGCAAAAGGAGATGGGCTTTTCGCTTATGCTGGCAGAATGCAAACAGGGCTGGGAACTGACCGATAAAATCAAATCCCAAAATATTCCGGTTTTTCTTTCTCTCGACTTACCAAAAGAAGTCGAAGAAAAACCTGTCAGAACCGGAAAGGCTGAAGAAACCGCAACAAAAGAAGAAACACCTGCCGAAAAAGAAAAGGCAGAACTGGAAAAGAGGCGACTCGAAGCATATAAGCTATACGCTTCTCAGGCTTCAGCATTTGAAAAAGCCGGAATAACCTTTGGCTTCTCCATGCTCGAAGCAAAGCCGAAAGACATCCTTTCTCAAATCCGGATCATGATCAAATATGGTCTTTCTGAAAATGCTGCCCTGGCTGCACTCACCACAAATCCCGCTTCCCTTCTCGGTCTTTCCAATGTGATGGGTACAGTGGAAAAAGGAAAAATGGCTAATCTCGTCATTACAGACAAACCTGTTTTTGCCGAAAAATCTGCCATCAAATACGTTTTTGTCGATGGAAAAAAGTATGTGATGAGCACCAAACCTGCTGGCAGTAAATCTGCCACAAACCCCGATGCGGTAAAGGCAGTAGTGGGAAAATGGAATATCGTAACCCGCTCTCAAATGGGGGAAAGACCGGGTGTACTGGTCATCAAAAACGAAGGTGGTGCACTTTCCGGTACGATTTCTTTTGAGGGTTCCAACGGCCAGATGAGCAATGACCTGGACGTGGTGGAATTTGACGGAAAAGAACTGACCTTCTCCTATACGTTTGATATGCGGGGACAATCGGCAGAAATAGAAGCGACAGCTGCGATCGAGGGAAACAAACTGTCAGGAACGATGACTTTTGGCGAATTTGGCTCATTCCCGATTGAAGGTGAAAAAGAATCCTCCCCAGAAAACAACTAACAAACCTTACACCAATGAAATTTCCATTTATATTTTTATTCCTTGCCGTAATTGTGCAAAGCCTTACGGCGCAGATTCCAAAGGGAAGCCTTCTGATAAAAAATGGTACGGTGATCACCATCACCAATGGTACGCTCGAAAATACAGATGTACTGATCGTCGATGGTAAAATCAGCAAAATCGGCAAAGGACTGAAAGCACCCAAAGACGTCAGGGAAATAGATGCCACGGGCCTGCATGTGATGCCGGGCATTATTGACGCACACTCTCACCTCGGGCTTCTCGCTATCAACGAATCAACCAGCCCGGTTACGGCCGAAGTCTGGACCGGCGATGTACTCGATCCACTGGATATTTCTATCTATCGGGCACTTGCCGGTGGAGTTACAACGACTCATGCCATGCATGGCTCTGCAAACGCCATCGGCGGTCAGTGTGAAACCATCAAAATGCGATGGGGGCTTACAGACCCCGACCAGATACGTATGGAAGGTGCGCCCCGAACCATCAAATTTGCCCTTGGCGAAAACCCCATGCGTTCTTACGGTGTAAGCCGCAATATCAGTCCCCGCACCCGTATGGGTATGGAAGCCGTGTTCAGAGATTCTTTTTCCAAAGCCCGCCAGTATGAAAAAAGCTGGGCAAAATACAACGAGGAAAAGAAAACCAACCCTTCCGCCACACCTCCCGAATACAGCCTCCGGATGGAAACGCTGGTAGATGTGCTCAACAACAAAGTCATCATTCACTGCCACTCCTACCGGGCCGATGAAATTGTGATGCTGATGAATGTATGTAAAGACTTTGGTATTAAGCGCATTACTTTCCAGCACGTCAATGAAGGATTTAAAGTTGCCCCCGAACTGGCAAAGTTTGGTGCGATGGCCTCGGTGTTTGCAGACTGGTGGAGCTATAAATTTGAAGTCTATTACTCCACCGCCTACAATGCCGCGATCCTTACCCGAAATGGTGTCGTTACCTCTATCAATTCTGACTCTGAAGAGCTGATCCGCCATCTCTACCATGAAGCTGCAAAAACACAAAAATACGGCGGGCTTACTGACGACGAAGCGCTGACGCTCATTACGTTGAATCCGGCCAGACAATTGGGCATAGAAGATCGTGTCGGCTCCATCGAAAAGGGAAAAGAAGGGGATATAGCCATATTTAAAGGACATCCGCTTTCTATTTATGCAGTGCCTCAGATGACCATTGTGGACGGGATCGTCAGGTTTGATGTCAATCAGGATGCCAATGATATGCGGCTGTATATTAATCCCGACGAAAAAATCATGCCTGTACTGTATAGTCATTCCGATGTCGATAACTGCATGGAAGATGCATTTGAATTTTTATTTGGCGAATAACCTTTTGATGAATTATCCGATGAAACGAATATATATATTTCTGGCTGCTGTTTTATTTACAGTATCAGTTCATTCTCAGATGGTGCAAAAATCACGCACCGGAACTTTTGCCCTTACAAACGCAAAAATCGAGACGGTAACCCAGGGCGAAAAAACCGGTACCCTGCTCATTCGCGATGGGAAAATTGCTGCGATCGGAGAATCCGTCACTATACCTCAGGGGGCAGAAGTGATTGACTGTAAGGGACTGACTATATATCCCGGAATGATTGATGGCGGAACCAAACTCGGCCTTCAGGAAATTCAGTCCATAGACCTTACGCAGGACTTCAACGAGTTGGGCGAGGTAAATCCTCAGGTACAGGCACTTACGGGTGTAAACCCCAACTCAGTGCTGATCCCTGTTACGAGGGTAAACGGTATTACCACGGTACTCACTACTCCTGACGGAGGTCTTTTTTCAGGTACAGCGGCCCTGATCAATCTGCATGGTTATACACCTGACCAGATGTATGCAGGGTTTAAGGCTGTGTTGCTCAACTTCCCTGCTGCGGGCAGAACCGGGCGCCGGGACAACCGCACCGAAGAAGAGATGGAAGAAGATAAAAAGAAACGATTGAAAAATCTGGATGGTGTCTGGGAAAAGGCGATTGCCTATGCGAAAATAGACTCGGTGTGGCGTACTGGAAAGGGCGAAGAACCTGTCTATTATCCGGAAATGGCTGCCCTGGTTCCGGTTGTCAGAGGCGAAGCCAAGCTGTTGATCGAAGTGAATACCGCTTCAGATATTCAGACAGCAATAGCCTGGGTACAGGAGCGAAAAATAGATGCCGTCTTTACGGGGGTGATGGAAGGCTGGCGGGTAGCAGATGAGCTAGCCAAAGCAAAAATTCCGGTCATCACAGGTCCGGTGCTAGACTCTCCCCGCCGCACCTCCGACCGTTATGATCGCCCATATGCCAATGCGGGCATTATGCTGAAGGCGGGCGTAAAAGTGGCTATCCGCACCAACGATACAGAGAATGTGCGCAACCTGCCATACCATGCAGGGTTTGCTGCAACCTATGGAATGGGTCGCGAAGAAGCGTTGAAGGCAGTTACGATTGTCCCCGCAGAAATATTTGGTGTAGCTGACCGTATGGGTTCATTAGAGGTCGGTAAAGAGGCCAATCTGTTTGTGGCAGACGGTGATCCGTTTGAGACCAAAACGCAAATCAAATCCTTGTTTATCCAGGGTTGGTGGGTGCCATTGGAGAGCCGTCAGACCTTGCTTTACGACGAATTTCTGAACCGCACACCGGGGGTAAAATAGTCACCCTGCGGCAGCAGCATTTAACTGTTGGAGTTTTTTATAGCGTAGATAATTGGCGTTGGCGGAGAAGTAACAGATCCGCCAACCCGCCTTTCCGTCTAGGAATCCGAGGCGGATGAAGTACATAATCAAAAACTTAATTACCGGACTGAGCATACGTTTCCACCAGTAGGCCTTTTTCCCCCGGCTGTGGAGCTGATTGGCAGCAAGGGATGCATAGGTATCCATTCGGGAGAGAAAGTCTTCCAGCGAGTCGTAGGAGTAGTGCAGGAGGTCTCCGGGGAGGTGCCGGATGGCGAGAGAAGGATCGGTGTGGAGGGTTTCGTGAACAAACTCCCCTTCCCAGTGTGCCCGGTTTTTAGGAAATATACGCACTTTGCGGTCGGGGTACCAGCCACAGAAGCGAACCCAATGTCCGCAAAAATTGGTTCGCCGGTTGAAACTATAAACACCAGAGAGACGATTTTTTTCGGGAAGAATGGCCTGGCGAAGGGGCTCCGACAACACCTCGTCGGCATCGATAGAAAGAATATAATCCCCTGTCGCAAGATCATTGGCCAGATTTTTTGTTCTGCTATAACCCAGCCATTCAACCCGAAAAAAACGCACACCCCATGCGAGGCAAATCGTTTCAGTATCATCCTTACTGCCCGAATCAGCTACGATAATCTCATCTGCGACGCCTTTTAGGGAAGCGAGGCATCTGCCGATATTTGCAGCTTCATCGCGGGTAATGATGACAGCAGAAATCGACGGCATGGATCAGGGTCTGAGATCACCTTTGGCACGTACACGGCTGATTTTTACCATATTGGTAAGACCTCTGTCGTGAAGTGGCATACTACCCGTGTTGATAATAATATCACCGGCGCTCAACAAACCTTTTTCTTTCAGAATCTCGTGCACATCCTGGATGGTATCATCCGTACTGACAAATCCGTCGTAGAAAAACGCCCTTACCCCCCAGATGAGGTTGAGCATATTCAGCACGGGGCGATTATTGGTGAAAGCATAGATTTGCGCCTGCGGCCGGCAGCGGGCGAGTTGAAGCGCTGTATAACCTGACCGGGTCATCCCTACGATGGCTTTCGCCTTGGTATGGCGGGCAAGGGTACATGCCGTCGTAATCACAGAAGTACTGAGAAACTCGCTGCCTTCGGGGAAGGTATCCATATTTCGGTAGTAGATGCTGGTATCTTCTTTTTCGACACTCATAAGAATCCTGTGCATACTTGAAACTACTTCTACCGGATACTTACCTACCGAGGTTTCTGCACTGAGCATGACTGCATCTGCACCATCGACAAGGGCATTGGCAACGTCATTGGCTTCAGCACGGGTCGGACGGCGGTTTTGGATCATGGATTCCATGACCTGAGTCGCAACGATGACCGGTTTGCCCTGGATATTACATTTTTTGATAATCCGTTTCTGCCATGCAGGAACTTCCTCCATCGGAATTTCCACACCCATATCACCACGTGCGACCATAATACCATCAGAGACGGCAATGATTTCGTCAATGTTGCGGAGGGCTTCAGGTTTTTCGATCTTGGCGATGATTCTGCTGGTTCCGTTTTTCAGGCGGATAAGTTCTTTCAGGAGTTTGATGTCATCGGCGGAGCGCACAAAGGAAAGGGCTACCCATTCTACATTGTGTTCAATGGCAAAATCAATATCGCGGAAATCTTTTTCAGTAATGGTAGGCTCCGAAATATTCGTGAGCGGAAGATTTACCCCTTTACGGCTTTGAATAAGATCACCGGATACGATCTTGATTTTTACCTGGTTGACATTGTTGGTCTCCTCCACTACTGCCTCGACTTTTCCGTCATCAATGAGGATAATATCCCCGATTTTAACGTCCTGGGCAAAAGTGTTGTACACAATCGGCAATACTTTGTCTTTCTGCTCTTTGATATCCGAGCGGATGGTTACGACCTGACCTTCTTTGATTTTAAAGGGTTCAGGCAAATCACCCATACGGATTTTTGGCCCCTGCAAATCCTGAAGAATGGCGATATTGGTATTATACTTTTGGTTAATATCCCGTATCAGCTTCAGAGATTTAGCATGGGTTTCATGATCTGAGTGCGAAAAGTTAAGCCTGGCCACATCCAGACCTGCTTCAACCATAGAAAGCAGGACTTTAGGATTATCGCAGGCAGGGCCCATAGTGGCCACAATTTTTGTTCTTCTTAAATGAAATAGCTTCAAAGGACTAGTTGTTTAATGTTTTTAATATGAGAAATATCTACTGCGGAAAGAATAGCTGAAGACTTGTTCAGGCGTTCGATCAGATCAGCAGACTCAGGGAGAGGGCTGTCATGGGCACGTATCAAAAAGAAAAAACGAAAAGGCCTGGCATCTTTGGGCAGGTGGTTTGGATCGGGTTTGCGAAGAATAAACTCAAATCTGGGGTCCGAGTGTAAGTCCTCGTAATAGGCCAGAGGCCGGTCATCCGGTATAAAATCAGACGCTTCAAAAAGACTGTTGGCGGAGGTGTTTTCCTCGGATTCCTCACCCTCGGTTTTTCCCTCTTCCAGCTCCTTTTCGGTCAGATTTAGCCCCAGTTGGCGGTTGACCTCATAACATAGTTTCCAGATGCGTTCATTGGAGGCAAGACCAATCACAACACACTGATAATCAAAGATATCCTGTATATCTATTCGCTTCGTCAAAGCCTTGGTTTCTGATACATGTTAAAAAATTAGTTCGCGAATAACGTTGGATGATTCCAAAAAGTATTATATTTGCACAAATTTTTTACTGCGAGACCAATAAACAATTAACAATTTAAAAAGCAAAGAAAAATGTCAAGCATTGCCGAAAGAGTAAAAGAGATTATCGTTGAGAAGCTGGGAGTAGAACCTTCAGAAGTTACTCCCGAGGCTAGTTTTGCCAACGACCTGGGAGCTGATTCGCTCGATACGGTTGAACTGATCATGGAGTTCGAAAAAGAATTCAATATCAGTATCCCTGACGAAGCTGCCGAAAAAATTGTAACTGTTGGTGATTCTACCAGATACCTCGAAGCAAATATCAAAACCGAATAATACATGCAGGGAAGAAGGGTCGTTGTCACCGGTTTGGGTGCACTAACGCCGATTGGAAATAATGTCTCTGCGTATTGGCAGGGACTTTCTCAGGGAGTGAGTGGTTCTGACTGGATCACTCACTTTGACACTGAGAAGTTCAAAACCAAGTTTGCCTGCGAAGTTAAAGGGTTTGATCCAAATGATTATTTTGACCGTAAAGAGGTTCGCAAAATGGATCGCTTCGTGCACTACCTGATGGTTGCTGCTGATGAAGCTATACAGGATGCATCTTTTAATATGGACAAAGTTGATCGGAACCGCTTTGGCGTCGTAGTGGGCTCTGGTATCGGCGGAATCAATATCTTTTTTGAAGAAGTAATGAATTTTGCCCGGGGAGATGGTACTCCCAGGATAAATCCATTCTTTATTCCTAAAATGATTATTGATATTGGTGCAGGCCATATATCCATCAAGTACGGTCTGAAAGGACCCAACTATTCCAGTGTTTCTGCTTGCGCAACCTCGTCTAATTGCATCATCGATGCGCATATGCTTATCAAATATGGCTATGCAGATGTCATGGTTGCCGGAGGAACTGAGGCTGCTGTAAGTGAAGTTGGAATGGGTGGATTCAATGCTATGAAGGCATTGTCTGAGAATAATGAAGAATATAAAACTGCCAGTCGCCCCTTTGACAAACGCCGCGATGGCTTCGTCATGGGTGAAGGCGCTGGTTGTATCGTTCTTGAAGAATATCAGCATGCAATTAATCGCGGGGCAAAGATATATGCTGAACTTGGGGGTATCGGTATGTCGGCAGATGCGCATCACATTACTGCGCCTCATCCCGAAGGGGAAGGTGCTCAAAGGGTAATGGAAAATCTGCTCAAAGATGCCGGCCTGACAGTTACTGATGTTGATTATATCAACGTTCATGGTACTTCTACCCCGTTGGGTGATGTGAGTGAAAGCCAGGCTATTAAAAAAATATTTGGCGAACATGCTTACAAACTCAATATCAGCTCTACCAAATCTATGACCGGACACCTGCTCGGTGCTGCCGGTGCCATTGAAGCTATTGCCGCTATCCTCGCTATGCAACATAGTCTGATCCCGCCTACCATCAACTTTGTAGAAGGTGACCCGGACTGTGATCTGAATTATACTTTCAATGTTGCACAGCCTCGCGAAGTAAACGTCGCCATTAGCAATACCTTTGGTTTTGGTGGACATAATGCCTCCATTCTGCTGAAAAAGATCGAAGGCTAATCACCCTCTTCATGTAAACATGATGTCCCTCAGGACATTTTATACCTGATTACCCAACATTTCCAAAGGAAATGTTGGGTAATTGTGATTTCAGAATTGATTTTTGTAATTTAACAGCCGATTTTTGGGAATAGTGATCTGGTTTTATTTTATGATTTCACCCAGGCAGTTCTATAATCTATATCTCTCTAAGGAAAAAGACTTCGTTCGGGAGATTCTTGAAATTTCCGGATTCGTTCCGAAGGAAATTTTCCTCTATCGGCTTGCTGTTACGCATAGCTCGTCTCTTAATAACTCCTATAAAAAAGACGAAAAGAATGCCGCTGTCGCCAAAGGCTGTAATGAACGCCTGGAGTTCCTCGGTGATTCTATTCTCGATGCCGTCATTGCTGAATATTTGTTTAAAATCTATCCGCTGAAAGATGAGGGGTTTCTGACCGAAATGCGCTCCAAAATTGTAAACCGCAAATCCCTCAATATCATCTCCAAACAACTCCATATCGATAATATCATTCAACACCGCCAGTCTGGAATTGTCAACGAATCTATGTACGGCGATGCGCTGGAAGCTTTTATCGGTGCTATTTACCTCGACCTCGGCTATAATAAAACCATACGGTTTATCTACAACCGGATCATTGACCCCTATATCCATCTCCAAAAAGTGGAAAGCCAGGTTATCAGCTACAAAAATAAGCTGATCGAACATGTGCAAAAGGCCAAAATGGGGCTGCTCCTGTTTGAAGTAATCGGTGAAAACGGAGATGGCCGCAACAAAACTTTCCGTATCCAGGCGAAAGTCGGTCAAAAAGTGCTGGGAGTCGGTGAGGGGAAAAATAAAAAATCTGCAGAACAACGTGCCTCTGAAGATGCCCTCAACAAACTCCATGTAACGGAAAATCACAGCAATTGATCTATTGCTTTTTTTACTTAGTTTAGCCGCATGTTTATCGAAGTGAATTCTGCAAACAGAAAGACCGGCTGGGTCGAAGTTGTATGCGGCAGTATGTTTTCCGGTAAAACCGAAGAGCTGATACGCCGGCTTCGCCGCGCGCAAATTGCCAACCAAAAGGTGGAAATATTTAAGCCTGTACTGGACTCCCGGTATGCAGCTGATAAAATCGTCTCCCACGACCGAAATTCTATTCACTCGACTCCCGTGGCGCATTCCTCCGAAATCCTCCCCCTTGCTGTCAACGTCGAAGTAGTAGGCATTGATGAAGCGCAGTTTTTTGATGAAGAACTGCCGATGGCTGTCAGAGCCCTCGCCAACCGCGGTGTAAGAGTCATCGTCGCAGGCCTCGATATGGACTTCCGGGGGAAACCCTTCGGCCCTATGCCCTATCTCCTCGCTATGGCGGAGTTTGTAACCAAAGTCCACGCCATCTGCCAGGTTTGCGGAAGCCTTGCCAATTACTCCTACCGCCTTGCTGACAACGATGCCACCGTATTGCTCGGAGAAAAAGATGCCTATGAACCCCGGTGCAGAAAGTGTTATTTTCTGGGTGATCATGCTACGGATGAAAACCCGGCAGCTCATCCCTGACCCACAATCCAGAGTAAATACTGTGTATGGTTCTCCGCCAAAGTGATGAATAATCCTCGCGTAATTTTTTAGCTTTCAGATTTGGCATGCGGGCGAAATTATCTAAATTCATTCCTTGAAATAGTTTACCTACAGCACAACATAACACTACCATTCATGGCATTGGCAATAAACATAAATGAATTAATTCACGGAGGCGTGATCGAATGGGAAAGGCTGGAGTTTAAGCAGGGCTGGAATCCTAAAGATGTACTTCATACGCTTTGCGCTTTTGCCAACGATCTGAACAACTGGGGGGGCGGATATATCATTGTTGGTATTGCCGAAAACAATGGCAGGCCGGTTCTGCCGGTTGAAGGTCTTAACCCCGCACAAATAGACCGTATTCAGGGTGAAATTATCGGACTAGGACACAGAATTACTCCCCAATATCTGCCCCTCATACAGCCTTACGTTTTCCATGGTAAACATATCCTGGTTCTTTATGCCCCGGCAGGAGATACGCGGCCTTATTCCGCCCCGGAAGACCTAAGTGAGCGGGGACTGCAAAACAGATTTTTTTATATCAGAAGTGGTTCGCGCACGATCAAAGCACAGGGAGATAACCTCCGTCGGCTTCAGGAACTGACTGCCCGAATCCCGTTTGATGACAGGGTTAGCCAGACAGCCAATCGCAATGACCTCAGCCTTGGTCTGATTCGCGATTTTTTGCATGAAGTAAAAAGCGATCTGGCCGAAGAAAGCACCCAAATGCCATTTGCAGATCTTTGTAAACAGATGAATATTGTCAGGGGACCAGAAGAACTGCTAAGGCCGGTAAATGCTGGGTTGATGTTTTTTTCCCCGGAGCCGCATCGTTTTTTCGAAAGAGCATGGATTGAAGTAGTAGTTCGTAAGGATGAAGCAGGCAAGGATTTTGACGAAAAATATTTCAAAGGGCCCCTCCATATCCAACTTCGCAATGCTTTAGATTATATCAGAACTAATATTATTACAGAAAGAATCAAAAAAGTTACAGGAAAGGCAGAAGCACAACGAGTCTATAATTTTCCTTATGATGCTGTAGAAGAGGCGTTATCCAATGCGGTATTCCATAAGAGTTATGAAACCGGCCAGCCAATCGAAGTGCAGATATGGGCAGATAAAATTGAAATTCTGAGTTTTCCCGGGCCGGTTCCACCCGTAAATGCTAAAATACTCGCAGAAAACAGACGAATTGTGGCACGAGATTATCGCAACCGCAGGGTAGGCGATTTCCTGAAAGAACTTCATCTTACGGAAGGCAGGGGAACCGGGATTCCTGCAATTTATCAGGCGATGCATAACAATACCTCTCCTACGCCCGTATTTGAAACCGATGCAGACTGTACCTATTTTTTGACAGTGATTCCCGTTCACCCGCTATTTATCCCAACGGGTTACGACCAGGATAACGACTATGTCAACGACCAGGATAACGACTATGTGAATGAAGGCGGGCAGGATTACAATATTACGTACACCCGAAGGGTGCTGACTTTTGCCCTGACTCCCAAATCAAAGGCCGAAATACTTGCCAGGCTGGGGTATAAAAACCATTTTGACAACTATCGACGCTACATTGCACCGCTGATTGAAAACCACTGGCTGGAAATGACCATTCCCGACAAACCCTCCAGCCGCAATCAGAAATATCTAACTACAGACGAGGGGCGGGAAATTCTCCAAAACGAACGTCAATCTCGCTGATATTCACCTCCCCGCATGCCTGAAGCTAAATACACTTACCGCTGCAAAACCTGCAGCCTGCATCAGGAAAAAGGGTAAAACCGCAAAGTCGTTGAAGTAAAAAGACATCCATATTCCCAGCCCGAAATACGCTGCCATCAAAAACTCGCCCCACACTTCGGGTTTGACTTTCCGCGTTTTGTATTTCACGTTTCTCCAGGTATCTGCGCGGTTGATCAGGTTAAACTTGGGGGTGCGGATAAATGGCGTCTTTTTTCCGCGATACCCTTGAATGACTGCGAGCGAATTGTGAAGTGCCAGCCCCATCGAAAATGAAAGGAAAGGAATATAGTGAATGGCAAACCGTTTTAGCCCGGCCTTTATCCCCCCCTCTCTTCGGGTGAATGTCACCACATACATAAACCCAAGTACCACAAAACAAAACATTAACCCTGCAATGGGTAACATCAGCAGCCCAATGCTTCCGTTTAGCAATTCGTGTTTGATGTAAAGCATCGGTACGCTGGTTATTCCCATAATCAGCACAAGAATAAATACCGAACTGCTAAGCAAATGAAGGGTTCCGTGAAGTTTGCGCACGACCGATGCCTCTGAAGCCCAGAGCCTCCCCAACATCTTGCGGGCGACCTCAGCTCCCCCCTTCATCCACCGGTATTGCTGTGATTTGATCGCGCCCATTTCTGCCGGTAGCTCTGCGGGTGTACCGATTTCATCGACATAACAAAACTTCCAGCCGCGAATCTGCGCCCGGTAACTCAGATCAAGATCTTCGGTCAGGGTATCGGCTTCCCAACCCCCTGCGTCGATGATACATGTTTTCCGCCATATCCCGGCAGTACCGTTGAAGTTTATGTAAAATCCTCCCTTGTCCCGGCTAAACTGTTCAATCGTAAAATGTGCATCGAGGTGGAAAGCCTGCGCCTCGGTAAACATTGAATAACTGCGGTTGATATGTTCCCAGCGCGCCTGAACAACACCGATATTGGGATCGGTAAAATTGGCAAGTGCGGCGCGGAGGTAGCTGGGGCGAGGCAGAAAATCGGCATCAAAGATAGCGATAAACTCGCCTTTGGCGAATTCCATCCCGTACGCAAGCGCGCCGGCCTTAAACCCTGTCCGGGTTGGGCGGCGGATATGTTCGATCTGCAGGCCTCTGGCTTTCATCCCGGCGACCTTCCTGGCCGCAACTTCAAATGACTCGTCGTCAGAATCATCCAGCAACTGGATTTCAAATCGATCCGCCGGATAATCAAAGGCCGCAATGGCTTCCAGCAGTCGCTCGACGACGTACAATTCATTGTAAACAGGAAGCTGAACGGTTACAAAAGGAAGGTTGTCATTGCCCGTAAGCGGCAATTCTGGCTGATATTTTTTCCTGTTACGAATAAAAGTTACCACCAGGTGAAACTGACCAAGACTATACGCCACAATCAGCATCATGGATAGCCCGTAAAGACCAAGTACGATATATTCAAAGATTTGCTCCAACACAGTCATTAAATCAATTTGAAAATTGTCCAGAGTATTTTGTATCCGGCCATAATCGTGCCTTTAATGGTTCCTGTAACCTTCGAAACGCCGATGCGACGGCGATATTTTACCGGGACATCGAGGCATTTCATCTTGAGTTTGGCGGCCTTTACCTGCATCTCTACCGTCCATCCAAAAGTCTGATCCTGCATATTGATTTTCTGCAAGGCATCCCACGTGATCGCCCGGAAAGGCCCCAGGTCGGAAAAATTTACCCGGTAGAGCAGCCTGATCAGCGTCGTCGCCAGCCAGTTGCCAAAAACCTGCTGCGGCATCATGGAGCCTTTTTCCCGGTTCCCCAATTCCCGTGAGCCAATTACCATATCATACCCTTCATCTACGATCGGACCTGTCAACATAGGCATTTCCTCCGGATAATCAGAATAATCTCCATCCAGAAAAACGACAATTTCTGGTTTTTCTTCTCCGCGTTTTTCCGCAAGATAGGCCAATCCTTTCAAACATGCATAACCATACCCCTTGCGTTCTTCTCTTAGCACGGTAGCACCTGCAAGCGCAGCATTTGTTTCTGTAGCATCCGTCGAACCATTGCTGACAACCACTACTTCGCGCACAAGCGCGGCCGGAATATCACGGACTACCCTGGATATGGACTCCTCCTCATTATAAGCGGGAATAATAACATAAACAGCAGGCAAAGTGTAATCTTGTTCTTTATCCATTTAATTCGGAAATAGCTGCATAGTTAATAATTATCCTGATAATCGCCTGTCACTCAAAAGACATTCGGCGATGATTTTCTTCCATATTTCCTTTGGAGGCCGAAATAAATTTTTACAAATTGAAAATAAAAATCAATGAACCCACTATCTATCGGTACCAGAGTCCGCCATCCGCAATATGGAGACGGGATTATCCTTGACAATACGAAGTCTTTCTACAATGTCGCTTTTCCCAACTTCGGTGAAAAAGCCATAGATAAAAATTTTGCCGACCTGCAAGTGATCGAGCTGGCTCCCATTCCGGAAGAACGATTGAGTCTGGGAGATGTTGAAAAAGTACTGGTGCAGATTCTACGCAAATGGCATGACACTGGAGAAACGGTTCATCTGGGCTCAAAATGGAAAGGAGGAACGATGATTCTCAAACCCGGTGATAATAGCATGAAACCGAAAGAAATTCCTATCGAAACTTTCTTCCATAAAATCGTTATGATCCGCGACCGTATGCGGGTATTAGAGCAAAACGTCAACAAAAGTCCGAACCTCAGCGACGAAGAAAAGGTGAATATTCAGCAATACATCACCCGTGTATATGGAAGCCTGACGTCATTTAACGTTTTATTTGCCCATAGAGACGATTATTTTGTCGGAGATAGTAAATCGGACTAAATTCACAAAATGAATCCAACACTTACGCTGGCTGTTATCGGGGCCTATTTTGGCTTATTGTTTCTGATTTCCTGGTTTACAGGAAAAAATGCAAGCGAAAAAACCTTCTTTACTGCCGACCGCAATTCGCCCTGGTATCTCGTTGCTTTTGGTATGATTGGGGCCTCTCTGTCGGGTGTGACTTTTATTTCTGTCCCGGGGGCTGTCGGCACGGGGCAATGGGCATATATGCAGATGGTGATTGGTTATCTGCTGGGGTATTTTGTCATCGCAACGGTACTTCTCCCGCTCTACTACCGGCTTAACCTCACTTCCATTTATGGGTATCTGGATGAGCGGTTTGGAATGAGTTCGTATAAATCGGGGGCCGTATTGTTTATCGTGTCGCGTATCGTAGGCTCCAGCCTCCGGCTTTATCTGGTAGTCATTGTATTGCAACTGGCGGTATTCGACTATTTTGGGATTCCATTTGGCATCACCACTTTTCTCTCCATTGCGCTGATCTATATTTATACTTTTCGGGGAGGCATAAAAACGATCGTCTGGACAGATACGCTTCAGACTTTTTTCCTGCTTGCTGGTGCCGGGCTGGCAGTGTATTTTATCGCAGACGATCTGAACCTGGGCTTCCTTTCACTTGTGGAAAAGGTTTCTGAGAATCCACATTCGAAGATATTTTTCTGGGAATGGGGCCCTGCCAATAATTTTTTTAAACAGTTTTTCAGCGGTGCATTTATCGCCATTGTAATGACGGGCCTGGACCAGGATATGATGCAAAAAAACCTGACTTGCCGATCTTTGCCCGATGCACAAAAAAATATGTTCTGGTTTTCTATTACGCTTGTACTCGCCAATCTGCTTTTTATGAGCCTTGGTGTACTGCTGTACATTTACGGAAATGAGACGGGAATTGTACACGAGGTATTTGATGGAAATTGTCTCATTCAGGTAAAAGATGCAGTTTCGGGGGAAATGATCTGCCGCAAAACGGATCAGTTATTTCCACTGCTTTCGCTCAACTATCTGGGGCCTGTGGCCGGAATTGTTTTTATCCTTGGGATTATTGCGGCGGCCTATTCGAGTGCCGACTCGACACTTACCGCGCTTACAACTTCTTTTTGTGTCGATATTCTCAACTTTGAAAAACGGGAAGACGGTGAATGGAAAAAACGTACCCGTCAGTATGTACACATCGGTTTTTCATTTGTAATGTTTCTCGCCATTCTGATATTTAAGGCGATGAGCGACGATGCGGTCATCAATGAGATATTTAAACTTGCTGGCTACACCTATGGCCCGCTGCTGGGGCTGTTTGCGTTTGGTCTGTTTACCGAATGGAAGGTTCGCGACCGTTGGGTGCCATTGATTTGTATTGCCGCTCCTGTGCTGAGCTATGCGATTCAGGCGATAAGCCCGTCACTGGGCTACAGTTTTGGTTTTGAGATTCTCCTGCTCAATGGGGCATTGACTTTCGCCGGACTGATGGCGTTGAGAGAGAATGTGTGAGGTGGAAAATAACACGTCGAACCACCTTATTTTACTTCCCGATAAACTGTAAATACTTCTTGGGCGTGATCCCAAACTTTTTCCTGAAGGCTGCAATAAAGTGGCTGGGGTTGGCAAAGCCGATGTTTGAACTTACCTCATTGACCCGAAAACCACCAGTGTCAAGCATTTTTTTTGATTGGTCCATGCGGTAATCGGTAAGAAATTTATACACCGTGTTTCCATAGATATTCTTAAATCCTACCTTCAACTGATACTCATTTAACCCCACCTCCCGGGCAAGTTCAGGTAACGCTGGCGGCTCGCTCATTCGCTCCAGCAGGATCTTCTTTGCCAGGCGAATTTTCTCCACATTTTGCTCATCCAGTAGAAACGGACAGTTGTCAGCAACTTTTTCGTCTTCCCTGCTAAAGTACATGCTCAATATCTCAAACACTTTTCCCCGGTAGTACAGATTTTTGGCTGCCTCTGAAATCTGGAAATGATAGAGCGGCTCAATGACCATGGAAAGTGCCGTGGAAATAGGGCGCGAACCGTAAAACTTTTTGGTGATATTTTCATTGTTGAGGAAAGACAATTCGTCCGAATCCCTCACAAACAGCTGATGTAGTTTTTTGACACTCACAAATAAAGCCAGAAGCCTTGTATTTGGTCCGATATTAAGATCATGTGGCAACGGGCTGGTGGGATTGTAAAACAGAAAGGCATTTTCCGCTTCAAGATTTCTTACGTAAGCACCATGGTGAAAGGAAAATTCGGCCCCGCCCGCTGTACAGAAATAAAACTGAATAAGATTGGGATCGAGCTCACCGCGAATCTTTACCATATCGCCAGATGTATTATTCACCTTTACGAGGGCAATGTCTTCATCCAATCTGATAAAATCTACTCGATTTTTTTCGTTATTTTTTTGATCTACAGGGACAAAAAATGATACATTCATGGTAGATACGCACTTTGTTGAATTTCCAAAAACGCCTCAAATATAGTGTATAACTTGCCCTTTGGCAATTTTGTTGCCTTTTTGAGCGCTTCTTCTTATTTGTTATTTTTTATTCCTTTTGGGGTATTTTGAATGAACGGCTACGGGTAGTTTTGCCGTACCAATCATTCAATAATTTAACAAATGAAACGCATTTATATTCTGTTTAACCTGATTCTCCTGTTTTTTATTCAGTTTGCCTTTGCTCAGGAAACGGTTTCTGTTAGTCCTGGCTATACTCAGGAAAGTTTTTACAGTCTGGCAAATGGGGTGGTGAAATCTTCGCCCGGCGATAACTGGGATCTCGCTTTTCAGATTAGCGGGTTTGCCGCAGCCATTCGTGTCAATACCGCCAAAGGCCTGAAATTGAAAAAAGTACCCAATGCAGATGCTACCGTATGGGCTACGCTTGATACTGCAGGCTATGCTTCATGGCCCTTTCAGTATGACTCAGATCAGTCCTGGGAAGCTGGTGCATTTAACCTCGGGGTAGAACCCGGCAATGACTTTGACCTGGGCTGGGGTGTTTACAATCCGATCAATCACCATGTCATTGGCGATTCGTTGTACCTTCTCGCCTTTGCCGATGGCTCAGTGAAGAAAATAAAGATTGATAATCTTATTTCGGGTATTTATACATTTACCCACGCCAACCTCGACGGCTCTGCCGAAACGACTTCCACACTCAAAAAATCGGACTTTACTGACCGGCTTTTTGGATATTATTCATTTGCCGGAGACAGTACCCTCGACCGCGAACCGGCTGCTACAGACTGGGATCTGCGTTTTGCCAAATACCTGGGGCTGCTTGCGCCTGGTGTTTATTATCCGGTTTCTGGTGTCCTCTCCAACAACGGAGTAGAAATCGCCGAACTTCATCAGGTGGATCTGAATACTGTCAGTATTGCTGATACAGCCGGTCTGACTTTCTCTGCCGCTATCTCAACCATTGGCTATGACTGGAAGTCGTATAATATGACTGCCAATGTATGGGTGATTGAGGATTCTCTTACCTATTTCGTAAAAGCGCTGGACGGGGAAATTTACGAACTGACTTTTACCGGGTTTGGCGGCGCTCAGACCGGTGATTTTACATTTACCAAAACCAACCTCACTACGGCACTTGACCCGCAGGAAGGGTTATTCTACTCAGTAGGGCTGTTTCCCAACCCGGCTTCTGACCAATTTACGCTGGTATTTGAGCCCAAAAACAATACCCGTATCGGTATTTCCCTGACTGATCTTTCCGGAAAAAATATTTATCAGACCCCATCTCAAAACTACTATGGCCTTCAGCAGATAACATTCAACACTCAGGGACTGCCTGCCGGTATTTATCTGGTCAGAATGGAATCCTCGGCCGGTTCAGTTGTCCGCAAGGTGGTTATCCGGTAAAGAAAATGCCATGTATCTGAAGTTTTTCATTTGCCTTATTTGCGTTTTTACAGTTGCGCTGCCCGGTGTGAATGGCCAGTCTGAAAAGGTTGATACCGCAAAGTATCTCCTCAACGATGTGGTCATCACCGGGCAACACGCGCCTTTGCGGGCCAGTCGTTCTACATTTCGTATTCAGGTGATCGACCGCAGGCGAATAGAGGCGCAGGCCGCCAATACCCTTGATGACCTCATGCGCTCGGAACTCAATACGTTGATGTCCAACGACCCGGTTATGGGTTCGGTCATGCAGCTTCAGGGTGTCTCGGGGGAAAATGTAAAAATTCTCATCGATGGGGTACCTGTTGTAGGAAGACTGGGGGGCGAACTCGACCTCAGCCAGCTTCCGCTCAATCAGGTGGAGCGAATAGAAGTGGTGGAAGGCCCTATGTCAGTCGAATATGGCACAAATGCCCTCGCAGGGGTGATCAACCTCATTACCCGGAAATCCAATGAAGCTGCCTGGTCAGCAAATCTTACCGCGTATGAAGCAACTGCCGGACCGGGAATTTCTCCATCCGAAGGTTTCCACAATTACAGCGGCGATGTATTTCTCAAAAAAGGCAGCCATCAGCTTTCATTAGGCGGCGGGAGAAATTTTTTCGGAGGTAGTGTAGCCGATGCAGGCGAAAGGCCTCCCTTGTGGAATCCCAAAAGGCAGTTGTTTGGTTCGGGAAGCTACGGATGGGAAAATAAAGATTTACGCATGCGGCTTACGGGAGACTACTTTGATGAACTGCTGATCCTCAAAGGTGCAGTTGCCGGAATCTACCGTCCCTACGCCCTGGATGAAAATTATCAGACCCTTCGTGCCAATATCAAAATTCACGGTGACTGGAAGATTTCGGAAAAAAGCAGCTTTTCCGCTTTGGCGGCATTTTCGGATTACAACCGTTTCAAAACGGTGATCCGAAAAGATCTGGTCAGCCTGGACACAACCGAACTCCCCGCACAGGCCGGACACGACGGCTTTCAGGCGATCATGAGCCGGGGCACATTTTCACATCGGTTTGCGGGTGCAAATTTGTCTCTGCAAACCGGTTATGATGTCAACGCCGAAACCGCTACTGGTGGGAAAATTTTGGCAGGAAGACGAAATATCGAGGATTACGCGATCTTTTCCAGTGCAGAATATCAGCCTGTTACCCGGCTCGTTTTGCGCCCAGGTGTGCGTTTTTCTCATAACTCGCTGTATCCCGCACCTGTGGCTCCTTCGCTCCATGTCAAATATTCTCTGAACCCTCAGTGGACATTGCGTACCTCTTATGCCAGGGGATTTCGCGCTCCCTCGCTGCGGGAGCTGTACTTCGAATTTATCGATGTAAACCACAACATCACCGGTAATCCCGGCCTGCAAGCGGAGTATTCACACAATTTTCAGCTGTCCGCCAATTGGCAGAAACTATCAGGTGAAACCCTGTGGAAAGCAGAAGTCGCTGCGTTTTATAATGCCATACGCGATAAAATCGAACTGGCATTTACCGGCGTAAGCGATATTTCCCTCACTTATTTTAATCTGGAAAAGCTCAATACTGCCGGCGGACAAGTATTATTGTCCTGGCAAAAAAGCGGGCTTAAACTTGAAGTCGGAACGGCACTGTTGGGGCGTCAGACAT
Source organism: Bacteroidia bacterium (assembly GCA_041391665.1). Taxonomy (NCBI): domain Bacteria; kingdom Pseudomonadati; phylum Bacteroidota; class Bacteroidia; species Bacteroidia bacterium. The sequence continues at coordinate 1,904,229 of JAWKNO010000003.1, read as the reverse complement.
TTATTGCAAACTTTTCTCTTCAGCCACCGGTAAACGTTTCCTCCAATTCCACCTTCCGGTTCAGTTGGCAGATTCCTCGCTCGCAAATGACGATCGCAGGTTTCTACAAATACAATGGCCCTGTTCAGGGATTCCGAAATCAGGGAAATGAGGAAAGCCCGGAGCTTGTCACCACACGAATTTCAGGTTATCATATGGCAGATGTAACCGTGGAGAGAAGCTGGTGGAATCAGCGGATTTCGACCAGTGCAGGCGTCAAAAACCTGTTTAATGTGACGAATGTAAACGCCACTGGTTCGGGCGGTGCACATAGCGGAGGAAACGGCGCAGCGATAGCTTTGGGTCGCAGTTTTTTCATCAGACTCAATCTCAAACTGGAAAAAGATGAAACGGACTAACCACCACCACCCCACCGCGAAAATCAGCACAATCTGCGCCATCTGCGTTCCATCTATCCGCGAAAATCAGCACAATCTGCACCATCTGCGTTCCATCTATCCGCGAAAATCAGCACAATCTGCGCCATCTGCGTTCCATCCATCCGCGAAAATCAGCACAATCTGCGCCATCTGCGTTCCATCCATCCGCGAAAATCAGCAAAGCGAAGTTATACGCAGAGCCTCGCAAAGGCAGCAGGTATAGATAAAATGTTATGAAATAAGTTCCTCAATTTTCACACTTAATGAAAAACATACTGTTAATCATTTTCTTTGGTTTCTTTCTTTCCGGATGTTTTCGGGAGGATACGCCATTGGCTCCCTATATTCCTTCTGAAGAGTTGAAGACCGTCACAATTCCGATGTCAGCATACGACGAAAAACTAGGTGCTGTCACCTCCAAAAACCAGGTGTTTTTCCAACTCAGCACCGGGCTGGAGCACATTGTTGCCAGGGAATCCTGGGATCTCGGTTTTGAAGCATCTGCTGACGGCTGGCATATTATCCTCAACAGCGCCAACTATATGCAGGTCGCCGATGCCGGAGTTACCGATTTTGATCGCGTATGGACAGTGGCCGAAATGAAAAATTATACATTCGCCTTTGACAGCGCCGTCGGCGACCTGAACTTCACCGCCATCGGCGGCTGGCTGAATCCTGAGACCGGTGAAGGCAACGGACGTGTGTGGCTGCTCGATCGCGGATATGACGGAAGTCAGGACTTGCGGGGGTATAAAAAAATTGTATTTGACAGTCTGGAAAGCGATACCTACTATTTTCACTATGCAGACCTCGATGGCAGCAACCCGCAATCTGCATCTGTCGCCAAAAACAGCACCTCCAATTTTAGTTTTTTTTCCCTTGAGACAGACGGGCCGGTAATTGTCGAGCCACCCAAAGAAGACTGGGATCTGTGTTTCAGCTATTATTCCTATCGCTATTCCGACGGATTCCCTTACTGGCTGACCGGCGCGTTGAGCAACCGATATGCTGTAAAAACCGCTGAAGTGAGCGACAGCACAATGGTTTTTGAATCGCTGACCCTGGCAGACACCGCCCGCTTTGATTTCACCAGCCATATTGACGAAATAGGCTTTGACTGGAAGGAGTATCTGTTTGGCCCGCCGGCGCGGTACGTGGTCTATTCGGACCGGCTATTCCTCGTGCGGGACACGAAGGGATATTATTACAAGCTTAGGTTTACCGATTTTTATGACGACAAAGGCGAGCGGGGATTCCCGGTATTTGAGTATTCCGCATTAGTACCATAGAGGGAATGGTATTGTGTTACCCCACCGCCTCCAGATACAGATAAATATTAAGCAGCCCGTTGGTATTGGTGATGAGTTTGCGGGCTTCGGGGATGGTCGCGACGTGAGTGTAGATGCGCTCGTGTTCGTGGTCTAGCCCCATTTGCCGACCTTGAAAAGAATCAATTTCTTCCCGGCTCATCTCCAGTTCGCAGTAATAAAAATACAACGCCTCGTCGGAGGTGCCGCTGGAGACAAACAAGGGTTCCTCATTAAGTGATATGATCTGGCTTTTATCCACCTTCAAACCTGACTCCTCTTCGGTCTCTCTTACTGCCACGTCGTGCGGATCGTCGTCTATGTCAACCATCCCGGCTACATGCTCGAAGATAAATCCTCCGTTGCAGATTCTTCGCTGTTTCACCAGAAGCAGGAACTTCTCCCTTGTATCTTTGTCAATCAGGCAAATCAGTACAGACACGATTTCTCCCTTTATAAAACAAATCGGCGGAATCTTGTCTCCCTCCGGAGTCGTCGCGTCCAGCATGACAAGGGCAAATAGAGCCTCACCATTGTACCGATAGCGTGTATAAACCTCTTCTATATTGTGAATATCCAGTCCATTGGCTTCGAGGTGCGATTTCCAGAGCTTAAATTTGTGCGAACGAGTGAGTTCTTCCTTCATGCTGAGTATATTTGCAGTCAAAGTTACATACGCATTGGCGAAAAAAAACGTAATTTGATTAACAAATCTTCCGCAATGAAGAAAACACTCACAAGACCGATCGTTTTACTGGGAATTGTTCTCGCGATTATCCTCTTTGCTCTGCCCTATTACCGAAAGGTGTTTACACCTACGGTCAGAACGGAAGATGGTAAAGCGCATGAGTTTTATGTCTATAAAGGCTGGGACTATATCAAGGTTGGCGAACAACTTCTGGCACAAAAACTTATCACTGATCCTGAAGGCTTTCACTGGGTAGCCGAACAGATGAACTACCCCAATAATGTTCACTCCGGCAGATATATTGTCGAAAACGGAATGAGCAACCGGGAGCTGGTTACGCTTCTCCGCTCAGGCCAGCAGACGCCTATCAATTTTACCTTTGTGAAGTTTCGAACCAAAGAGCAACTCGCTGCTTATGTAGGGGAAAAGCTGATGATGAGCGATAAGGATCTCCTGGCGGTAATGGCTGACAAAGAGTTTCTCGCCAAACGAAATGGCCTTACTCCGGAAACTTCTATGGCGATTTTTATCCCCAATACATATGAAATGTACTGGGATATCGAGCCGGAAGAGTTTTATGATAAGATGTTTAAAGAATACAAACGTTTCTGGAATGATGACAGAAATGCCAAACGGGAGAAAATCGGTCTGAATCGCCTGGAGGTTATGACTATGGCTTCCATTATTGAAGAGGAAACCAATCAGAATGACGAAAAGGCCAGAATAGCCGGGGTTTACCTCAACCGTGTCCGCGACAAATGGCCGCTTCAGGCTGATCCGACTGTGAAGTACGCGGTAGGTGATTTTACCATCCGAAGAGTTCTCAACAAGCACCTTCAGGTCGACTCCCCCTACAATACTTATTTATACCCGGGACTTCCGCCTGCACCGATTTGTACGCCTTCCATTCCGTCAATAGATGCTGTGCTCAATAATGAAAGGCATAGTTATATGTTTTTCTGTGCAAAAATCGACGGTTCCGGGCATCATCATTTCTCGGTTACTCAGGCGGAGCATACCGCTTATGCCAACCAGTACCGGGCAATGCTGAATGAACAGGGTATCAAGTAGATTTTTTATTAACACGCGCATTCCCCAATCATACGATTATGTCTAAAACAATCCTCATCACCGGCGCCAGTACAGGAATCGGTGCAGCTACCGCTGAATTGCTTGCCCCCGGTAATACGATTTTTGTGCACTACAATAGCTCAAAAGGCCCTGCAGAAAAAGTCGCTGAAAATATCGCTGCCAAAGGTGGAACCGCTATTCTTATTCAGGCGAATCTCTCTACTGAGGCTGGCTGCCATCAACTGGTGGACGAACTGAAAAAACATACAGAAAAACTGGATGTTTTGTTTAACAACGCCGGCGGATTGATCGAAAGACAGAAAATAACAGAGCTGGAATGGGATACCATGGCTGAAATATTTGCCCTCAATACTCTGGCTCCCATGCTCATTACCCGCCTTTGTGTGCCTCTGCTGGAAAAAGGGACTGACCCCAATATCGTCAATATGACCTCAATTGCCATTCGACACGGTGCCCCTACGGCTACCGCTTATGGGGCTTCGAAAAGTGCGATTGATTCCTTTACCCGTGGCGCTGCCAAAGAACTTGCCCCTGCCATCAGGGTAAATGCGGTTGCTCCCGGTGTGATCGTTACGCCATTCCACGAAAAATACTCTACCCCCGAAAGAATGAAAACCTTTGCCGGAAATACCCCGCTTCAGCGCAACGGCGTAAGTGATCATATCGCAAAAGCCGTAGTCATGCTGGTGGAGAATGATTTTATTACCGGCGAAACCATTGACATCAATGGCGGACTGTTTATGAGATAGACAGGCATACAGTGCGGGACAGGGGTTGGGGAAAATAAATGTATTTTGTTTTCCTTATATTGAGTGCGCAACGATTTTCCCCATACCTTCTGCATCATGAGAAAAGAAGTGTCAATCATTTCCTGCCTGTGGCTGTTGTCAGGATTATTTCTGAATGCCTGTGGGCCCAGGATTTCTGACGACCCGGTGGTCCTGGCACGACTCCCGGAAAAAGTAGATTATAACTACCATATCCGGCCAATTCTTTCAGACCGGTGTTATAGCTGTCACGGGCCGGATGAAAAAAAGCGGGAAGCGGATCTTCGTCTGGATATCGAATCCGACGCCAAAAAAGCACTCTCCGAATCCGGAGGCCATGCGATTGTGCCCGGCAGTTTGCGCAGAAGTAAAGTCATTGACCGTATCCGCTCTGCTGACCCCGAATCAATGATGCCGCCGCCGGAATCAAACCTGATACTGGATGAATACGAAAAAGCCCTGATCGCCAAATGGATTAGCGAGGGCGCCGAATGGAAACCCCACTGGGCATTTATTTCTCCGCAAAAACCTCCCGTTCCAACAGTGAAGCAAACCGAATGGGTTCGTAATCCTGTCGACCATTTTGTACTAAAGAATCTGGAAAATGAAGGAATTTCCCCTTCCCCCGAAGCAGACAAAGAAAGGCTTCTTCGAAGAGTAACACTTGACCTTACAGGCCTTCCTCCCACCATAGACGAAATGGATGCTTTTTTAGCCGATGATTCTCCTGATGCCTATGAAAAAGTAGTGGATCGCCTGCTTACTACAGATGCCTACGCCGAAAGAATGACCCTCGAATGGCTGGATGTCGCCCGCTATGCCGATTCTCATGGGCTTCATGCCGACGGATACCGGCTGATGTGGCCCTGGCGCGATTGGGTGATAAAATCGTTTCGGGAAAATATGCCTTTCGATAAATTTGTCACCTGGCAGCTCGCAGGCGATCTTTTACCTGATGCGACGACTGACCAGCGGCTGGCAACAGCATTTCACCGAAACCACCCCATGACAGCCGAAGGTGGAGTGGTTGATGAAGAATGGCGACTCGAATATGTATTTGACCGCGCTACCACTACTTCCCGGGCTTTTCTGGGGCTTACCATTGAATGTGCCCGCTGCCATGACCACAAGTTTGACCCATTATCCCAAAAGGAATTTTATCAGATATCGGCGTTTTTCAATAATGTCAAAGAACTGGGAATGACCGGGGATGATGGCAATTATGGCCCAAGTCTTATGTTGCCCGATGAAAAAACAGCCTCCGGTCTGGAGACTTTGAAACAGCAAATCGCAGCAGCTGAAAAGAAACTGGTACTTACTGAGGAAAAAGTTCGGGAGATTGGGCACTACCTGCAAAAAATCGATCCGCCGAAAAAACCTGACCCGAACTTCCGTTTTCCGCTTGAAAAAATCACAAAAGGTAAAACTTCAATTGTCGACAATAATCCCCTTGCTTCTGTCTCCGGCGAACCCGAAATCGTTGAAGGGAAAATAGGCAAGGCTTTTCGTTTTGACAGCGAATATGATCTTGTTCATCTCGAAAAAGCAGGCACATTCGAAATGACAGAGGCTTATTCTGCCGGAGCCTGGATTTACCCGGAAGAAAAAGGGAAAAATATGACCATTATGGGAACCACCGGAAGTAAAAACAACTTCTGGCGTGGTTGGGAACTCACCCTGGATACGGAAGGACACCTCGAAACCCGATTGATCCATTCTTTACCCCACAATTATCTGCACGTAAAGTCAAACGAATTGATCCCGCCTGACACCTGGACACATGTGATGTTTACTTATGATGGAAGGGGAAATCAGGAGGGCCTTCATTTGTATATCAATGGCCGGCCGGCAAATCAGACGGCTGTGTTTGACCATTTGTATAAGTCGATAAAGCCCGTAAGGTCCAGCACACACGATTTTGAAGATCGCTCTATACAGGTTGGAAAATCACATCGGAGTTTTAGCGGAGACAATGGGATTTATATCGGAAAAATCGATGAGATACAAATTTTTCGGCAGAGTCTTACGCCTCCTGAAGTCGCTTTAATAGCGGGAAAAGAAACGGATTGGAGAATAGATAACCTGTCAGCAACCGATAAAAACAGTTGGCTGAAACACTATCTGGCCAGATCCGAAGTGGGCTGGCAGACACAGTTTGACTCCTTACTTCGCCTGAAAGAAAAACAGCTCGCACTGAGAAGCACTGTCGATGAAGTGATGGTGATGGAAGAAATGGCAAAACCCAGGGCCATGTTTGTCCTGGATCGTGGCGCATACGATGCTCCCAGGGAAGAAGTCTCTCCCGGCATTCCCCATGAGTTGGGTGATTTCCCCCAAAATTTACCTGCCAATCGTCTGGGGCTGGCAAAATGGTTATTGAATCCAGAACATCCAACGACGGCCCGGGTTACCGTTAATCGTTATTGGCAAATGTATTTTGGTCAGGGAATTGTGACCACACCGGAAGACTTTGGCAGTCAGGGGGCGCTTCCCACGCATCCGGCTTTGCTGGACTGGCTGGCGGTGACCTTTGTCGAGTCGGGCTGGGATGTGAAGGCCATGCAGAAACTGATCGTCATGTCGGCAACCTACCGGCAGTCGTCAAAGACACGCGAGGATCTTCAGGAGAGAGATCCCTACAACCTCTTGCTGGCAAGAGGGCCGAGACATCGTCTTTCTGCTGAGATGATTCGGGATCATGCCCTCGCTGCAAGCGGGCTCCTGGTGCAAAAACCCGGAGGGCCCAGCGTGAAACCGTATCAACCAGAAGGTCTTTGGATTGAGAAAAACAACTTCTCCTATATTCTGCTCAATTACAAACCAGACACTGGCGAAAGCCTCTACCGGCGCAGTATGTACACATTCATTCGCCGCACTTCTCCTCCGCCTGCCATGACGGCCTTTGATGCCTCTGACCGTAACAGTTGCGTAGTGCGAAGACAGAATACCAATACGCCCATGCAGGCCTTGATTTTAATGAATGACCCTCAGTTTGTGGAGGCAGCGAGATTTTTGGGCGAAAGGATGATCCGGGAAGGCGGTGAAACACTCAATGATCGTGTTGTATATGGATTTCGCCTGGCGACAGGAAGGAGACCAGCTCCCGGGGAGGTTGACGTGCTGGCCCGACTGTATGAAGAAGAATTGAAAAAATATAGCCGCGATACAGAATCCGCCAGGTTGTTGCTTCAAACGGGAGATAAGCTTCGCGATGAAACGCTTCCCTTATCCGAATCCGCCGCGATGGCGATTGTCGCAAGTATGATGATGAACCACGATGAGTTTTACACCAAAAGATAATGCGTTATGGCTAATTGCAAAAATATCAACCACGCTTATACACGTCGGGATTTCCTGACGAAAACTACGCTTGGACTGGGAGCCGTAGCGTTGGGATCATTGCTGGGACCGGGTATAATGCTGGGCAAAAATACACCGGGAACACAGTTTGACCCTACCCGTGGTGTTTTGGGTTCGCCGCATTTTGCTCCAAAAGTCAAAAGAGTAATTTACCTTTTCCAGAGTGGCGCACCCTCGCAGCTCGAATCGTTTGACTATAAACCTCTGCTGGTAGAGCGAAACGGGGAAGAACTTCCCGAATCAATCCGAAAAGGGCAACGCCTTACCGGTATGACTTCCGGGCAAAAATCCTTTCCGCTTGCCGGCCCTCAGTTTACCTTTGCGCGACATGGACAGAGTGGTGCATGGGTGAGTGAATTATTCCCGCATACTGCCGGAGTTGTGGATGAGCTGTGTTTTATCAAATCAATGTACACGGAGGCGATCAATCATGACCCGGCAGTGACATTTATCCAGACAGGTTCGCAGCAACCAGGCAGACCTTCTATTGGCGCATGGATTAGTTATGGGCTGGGAAATGATAATGAAAACCTTCCGGCATTTTGTGTCCTTATCACAAAAGATAAACGTGGGCAGCCATTGTATGCACGGTCGTGGGGGAGTGGGTTTCTGCCTTCCAGGCATCAGGGCGTACAGTTTCGCGCAGCAAAAGACGCCGTTTTGTATCTGAGCAATCCCGGAGGGATTGACGGCATGGACAGGCAACGCCAGATAGAATACCTCAAAGAACTTCAGGAGATCCAGTACGATGCCGTGGAAGATCCCGAAATACAGGCCAAAATCGCGCAATATGAAATGGCACACCGCATGCAGACCTCCGTACCGGAAGTAATGGATTTGTCAGGTGAACCCGATTATATTTACGATATGTATGGGGCGGATGCGCGTATTCCCGGGACTTATGCAGCAAACTGCCTGCTTGCACGAAGATTGATTGAGCGGGATGTGAAATTTGTACAATTATATCACGAGGGATGGGACCAGCATGGCAATTTGCCTAATGCGATCAAGGTTCAGGCGAAAGAGACGGATCAGGCATCGGCTGCTTTGGTCAGAGACCTGAAAATGAGAGGGTTGCTGGAAGATACATTGGTTATTTGGGGGGGAGAGTTTGGCCGCACCAACTATTCTCAGGGAAAACTTACCAAAACCAATTATGGCCGGGATCATCATCCTCGCTGTTTTACAATCTGGATGGCAGGTGCAGGGGTTAAAGCTGGACTTACCTTTGGCCAAACCGATGAGTTTGGTTATAATGTGGCGGAGAACCCTGTGCATATTCACGATTTTCAGGCGACATTGATGCATCTGTTGGGTGTCGATCATGAACGGCTTACCTTCAAACATCAGGGGCGCAGATTTCGTCTGACAGATGTACACGGAAAAGTGGTTAAAGACATATTATCCTAAAAATTAATAAAACGGTATTTGCGTAGGATTTTATTCCCTTTGATTCCTGTTTACAGGTTGATAATCTGGCTGAGAAATTATCTCTATGATAAAGGCTGGCTGAAAATTTACCGCCCGGATGTTCCTGTGGTTTCCATTGGCAATATATCTACAGGCGGTACGGGAAAAACGCCACTGGCAGAGTATATGATTGATTTTTATCTGAAGGAGGCTAACATAAAAAAGCTTGCTTATCTCAGCAGAGGGTATGGACGCAAGACAAAAGGTTTTTTTAAGGTGGATCCGGGGAAAGGGACAGCAAAGGACTTTGGCGATGAGGCTTTGCAGGTTGCAGGAAAATTTCCCGAAATATCTGTTGCAGTTTGCGAAGATCGTAAGACTGGTATCAGGCGTTTGATAGACGAGTATCATGCAGATTTTATCATTCTGGATGATGCATTTCAGCATAGAAAAGTAGACCGGGATAAAGATATTGTAGTAATTGATGCTACGAGAATGCCTGATCGGGATCTGGTCTTGCCAGCAGGGAACCTCAGGGAACCCATATCAGGTCTGAAGCGCGCAGATTATCTGGTAGTGAATAAGGTGGAAGAAGAAGCGCAGATTCCCGGTTTGAGAAAGCGTTTAGAGCGCTGGCATAAGCCTGTTATATTTTGCCGGCCGGTATTAAATAAGATTGTATTTCCGGTGAATAGTGATTTACCGGAAATTAGGCCAGGAATGAAGGTCATGTTGTTTTCGGGAATCGGAAACGCTGGTTCGTTTCAACAAACGATCAGAGATGCGGGGTATGAAATTGTGGTAAATAAAGAATTCCGGGATCACTACTTTTATCGCGAACGAGATATAAGGATGTTGATTGACATTTTTGGCACAAGTCAGGCGGACTGTATGCTTACGACGGAGAAAGATTATTGGCGGCTAAGGGGGAGTAGCGGGTATCAGAGGCTGGAACCACATTCTTTTGGATATGTGAGGATGAAACTGGAGTGGATAGAAGATGTTTTTTTGCCGCCGGCCTGTTAGGTTGGAAGATTGCGACCAGGCAGGATACGCACCACCCTAATGCAATTGCTGCAATTCGTTCTCGATGACCTGAAGCAGACTGTCGCAAGTCTCCCTGAACTCCTGAACCAGATTCTGTAACACATCCTGATTCGGCGCGTCAATAGCTGTGTTCTCAATCTCTCTGATCATTCCCGATAATACCGGGTTTCCTAAAATATTTATAGAGGATTTGTATTTGTGGGCCACCTCCCCCAATGCCCGGTAATCGTGGTTCTCCAGTAAAACTTCCATATCAGCTACTACACCAGGAGATTGATTTTGAATCATTTCCAAAATTTCGATTACAAACTCATTGTCGTCTCCAATTATACTCTTCAAATGAGTCAGGTTGATAGTAAGCGCTTCTGAATTCATTGTCTATATTAGATATTATTTTGAAGCTCAAATATTGCATTTGATCCATACCTTAAAAAGTTAATAGCGTGTAAATTTTTACATGCAATATATTGGCAATGCGTATGTTGTAGAAGGTGGTTTTGCCTGACGTGCTTTCTTGTAACATTTAAACACTATATGGTTTCCTTTTAAATAGGAAGTAGTCTAATTTGCTTTCCAAATAAAAAAATTCAAATAATGAAAAGAAATTTCATTAATAAAGTTTTTGTCATTGAGGATGACGAAATATTCGGAAAGGTTCTGCAACGTACCCTTGAACGGGATGACAGCTATGATGTCAGAATATTTAAGAGCGGTAAAGAGTTCTTTGATAATATTCACCTTCAACCCGACATTGTCAGTATTGACTACAATCTTCCGGATATGAATGGAATGGATATCCTGAAAAAAATCCGGCAATACAATGAAGACATATCGACGATTATTCTCTCCGGACAAGAGAAAGTGGACGTCGTTGTAGACGCATATAAAAATGGCGCGAATAATTATATCATTAAAAATGATAATGCGCTGGTCGAGCTTTCTAATGTGGTGAAAAATCTCAGCTCTCACGTGAACCTGAAGAAAGAAGTCGAGGTACTCCGTGAGGAAATCATCGATAGAAACCGCTATAACCAGGTTATCGGTGAAAGCCAGGGCATACTCAAAGTGCTTAAACTCATTCAAAAAGTCGAAAAAAGCAATATCCTCGTCCTCATTACCGGTGAAAGTGGAACAGGTAAAGAGGTAATTGCCAATACGATTCACTACAACTCTCCCCGCGCCCGTCGCCCATTTATTCCGGTAAACGTAGCCGCAATTCCCGCAGACCTCATCGAAAGTGAATTGTTTGGCCATGAAAAAGGTGCATTTACCGGCGCATCAGGAAGGAGAATCGGTAAATTCGAAGAAGCAAACGGGGGGACAATTTTTCTCGACGAAATCGGAGAAATGGAACTGGGCCTTCAAACCAAACTACTTCGCGTACTTCAGGAAAGTAAGATTACCCGCCTGGGAAGCAATAAAGAAATTCAACTGGACGTAAGAGTCCTCGCTGCGACCAATAAAAATCTTGGACAACGAGTAAAAGAAGGCCTGTTCCGGGAAGATCTTTACTACCGGCTTCAGGGATTTCTTATTCATCTGCCACCGCTTCGAGACCGGGGAAATGATGTGCTGATCCTCGCAAAATATTTCCTCAAACACTTTTGTGACCAGAACCGGATGCCTCTGAAGGCATTTTCAAAAGGTGCCCTGGAAGACATGCTCAATCATGGCTGGCCGGGAAATGTGCGTGAACTTAAAGCACTTGTAGAAAGAGCTGCACTGATCAGTGATAATAATGAGATTACAGAGGATGATCTGATATTTTCAGATGCTATCTGATGATTCGCTTTATAACGCCTATTCCAGATGCATCCATTCCCATGCACTGTGGTAGGCGCCTATTTCTTCTATATAATCCAAAAAGTCGTGGTAAAAAGGATCGTTGCCTAAAGTGGAGCTATCCCCTACCACAACAAGCTTTTTTCTGGCTCTTGTCAGTGCGACATTCATTCTCCGAATGTCCTTTAAAAAACCTATCTCGTTTTTTTCATTTGACCGCACCAGGCTGATATAAATAACATCCCGCTCCTGCCCCTGAAATCCATCAATTGTATTTACCGAAATATAAGGCTGGAAATTGGACAGCATAGGGCTATTCTGAATCTGGTTACTGATAATTCTGACCTGTTCCTTATATGGGGAAATAATGCCCAATGAAAAATTTTCGTTCAATACACCGGGCACCTGTTCTGTAATCTGATTGAAAAGTGTTGCCAGATGTTTCAACAAAAGATTAGCTTCTTCCGGGTTGCCTCTGCTCCTTGATTCCTGATTTAATATCTCATCAAAACCACAGCCTGCGGTGTCTACAAATTCTACGGGAGGAAATTCCGGGCCGAGCACATGGTCTTTTACCTGTATATCGGCGTGAAGATTATTGTCATAAAACTTTCTTCCGGAAAATCGCATGATCTGCTCGTTCATTCGATATTGCCGGTCGAGCATGACGTCCACATCCTTATGGGCGATAACAGACTCAAACAAAGTTTGACTCAGACCTCTACGGCCAGCCTCAATGGATTTTACGGTTGGAGGCAGCTGACAGTGATCTCCTGCCATGATTACCCGGTTTGCGCGAAGGATCGGAATCCACGCCGCGGGTTCCATTGCCTGTGCGGCTTCATCTATAAATACAGTATGAAAACGTTTTTCGCCTAAAATAGAATTTGCCGCGCCGGTAAGCGTGGTGGCAATAACCTGGCTGCGAGTGAGGATTTGAAAAACAATATAATCCTCCAATTGATGAGAAAGGTTCTTTAAATCCCGCGCTTCACGCATCAGTTCCTGACGCTGCTGCCTTTCCCTTGCGCCAAAATTTCTTTTAAACTTTAATGCAGCTGTTTTTATCGCTTCTGCATCTTTGCGGAGTTTGCGCAATGCCTGATAGTCTTCATGACTGGCCATTAATCCATCCACAGTGAGCTCCTGAAGTGCTTCTTCCACTCTCACCGGATTTCCAATTCTTACAACGCTGATTCCTTCCTGATGGCATTTCAGTGTGAGAAGATCTACTGCGGTATTACTTGGCGCGCATACCAGGACCTGATGTTCATGTAAAAGCACTTCCTTAATGGCCTGAACCAGCGTAGTTGTTTTTCCGGTACCAGGGGGGCCATGGATAATGGCAATGTCATGAGCTTCAAGCACACGTTGAACCGCACGATTCTGCGATTGATTCAGTGCGGGATTAGAATAAGTAACTTTCCAATTGTGAAATTCGGGAACGCTATCTCCTGAAAAAATTTCCCGAAGCTCCGCGAGCCGATGGTTTTTGCCAGGCTCTATCACCTTACGGAGCGCGCGCTCCATTTCCTGGTAGGTTTTGTCGTCAAATTCCGGATCTATGCCAAGCCTGGCGCTTGTGATCCATTCGGGTATCTGCTCAGAGTTTAAGGCAATTCTGATTACTCCTTTTCGTATAGAGGCGATCACGCCGGTGTTTCGCCCCATTTCCTGATCGGAAACATTTCCAAAAATACTTACGGGATCGCCAGCCTGGAAATTGGCTGTTTTGGTTTTTCCGGCGACACTTTCTTCCAGTTCGACGACGATTTTATCCCCAAATCCAACAAAAAGCCGTTTCATCACTAAGGGATACCAGGAGATACCCCGTTTTACCCGTTCGGTCAGCGACCGTTCCAGCACCATTTCACGGTACAGGCGTATGTCCTCCTCCTTCTCAATTTTCAGAAGATCCTGGAGGTGGCCGAGCTTTTCAAGGCTTGGCGTCATGCGCTGAAGAACTCTCTGATTTTGGAGAATAGTCCTTTTTGTTCCTTCGTAGGATTGGGTTTGAAGTTTTCAGAATCCATGAACCTGGTAAGGATTTTTCTTTCTTCAGGAGAAAGATTTTCCGGTGTCCAGACATTAATATGGACGAGGAGATCTCCGGCACCATAACCGTTGATATTGGTAATGCCTTTTCCCCTTAAGCGAACGACTTTGCCCGCTTGTGTTCCTGGATTGACTTTTATCCTGACAGCTCCGTTGAGTGTAGGTACTTCTACCTGTGTGCCAAGGGCAGCTTCCGGAAAGCTGATAAACAATTCGTGAATAAGGTTATCCCCGTCTCTTTCAAAGAGGTCTGAACGAGTTTCTTCGATCTGAATAATCAGATCGCCCGGGGCACCTCCACGAAGACCGGCATTCCCTTTTCCCCTTACACTCAGGGACATTCCCTCTTGTACGCCAGGTGGAATTTTCACAGTTACTGTATCTTCTTCCGGCACCCTTCCTTTTCCTTCACAGGTACGGCATCCTTTGGATACGATTCTTCCTTCACCCTGACAAGTCGGACAGGTCGAAATTACAATTTGCTGGAAAAACCCGCCGCCGGCCTGTTGCCTGATTTCCCCTGCACCATTGCAGGTCGGACATGAAGTAAAAGCTGTCCCGTTATCAGCACCAGTGCCCGAACAATCTTTACATTCCAGTTGGCGGTTGAGTTTGATAGTTTTTTCTACCCCTGTCGCAATTTGCTCGAGCGTTAAGGCAAGTTTGATGCGAATATCTCCCCCACGTTGCCCTCTGCGCCCTCTTCTTCTCCCACCAGATGAGCCTCCGCCAAAAATATCCCCAAACGGACTATTGTCGCCAAAGATATCTCCAAACTGCGTGAAAATGTCCTCAAATCCTCTGCCCTGGAAACCTCCACCGGCAGCACCACCGACACCCGCATGACCAAAACGATCATACGCAGCACGTTTTTGATCATCGCTCAGAACCTCGTAAGCTTCTGCAGCTTCTTTAAACTTGTCTTCTGCGTTTTTATCGCCGGGGTTTTTGTCCGGGTGAAATTGCAGGGCTTTTTTACGGTAAGCTTTTTTAAGCTCGTCTTTAGAAGCGCTTTTGCTTACCTCTAAAACCTCATAATAGTCTCTCTTTGCCATAAGCTGTTATTCCCCCACGATTACTTTGGAGAACCGGATAACCTTGTCGCGATACCTATAACCTTTTTCCACTTCATCGATGATCAGTCCTTTCCTGGATTCATCTTCGACCTCAAAGCTGGAAATAGCCTCATGTATTTCTGAGTCGAATGGTTTTCCTACACATTCGATCGGTTCAAGACCAATTTTGCTGAGTTGCAGACGCATACTGTTGTCAACGAGGCCAATACCCTCCTTAATCGCTGTCAGGTTGTCAGTTTTTTCAATGGCGTCAAGGGTACGGGAGAAATTATCCAGTACCGGAAGCAGGTTCAAAAGCAGTTCCTGATTGGCAAAACGAACGGTATCTGTCTGCTCTTTGGCTTTTCTTTTCCGAAAATTGTCAAAGTCAGCTTGTAGCCGCAGTACTTTATCTTTCTGATCTTCTGCCTCTTTATGAGCAGACCGCAACTTCATCTGAAGTTCAGCAATTACCTTAATAGCATCATCTATCGTTGCAAAGCTTTCGTCAAGTTGCTGATTATCAGATTCATGGCTATCTAAATCTTCGTTGTCTTCCGGTGTGGGGATAGATTCGTCTGTCATGATTTCATTTTCTATGACGGGGTTTTCAGTCGTTTGAGTTTCCGTTTGGGACTGATTGTTCTCTACTTCATGATCTTTCATCTCTTCCTTCATAGTTTTTTACGTGATAGTTTCCTGTCGTAGAAGCCGCAAAATTAAGCATTCATCGGGTAGTATTAAAACACAATTTATGCCAATGACAACCTGGCAATTGTCATTGGCATAACTGGCAGTTTCCCGTATTGCTTCAGGTTGTTACCGTGGGCTTTTAAAATTTTTCTGATAAGTATCCCAAGAGGTAGTTTTATAGGCATCTTCTCCCAGAAAATTCAGGATAGTCAGCATTTCCTTTGCGTCGTGATATCCGGGCACATTGGTAATAATATTCAGCTGATGATCGAAAAATACTGTGGAAGGGTATGACATACGCCCATTCAGCATATTAGCTGCAAGCTCGTGGTAGCCTCTGCGTCCGTTGTTGATATATTTATAGGTAACACCTCCTACTGTGATATCTTCTTTTTGTTCGGCATTAAACTTTACCGCATGATAGTTTCGGTTTACATAGGCAATCACTTCGGCCTGTGAGTAAGTATCTTTATCCAGCTTTTTGCACCAGCCACACCAGTCTGTATAAACGTCCACGACAATTTTTTTCTTGTCTTTTGCGGCAGCAGCGACGGCTTCTTCAATGGATAACCATTTAATTTGTTCGGCCTGCGGCTGAACAACCTCGTCGGATTTTCCGGAAAATCCTGTCAGAACAACACCTGTTCCCAACATTGCTGCTAAAAACAGATATATCGACATTTTCTTGATCATGTTTCTCGTTTTTAAACAGTTATGATAAATGTAACCAAATATACACCTGAAAAAACGACAAAATTGTCGGCCGGGTTACGGCATGAGACTATTCCCGCTTTCTGGTGATTTTTGCGCCGATCGCTGTAAGACGCTGCTCGATGTTCTGATATCCTCTGTCAATCTGCTCAATATTGTAGATGCGGGAAGTTCCGCCTGCTGATAAAGCGGCAATAAGCAATGCCACGCCCGCACGTATATCAGGGCTGGTCATGGATATCGCTTTGAGCTTTTGTTTTCTTTCTAGTCCGATGACTGTGGCGCGGTGCGGATCACAGAGTATGATTTGGGCACCCATATCAATCAATTTGTCTACAAAAAACAAACGACTTTCAAACATCTTCTGATGAATAAGTACAGAGCCTTTGCATTGGGTTGCCAGTACCAGTATGATACTTAGCAAATCAGGGGTAAATCCTGGCCATGGATGATCCGATACGGTAAGGATACTTCCGTCGATAAAAGTATCAATTTCACATACATCCTGCTGATGTACAATAATGTCGTCTCCGGAAATCTCCAGATTGACTCCCATGCGCCGAAAAGTTTCGGGAATAATTCCAAGATGTGCTACACCTGCATCTTTTATCGTGAGTTTGCTCTGAGTCATGGCTGCCATGCCGATAAAACTTCCGACCTCGATCATATCAGCCAGCATGCGATGCTCCGTACCCTGTAAAGATTCTACTCCCTGAATGGTCAGAAGATTGCTGCCAATACCCGAAATCTTTGCACCCATGCGGTTGAGCATATTGCATAGTTGCTGGAGATAAGGCTCGCAGGCTGCATGGTAGATTTGGGTGATTCCCTCAGCGAGTACAGCTGCCATTACAATATTGGCTGTTCCTGTTACCGATGCTTCATCGAGCAGCATATATTTACCGCGCAGACGCCCGGGTGCAGTAACTTCGAATATCTCTTCGGCGTCGTTGTAGTTAAATTCGGCACTTAGTTGCTGAAATCCCCAGAAATGGGTGTCCAATCTTCTTCGTCCGATTTTGTCTCCTCCGGGTTTTGAGATGTAAGCTTTGCCAAAACGGGCAAGCAAAGGCCCGACCAGCATGATCGACCCACGCAGTGCACGGGCTTTTTTCAGGTAAGCATTGGATTTGAGGAAATCAAGATCCACCTTATCTGCGGTAAAACGACAGGTATCGGGAGCCAGTCGCTCTACGGTTACACCCATAGATCCAATAATATCAATCAGGCGATTGACATCCACGATATCGGGAATATTGGTTATGGTTACGGGTTCTGGGGTAAGCAGGACTGCACAAAGAATCTGGAGAGCTTCATTTTTGGCGCCCTGTGGTGTGATTTCGCCATGCAGGCGATGACCACCTTGTACTTCGAAAAATTCCATGAATACTGATGCTAAAAGGCTGACGCCTAATTTTTTCTGCGTCGCTTATTATTGTTGTTATTGCTGTTCTTACGTTTGTGCGTATTGTTGTAATTGTTTTTGTTGCCGCGATTATGCGGTTTGTGGGTGGTGGGTTGGTTGTACAACGGTGGATTCAGGGCTACTCTCGACAAAGTGAGATCCTCTGCCTGAACTCTGATTCTCCCGCCAGAAATATCGTTGATATGCTCAGCAATAACTTCTTCCTGGGCAGAATCCCGATCCATGGTTTTCAGAAACAACCGCATCGTATTGGCGATCTGGTTGATATAATCTACTTTGTAAGGCCCTTCTTCCATATCGATTGCCTTTCCAATCATCAGATGGACATGGTTGCCATACTGGCGATATTTAGGTTTTCCTTTTTGATAAGGTACTTTTTTTCCTCCTTTGAGAATAATTGCGAGATTCTCAGGTTTGGGATAAGGGGCTTCTACATCCAGTTGATTCTCACTAATCAGAAAAACAGCATCCCAGAGTTTTTGTTTATAGTCCGGATTATCCTTGAGGTTAGGATTTAAATTGGTCATAATCCTCACGATCTCGTTGGCAACCCGTGTCCTGACATCTCTGTCAGTAATAGTCTGGGCATAATCTACCATTGCCTGGACATTTCTGCCAAACTCACGTAGTTTGAGAGGTTCTTCAGATATTTTATATTTCATAAAAAGATATGTGAATGCTTATTACATCCCTGGTAACAGGATATTATTTCGTCTCAGAACCGGTAAGGATGAATGTAATAGGAGTGGCTTTCCCATGCAAAGTAGCTAAAAATTATTTAAAGCTGCAATACTATTCATTCGCAGTCCTATTGTACAACCTGCAGTCTTGCGTATTTCAACAATAAGACCCGCTGACCTTTCTGATCAAAAAATACGGTTGCCTTTTTATTGACTCCTTCTCCTTCCACGGTCAATACTTTTCCTTTTCCGAATTTTTCATGAACTACCTGTACTCCGGGTACAATTTGTTTAGGGTCAGCCAATGGAAATTCTTCTTTTTCGTGGCCTACCGTCGCTCTGGTAAGTGGTTGAAGGGGTCTTCTGGAAACGGTTTCTCTCGACTGAACGGCTCCTCTTCCACTTACTTCCCGTCGGGCCGTGATCTGATATGGGCGAATGATAAACTTCGGATCAACTTCATCGATAAATCTGCTCGGTTCATTAAATTGAAGTGTACCGAATTTATATCGTGACCGTGCATATGACAGGGTAAGTCGCTGCTCGGCCCGGGTTACTGCCACATAAAACAACCGTCGCTCTTCTTCGAGGTCGGCCCTGGTTTCAATGGAAAGCGAACTCGGGAAAAGATTTTCTTCCATTCCGACCAGAAATACAGACTTGAATTCCAGCCCTTTGGCGGCATGGATCGTCATGAGCGTGATGTAGTCGTCATTGTCGTCTTTCTGATCCTGGTCTGTGAAGAGCGAAATATCTGCAAGAAAATTTTCCAGACTTACATTATCCTGATCGGGATTTTCTGTAAAAGCCTGTGCGGCATTGAGCAGTTCCTGTACATTTTCCCAGCGCGTCAGCCCTTCTGTCGTATTTTCTGCGTGGAGTTCCTTCAATATACCCGAATTTTTGGCGATATGGCTGGCCGCTTCATAAGCATCTCCATTTTTGGCGATGACGCCAAAACTTCTGATCATGGTGACAAAGTCCTGAATGATGCTGACCACCCTGCCATTGAGACCCGAATGCACAACCTGTTCCAGAGATTCCCACAAAGTAAGGTTGTGTTGATCTGCAAAAACCGTAAGCCGCTCCAGGGAAGTTTTGCCAATACCTCTTGTAGGGTAATTGATAATCCGGTCGAGTGCCTGCTCATCGCGCGGGTTAATGGCGAGGCGAAGGTAGGCAACCACATCTTTGATCTCCTTTCGTTGATAAAACGACAATCCGCCAAAAACTCTGTAGTGAAGACCCGTACGTCTTAGCTCGTCTTCCATTGCCCGGGACTGCGCATTCGTGCGGTAGAGAATGGCAAAATCCTTATTAAAGAAATTGAGTACCTGTTTCTGCTCCCGAATCATACCGCTTACCTGTCTTGCCTCTTCCTGCTCAGAGGTGGTCTCGACCAGATGGATTTTTTCACCTTCTGCATTTTCGGTAAAGACTTTTTTCTGTATCTGGTCTTTATTGCGGGAAATGACAGAATTGGCGGCGTTGACGATATTTTGAGTGGATCGGTAGTTCTGTTCCAGCTTGTAGACTTTCAGATCAGGATAATCCTTTTTAAGGTTCAGGATATTCTGAATATTGGCTCCACGGAAGGCATAGATACTTTGGGCATCGTCGCCTACCACACAGATATTTTCGTGAACAGCTGAAAGTTTTTTGGTGAGAAGATATTGCGCCAGGTTGGTATCCTGGTATTCATCTACCATGATAAATTTGAAGCGGTGCTGATATTTGTAGAGAATGTCTGGAAACTTATCAAACAACTCAATCGGCTTCAGCAGAAGGTCATCAAAGTCCATGGCGTTGGCCTTAAACAGGCGCTGAGTGTACACACTAAAAATCTGCGCTACGGTTTGATTAAACTCGTCTGTTGCCAGTTCTATATACTCAGAAGGTGTGACAAGCCTGCTTTTAGCTGTACTGATCGCATGGCGAATGACCGAAGGTTTGTACACTTTGTCGTTGAGACCTTTTTCTTTGAGGATAGTTTTTATCAGTCTTAGCGAGTCGTCGCTGTCGTAAATGGTAAAAGAGTTGGTATAACCGAGTTTTTCTGCCTCAACCCTCAGCAGTCTGGAAAAAATAGAGTGGAAGGTGCCCATGATCAGGCTTTTCGCTTCCGGGCCAATCAGCCGCAGAATACGATCCTTCATCTCCTTTGCGGCTTTATTGGTAAAGGTAAGGGCGAGAAGTTCCTGTGGGTCAGCCAGACCCTGTGACAGGATAAATGCCAGTCGGTAAGTAAGTACGCGGGTTTTCCCACTACCTGCGCCTGCAATAACGAGTTGCGGGCCTTCCACACTCATTACTGCCTCACGTTGCGCTTCGTTAAGTTCATCTAAGAATTCCACACATCTAAATTAGGGAAAAATCTGGTTAATCATTCTCCCCTTCGGTTCTTCCGGGCGATATTTCTTTAGATTCTTCTACATCCATACCATCCTTAAGTCTTTTCGAAAGAATCGTATATGGTCCGGTTACCACTTTTTGATCCGGATTTACACCTGAAATGATCCGTATATGAGAATCATCACTTATACCGGTTTCCACCTGTACCTGGCTGACTTTTCCGTTTTCATAGATAAATACCACCTCTTTTCCTTCTCCCAGCGAATCGTTGCGAAGGGTTACAGCCTGAATGGGTACCGTCGTTACGTCAACCTCACTGCGGGTATAAATTTCTACCAACGCAGTCATACCCGGGCGGAAAGGGCTTTCTTCAGCGGAAACTGTTTTTTTCGCCAGGGAAATATTTTTATAAGACTGAGGTGATACTTTTACCTTTACTTCAAAATTGGTTACCTGATCTGTGCTTGCGATCCCTGCGACTGTTGCAGAATAGGCAATTTCCGAGACTTTTCCGTAAAAGACCTGATCGGGAAAAGCATCCACTTCGATCCTTGCGGAGTCTCCCAATGCGACATTAATGATGTCATTTTCATTGATTTCCACGAGTACTTCCATACTCGACAGATCGGCAATTTTGATAATTTCTGTTCCCGACATCATGCTGGTACCTACCACACGCTGGCCAAGTTCTACATTGAGTTTGGTTACTGTGCCATCCATGGATGCGTAGATATTGGTGCGATCCAGATTCTGCCGGGATTGTTTTCTGGTCGCTTCTGAGCTTTTCACCTGATAAAAAGCTGATTGTAAGTTATAGGCGGCAGCTTCGTACTGAGATTTGGAGACATTAAATTTAAGTTCGGCATTTTCGAGGTCAACTTTGGAGACTACATTCTCTTTGAAAAGTTGCCGGGATCTGACCATGCCAACAGAATCCTGCAACAGGGTTGCCCTGGCCTGACTTACGCTGGCTTTTGCCTGAAGGTATGCAGCCTGACTACGGTTGACTGCTGCCTCTGCCTGTTCCAACTGTGCTTTATAGTCATCAGGGCGTATGGTTAACAACAATTCTCCCCGCTTTACTTTGGCGCCTTCCTGAATGGCAATAAATACGACCTCTCCGGAAACGTCAGGTGCAACAGGGACTTCGACGGTAGGCTGGATTGTGCCTGATTCAGATACCCTTGAAAATATCGAACGCACCTCTGCCTTGTCCGTTTGAATTTTTACTTTCGCCTGTTGGCATCCTGCAACGAGCACAAAGAAGGCCAGAAATGTGAGAAATGAAATCCTTCTCATAAGTTTATCCATGAATAGCGTCTTGTGTGTAAAGTAAGTCAGAAAAACCATCAGAATTATAATCCTAATGGTTTTCCCTGATAAAAGTCCAATACTTTCGTACGGAATATAAAGTCAAATTTGGTTCTCACCAGATCATTGTTCGCGCGGTTCAGATTGTTTTTTGCCAGCAAAAATTCGGTTGAATTGGCTACGCCCAGAGTAAATTGTTTTTCTGTATTCTGATAAGTGAGCTCAAGTGCAGCGACCTGTTTTTGTGTTGCGAGATAGCTGCTATAGGAACTTTTCGCATCCAGGTAAGCCTGTTGAATGGTTTGTTCCAGTTGCTGGCGCTGGAGTTCAGCGGTAAACTGAGCGCTTTTCATGGTTACTTCGGCACGTTGTATATTGGCCAAATTCTGCTTGCGGTTGTAAATCGGTATATTGAGGTTAATCGAAACACTTCCGCCGATGTTGTCTACCATCTGGTTGCTGAAAGTATAGGTATCGGTTACTCTTCCCTGATTGGGATAGGTAATATTTGCGGGCTGTACTTCGCCGCCATTCACCGCAATTTCGACGGGAGAAGTAACATCAAAAGTCTCTCCCGTAAACTGCTGTCGTCCGCTGGAATAACCAGACCCCACCTGCGCAGAAGCTGAGAGGCTGGGCAGGCGGCCTGCTTTGGCAATTTCGATATCCAATGCAGCACTTTGTACTTTCATATCAGCACTTTGAATAAACGGCTGTGTGTCCTCGGCCATTTTATAAATCTCTGCTGTCGTTGCATCCATAAAATCTGCTCCGGGGTCGTCAAGTTCCGGTGCCAGTATTCTGAAAGGCTGGTTGGGATCAAGCCGAAGGATTTGCATCAGGTTCAGATAAGATAACTCCCGCTGATTCTGGGCATTGACGAGGGCGAGTTCATCTGTAGCAATTTGTGATTCAAGCTGTATCAGGTCTGCCTGTGCTAAAGAGCCTGCCCGTACAAGTTTTTCGGTTCGGTCGTACTGCTCTTTGGTGGACGCAACCTGAAGTTGTGAACTTTTTACGATTTCCTCATTTCTCAGAATCTGAAGATAGGCAAGTGTGATATTTAATGCCAGGTCATTTTCAGCCTGTTTGTAATCGAGTTCGCTGGCCTTCAGGTCAAGTTCCGATCTTTTGATGGTATTGCTGATTCGAAAACCATTAAACAGCGTAGCATTGGAAGAAAGGCCTGTATTCAGGGACTGAATAGCCTGAGACGTAAACTGGTTGGTAAAGGGGTTTACCGAATAACCAAAGTTGGTAGTGGTATTTCCTCCAAAACTCAGGGAAGGCATACGGGATGCCTGTGCCTGCTCCAGGGCAATTTGATTATTGAGTTGATTAAGCTCAGCCTGTTTCAGGGAAATATTGCTTTCCGCTGCGTATTCAAGGCATTTTCTGAGATCCCATGTACTGGCATCTTGTGCAAAGGTGAGGGAGATCATCAGGCTCAACACCCAAACAAAAGTGATACTTCGAATTGTCATAAGAATAGAACTTTTTGTATATTCAGTTTTCCTGCCGGGCAGAAATAGGCATTGTAAAGTTTGCCAAAAGCAATGGGATCACAAAACCGATGGCAGAGAGTATCCGGCGTTTTGCAGAGTTTTTATAGATCGAGATTGGGGAGATAAATGACTTCCCGCACCCAGTTCAGACTTTTTAAGTATTCAAGTGTCAGCGAACGGATGGGCGAATCCAGTTCAATAACCAGTTTGGCTAGCGCGCGTTTTCCGCTGCGGTTGATGGTCATGGTGGCGATATTGCAATCCTCATGGGCAACAACATTGGTAATGAAAGCGGCACTTCCATTTGTGTCATCAGCTTTTATGACCATGACAGGAGACTGGGCAGAAAAATTGCAGGGAAACCCGTCAACTTCAACAATAGAGATCAGGCCGCCACCCCGGGATACTCCGAGAACACTCATTTTTCGCTCTCCGGTTACCATTTCTACTTTAATAGAATTGGGGTGAAGCGCCGAAGCATTAAAAACTGCCTTGAAGGAATAAAGCAGATTTGCTTCCTTTGCAAAATCAAATGAGTTTTTTAACCTTTCATCATCGGTTTTCATATCAAGCAACCCGGCAATAATGGCGCGGTCGCTTCCGTGTCCTTCATAAGTACGGGAAAAAGAATTGTAAAAAGTAATCACAGCCTGCTCAGGCTGGCGACCAAACAATCCCCGTGCTACCCGTCCGATTCTGGCTACTCCGCCGGTATGTGAACTCGAAGGACCAATCATGATAGGACCAATCATATCAAATATACTACTTCTTTCAGCCATACGTTCATAAGTTTTGAGGGAAAATTCTGAGTTGGTAGTATTAAGAAAAGTTACGTACGAATTTAGGTTTATTTCAATATTTCACCGCTTTTAGAGTTAAATAAATTGGGTTCTGATGTAGGAGTGTGAAAATAATTCGCTGGTTTTTATTGAAAAAATCATGCAGATTGCACCTTCCAATCCAAATTTTCCAAAAAGAGGTGTAACCAATTACGGTTTCGGCTATTATATGTTCACGAAAAGCAATACTTTTATACCTGCATATGAATATGCGATATTACTTTAACACTGTTTGCCAAATGAAAAAGCTTTTAGCTCATGCGTCCCTTGTTCTGGCATTGTGCTTTCTTTTCCTGACAAACGCCCAGGCACAGGACCCGCAGTATTCGCAATTTTACTCCAATCAGGTGATGCTCAATCCGGCATTCACAGGAAGTGGTATCGGTCCGAGAGTAGCGATGAACTACCGCGCCCAGTGGGTAAAAATTCCAGGATACTATAAACAATTTGCCTTTTCCTATGACCAACCCGTTCACTTTTTGGGAACTTCGCAGGGATTGGGTATCAATTTCAACTCTGACGTGGCAGGGGAAGGTAATCTTACCAAGCTGAATGTCAACCTCAGCTACGCTTATGAAGTCGAAATTGTGGATGACAATTTTATTCGGTTTGGCCTTTCAGGAGGTATTCAGCAGGCAAGTATTGATTTTTATAAACTTCGTTTCCCCGACCAGATCGATCCACGCAATGGTTTTGTAAGACCTACTTTGGAACCTGGAAATATTTCGAATGCTGTAGTCAGACCAGATGTCAGCGCAGGTATTACTTATTACAATGAGTATGCATGGTTGGGCGTTTCTGTCAATCATATTACGGAGCCACAGGAAGTATTTACTCAGGTGAGCCAGAGCAATATTGAAGCAAAGCTGCCCAGAAAATATACTGTAACCGGTGGTATTAATATCCCGATTCAGCCGATGGGAAGCCGCCGGGAAATGTCTATCACGCCTGTATTCCTTTATAAAATGCAGGGAGAGTTTTATCAGATTGATGGAGGTCTGTATGTGAATATCGAACCCATGGTGTTTGGACTTTGGTATCGCCACCAGGACGCTATGATTGGTCTTATCGGTGTAAAACAGGGGCCATTTAGCTTTGGTTACTCTTACGACTACACGATCTCCGATCTTACCCAGCGCATCTCCGGTGGTTCTCATGAGATTTCGGTTGTTATGGAGTTTGAACAATACAACAAACCTAAAGGTCTCAGACACCGCAAAATGCCTTGTCCAAGATTTTGATTATCAGGATCACGATCTTTTTTTTGAACAAAAAATCGAATTATCAGGATAAAAAGCTCTACTTGTTATCATTTACCTTCAATACGAGTAAAACCGGGCAATATTCCGGCAAGTGTGTCGTAATAAAGCTGTAAAATCAACGTCTTCTTATGAAAAACAGAGGAATCACTTATGCGCTGTCAGCCCTCCTCGCATGTGGGCTCATGGTTAGCTGTTCCAGTCACAAAAGCAAAATCAACAACGTAAGCAAGCGCAGCAGCAAAACGGGTATCAAATATAGCGATGATACCTACAAACCCCCTAAGTACAAGGAAACTGAGCCCGCACCCGGTTTAGTCTTAATTCCTGGTGGTACTTTCCTGATGGGCGGCGGTGAAAAAGATATCGAAAATTCGATGGACAACCGTCAGCGTCAGGTTACTGTCCAGAGTTTTTACATGGATGAAACCGAAATCGCAAACGTTGACTGGAAAGAATTCCTGGAAGACGTTCTGAAAAATGATGGTGGAGAAACCCGCTTTCAGGAACTGTATCCTGATACCAATGTATGGCGTCGCGACCTCGCCTTCAACGATCCGTATGCAGAAACTTATTACAGCCACCCGGCATTCAATATGTATCCGGTAGTGGGGGTAAACTGGCACCAGGCCAATGAATACTGCAAATGGCGGACACAGAAGGTGAACGACGTGCTTACAGAAAAAGACGAAGAAGCGATTAAATATCCTTCCTACCGCCTGCCTACTGAAGCAGAATGGGAATACGCTGCCCGTGGTCTCCTCGAAAGTGAAATCTACTCATGGGAAGGGAAATCTCTCC
Organism: Bacteroidia bacterium; assembly: GCA_041391665.1. NCBI lineage: Bacteria > Pseudomonadati > Bacteroidota > Bacteroidia > Bacteroidia bacterium. Next base: position 1,877,670 of record JAWKNO010000003.1, on the reverse strand, counting down.
GCAACCGTAAAGGTCAGTTCCGTGCCAACTTCAAACGCGGTCGTGGTGACTACGCCGGCTGGAGAGGTGGAGACGGCAAACATATGACTGACGGTTATATGATCACAGCGCCTGTATTTGAGTTCTGGCCAAACGATTTTGGGCTCTACAACATGTCTGGCAACGTCGCCGAATGGACACAGGACAACTACCGTGTGCTTGCATTCGAAGATGTGGAAGACTTCAACCCTTACCGTCGGAAAGGTAAAACTGAAATCCGCCCTGATGACTGGCTCGATGATATTTCCTATAAATCCAAAGAGTCATTGCTCTTCAACCCAGATCCAAACGCACCTGTTGGAAATGACGGATTTGATAACGTAAAAGTATATCGCGGTGGTTCATGGTATGATATCGCTTACTACCTCTCTCCCGGTGCAAGACGTTTCTACAATGCAGACTCTTCCAGCGCAACTATCGGTTTCCGCTGCGCGATGATCCGTGTAGGAAGTCCTGACTGATCATAAGAAATTTATTTCATATAAGGCGATCCCTTCCACGGGATCGCCTTTTTGCTTTTAAAGAGAAAATTGTTTCTGTGAAATATATTTCATTATTTGGATTTTTTATTTGTTTGGCACAAGGGTAATTTAATGTTTATTATCTAACCTGAGTTCCTATGAAAACCCAGCTAAAGAATGAACTAAAGACTGCCCATAAGCAGCAGATTCGCTATCAGATTGTTACAAAATTTATGCTTGCAGGGGCAACATTCACGAGTCTTGCACTGGCAGTCATGTTGATGTATCAGGACCTGAGCCACTACCGCCTTTCTCCTCCCAGACTATATATTTCTACAGACATAAATCCTTCCTCCGCGAGGGATACCCTGCATGTGATTTACCAGTTCAGGCAAATGCCCGGCCGCCCTGATCTTATGTTTGATCTTCATCATTCCCTGCCCGGTGGCAGCGGGTTGTCTTTTGTGCCCGGAAGCCTGAAAGTGGAAAACGGTTACTTCTCGGAGGCACTTGTACAGGACTACGGAGGGAAGGATTTTTTAAAGATAGAGAAAATCACAGGAGATGCCGGCGACCTGAAATTAAGCATAGCCGTAGCTATTGACTTTTCGGCCAGGGGAGGCCGTGAATTTTCATCCATTTCAGATGGGGCATTTATTCGCTTTAACGGGAGCAATTACTTTGCCGACCGTGGGGGCGTTCTGCCATAAACCTTTGAGACATTGCCGGAATATGTGAAAAGTCGGTTGACTAAAAGCGAAAAATAGTATAGATTTACTAGCAAACGACAAAACATATATCCGATGAATCTATCCCCGGTGCTCCGACTGGCAATCGCAGGATTGCTATTGGTATTTTATTATTCGCTTTCGGCCCAGGTTCATACCATGTGGACGGTAAATAAGCGGTCGGATTCAGGAAAATGTAAAAAATGTGTAACGGCTTTGGAAAAGACCGACTTTCAGTTTTCGGTAACTTCCCATTCTTCTTTTGAACTCTTATCTCCTCAGATTGCCTATCTGCCTGCTGTCATTCGAAAACGAAAAGATGGGATCCGGCTCGTGTATATTCCGCCGGTGAATAGCTCCTATGCAGAGTCCGCACAATTATTAAACGGTGAAATCATCTATCGCAATCAGATCAGACAACAGTTGTGGCAGCGGTTTGATCAGATCACCGACAACAGGGCGAGTGAGGCAAGAAGGCAGAAATTTAAAAATTTTTTAAAAGGGAAAAAGAAAGATCCGCTAGCCACAAAAAGACTGGGCTGGAGATTAGATCTTGGCTCTCTTCCAATGGATGTGGAGGAAGGCGGTGCGTATGAAATTCAGTTTTTCCGGAAAAAAAATCTTTGCGCGGTTCTGCGGTTTGATAATTTCCCCATTCGCTATGTAGATAAACTCCCGCCATACCCTGAAATCAATTGTCAGAATTGCAGCCCGATTAACCGGCCGCTTTACTACTATGAAAATGGCGAACCTTTTATTCCAAAAGGAATTCCTGTATATAAACCCAATCCCCGCAGAAGCAGAACGGAAACCTTTACCCTGATATTTGGAAAAAGTCAAACCCGGCCTGTGATAGGAGATTTGGCTGAGGTTGAAAAGTTTCTGCGAGATAGTAGTTACACCATCCGGCAGGCAAAGATCACTGCATTTGCATCCGTAGAAGGCCAGGACAGCACGAATCTGCGGCTTCAAAAGGAACGGGCCGGACTTTTACTGAAGCTGCTGCAAAAAGTAAATGCGGATTCGATTACCCCAACAATTGAAACCGCAGAGAACTGGGATCTGTTTTTCAAACAACTCCAGTCTGACAGACTGAAAAATACGCCTTACGGTAGCTGGACAAATAAGACGCAGTCGCAGATTAAAGAATTGCTGAAAAACGAACAACATTTAAAGAATCTTGAAGTAGCCTTTGCCGCTCAGCGAAAAGCTGAGCTGAAACTTATGGTAGAGGAAAAACTCACCCCCGAAAAAATTCGGGAAATTATCCGGGAGGATTTTGAACGTTATCGCACAATTGCAGAAAATCCACGGGCGTCAAACGAAGACGTTGAAAAAGCACAGATGCGAATTGCTGCGATTCGGCGCTATGTCAGGGAGGAAATACGCACGGGCACAATGGCTGAGTCTGACGAATTTTGTAATTCCCTTTTCACTTTTTCTTCTGATCTGCTGAATTTTGTGGATTTCTATGATATGTTGTCCGATATACAAAAACAAAAACCGGCGGTATGTTATGATGAAGAAACCATTATTCGAAAAAATCTGAAAAGCGCCATTGACAGAGTCTCTTATTATTACTCAAGAAAAAATAAGGACATGTTAAAAGCCATGCTGAGCCATACATTGTATTTGCAAAGTTATGTTTACAAGCGAATATCAGACAGGCAGTTATCTCCGGAAATTTATTGTAAAATGGCCTATCCGTTTGAGCCTCCATTTCAAACGCTGTTGTTGAACCATATTGATTTTAATATGGGAAACGGCGCAATATTTCTGAGCAATACCACTTGTGCGAATTCAAGAGGAAATAATAATAACAGACCGTTGGGGTTGAATTTTGTTAACGGGCCATTTTACGAAATATTAAAACAGGTAGCACTTTCGCCGGAAGCAGATGAAACCGAGATGTTGTTTGAATTTGACCTGTATAGGTTTTTGACATTAAATGTAGAAAGCTGGGATGAAATGCGTGGTGTTTTTTTTGATACGACCTTTCAGGCAGAAGACATGGTCAAGCAGTTTGAGCGGCTGGAGAAAATCGCCAAAGCGCTTCCGGAAGAAAACATCCGAACGTTGAGGGTGAAATTATATCTGAAACTGGCCAATTATTATATTTATGGAGATCGCAGAGATGAATATTCAGCCCGGCATACAAAAGCATTGGAAGCTTTACGCACGCTCCACAAATTTTATAAGGGAAAAGCATACACTTCTGGAGAGTGTCACGGCGTTGCGAAGCATTATATATTTCTTCATCAGGTGATGGCAGACCGGGAAGTTTTGGTAATGGCCAGAGACATTCTCCTGCCCGCTAAGGAGTCTTTGAATGAAGAGGCGCAGTTGGAGTATTATTTGTTGGAAGTTACCCTTTCGCGGCGTCCTGATGGCGTGCTGATGCGTGCGGCATCATCGATGACCGATAGGGCCTTTTGCAACCTGGTAAATAATGTGTACCATCTGGCATCGGTTGACCGGAATCCTAAGTTGCGGGAAATGATTGTGGGGAAATGCAGGTGAGGGTTATAAAAGCAAAAAAGCCGCTGGTAAGCAGCTTTTCGTACCCAGGGGGGGATTCGAACCCCCACATCCGTAAGGACACTACCCCCTCAAAGTAGCGTGTCTACCAGTTCCACCACCTGGGCGTAAAAAGTGAAAAATTTGTGATTCGGCAGGGATTCGAACCCTGGACCCTCTCATTAAAAGTGAGATGCTCTACCAGCTGAGCTACCGAATCTTCTTTTTTTGCAAACGTAGATAACCTTTACGTAATTGCGAATGCAAAGATACGCCCATTGACTGGAATGTCAAGTAATTTTATAAGAATTTTACTCTGGCTGATAATTTTTTGGCCAGAGACCATAACAGCCAAAACGAGGGTTATGGTTGACAGTTTACTAGAGCGGGCATCGGAAAAGTTTGAATATGAGAACTTTACTGATGCGATACCTCTTTATGAGCAGGTGATAGAGACCGGTTATGTGCAGGAACAAATTTTTTATCGTCTGGCATATATGTATGAAAAAAAAGGAAATTTTCCCGCTTCCATATACTATTTGCGCAAGATTCAATGGGAATTTGGGGGTGGGAGAATCGAAGATAAGATCGGTCAGCTGATGGGTGTGGCAAATAGAGAGCGACTTTCTGCCGGTGAAACATGGAGTAGTTACCGGTTGTTTCTTCATCACAACTATTTTTCATTGACGCTGTTTTTAGCTGTACTGACTATGTTGAGCAGTGTGGTGGTGATCCGAAGGGTACACGGTATTTTTCACGCGATAGGGATTGTTTCGGGGGTAATTGCCATTGTGTTCAGTATAATCCTTTTGGAACAGGCCTGGTTTTCTCCCCGTCGTGCAGTGGTCATGCAATCCACGGCTTTTTATGAAGAGCCAGGTTTTGGTGCCAATTACCGTTCTCTGCCGATCGGTCCTGGCGCGACTGTTACCATCAAAGAAGAGCAGGATATCTGGTGTCGTATTTCAATGGGGCAGTTTGAGGCGTGGGTTCCGGCATTTATCGTAAAAGAAATTACGGAATAATCCTCAACATCCTCACCAAAGAACCCCTTAGGTGTGGGAAATAAGGAAGAAGTTCTTAAATTAGGGCGGTACAAGAAAAATAAAGGAAATACGGAAAAGCTGCATTGGATAAGATTGATTAACCAATACATCGAACTTTCCGTAAGTACAAAAAAATTATATAATCCAGTTTAGCTTTAATTAACATGTGGAAACGATTTGTACGAGCAATGAGGTCTATTTTTGGGGGACTTGTTAGCTCCATCGAAGATCCCAAACTCATCCTTGAGCAGAATATCCGGGAATTAAATGACCAGATTCCTAAAATGAATGAGAACATTGCGACGGTGAAAGCCAGCGTTATGTTGCTTGAGAAGGAGTTGGGCAAATACAAAAGGGAATACAAGGATCTTGTCTCTAAAATGAAAGCTGCGATTCAGGCTGGTCGTGATGATATTGCCCAGAATTATGCGCTTCGCCTGGAGTCAACAAAGTCTCACATGCTTCAGACCAAGGAGCAGTTTGAGACAGCGCAGAAAGCCTATGAGAAATCACTGGAAGTGAAGAAAGTATTCATGAAGCAACGCGAGAAAAAAATCGCAGAAGCCCGTGAAGCACTTCGCGCCCATGAAAGAGCCAAATGGCAGGCCAAAATTGCTGACACAATGGAGTCTTTCGAAGTGGCTGGTATTGATGCAACCCATGATGAAATGGTAACCCGCGTCAATGAACAAACCGCTAAAAACGAAGCCCGTATGGAAATGGCGCTCGACTCTGTTGACACAGACTCTTACAAGATTGATGAAGAGGCCGAAAACCTTCGCGCTGCAGATCTTGTAAAACAGTTTAAAATGGAAATGGGCCTGGATTCCAAAGATCCGCTCCTGGACGAGCTCGACAATGAGGTTGGTAAAAAAGAACTTGAATAGTTGTTTTAAAGATTTGACTTATGACTGGTGAAGAAAGAAGACGTCTGCTCAAAGAACAAATGAAGCAGGAGTTTAAAGATGATATCAAAAAGCGTAAGGAAATCGAGGAGCAGATGAAGGTAATGCGCCATACCCGTAAATTGAACGAGGCCGTTACTGAAATTACCTCCGGACTTACTTCGGATGACTCTGATGACTGGATTGATAAAATCAATCACAAAACAGCGCTCAGTGAAGCCAAGCTGGAGATGTCCCTTGAAAGTGATTCCGCCGTAAATAAGGAAATCGAAAACCTGGAAAAACAGGCTCAGGCAGAAAAGTTTTCCGCCGAACAACTCATCAAAGATATGAAGCGTCAAATGGGGCTGCTCGAAGAAGAACCCCCCGTGGACAATAAAAAAAGCGAAGAACCGCCTGAGAAAAAATTAGGTGATTTTTAGCGAAAAGTAAGGTTTAATGGGAAATCGAAAGATTCTCCTGCAATAAAAAACAAAATCCCCGGATGTATTTTATCCGGGGATTCTTCGTTTTAAAAATGGACAATATATCTGTCTGTAACCGTCCTATGAAAAACCTGAAGCTCAAATTCCTGTCGTATTTTCTTCTGCTTGCTGCTTATCCGGTCTTCGGGCAGAATTTTCAACCGCTTGCTCAAATCCCCGTTCCGCTATCTGGTTCTGCGGAAGTTTATGCCTTTTCAGATGAAAATGGAATTACCCTGCTTTTTAAAGAAGGAACAGAAGCACAACTGTATCTGCTTGATCTCAACTTTAAAGTAAAACAAAACTATACCCTCTACGATCTGCCTGCCGAAGGGCGTTTGCAAAGAGTCGGATTCACCAATCTTCCCGATCAGTTGAATATTTACTACTGGTCTGAAGACAGCGATGAATATCAGGTATATGCGATCAGTAAGTCTGAAGGAACAGCCAAAACCATGAACTTTGACGTTGGCCGGGTACGCAAAGGGTTGATTTATTGGGGTACATTTACATTTGACGGGGTGCTGCATATTCTCCGGATGCCCCGCAATACCAACACAATCCGGATTTGCCGGTTTGAAGGAGAAGATAATTTTGATACAAGAGAATTTTCAATTGACAAGGCAGACTTCCTTGAAAAGACTGACTACGAACTTACGCGTATCGAACAGCCGGAAGAGCTAAGTCTGACAGATGTTTATCTTCCCGGAAAAATGTATCATTATGGTGAATCGGTATTCCTGACACTGGATGAACCCGGCTTTACTTATCTGGTCTCTATCAACCTTCGCACAGGACAAAAGCTGGAACAAAATATAACCGGGCCAGGTTTTGCCCAGTTATCTTCCTGGAAGTCCAACTCGGCATTTCTTGGAAATTATCTCTATCAGCTGGCAGCTTCAGAAGACTCCTTAAAGCTACAGATAATGGATGTAAGGGGCGGGCAAATTGTCCGCAGCTATGCTTTTGGTGCAGAAGATGATCTTGCCATTCAGACCGGAGGGATAACGTTAATGGATGAATTGGGAAATGAGAAATCTATTTTTCGCACTGCGGACTTTCTTCAGGAAGTTGCCCGGACAGACTATCTGGCGATTTTAGCTCAAAACTCTCCGGAAGCGCCAATGACAGAGTTGTGTATGGGAGGTGTCAAGCCCACGCAGGTACGTGGTGTGAGTGGAGTGGTATTGGATGAATCTTACCGGTCAGTTTTTTTTCGAAGCGTGCTGAGCCAACCGGCTTTTTTACCGGTGAGTGCGCCGTTGGCGTCTTCCAATCGCCGGCCTACTTTTCCGGGAGGGGAAGCGCATTTTGTCCGGGGGGCATACCGCGGGCAGATTTTTCGCGGATATTATGACCCCCGGGCAAAAGCGTTTAAAATCGGTCGTTAGGCAGTGCCTACCTGCGGGAATAGTTGGGTGCTTCCTTGATGATCTGGACATCGTGCGGATGACTTTCCAGCAGTCCTGCATTTGTAATGCGGATAAGCTGGCGGGTCTGCAAGGTCGAAATATCGGCTGCGCCGCAATAACCCATGCCTGCGCGAAGTCCACCTTCCATCTGGTATAGTACTTCGGTCACAGTGCCTTTGTAAGCCACACGCCCTACGATCCCTTCCGGTACAAGCTTCTGTATATCGTCTTCCACATCCTGGAAGTATCTGTCCCGGCTACCCGACTTCATGGCTTCGATAGAACCCATTCCGCGGTAGGTTTTAAATTTCCGACCTTCATACAATACCGTTTCCCCCGGGCTTTCATCGGTACCTGCGAGTAGTCCTCCGGCCATGATACAGCTGGCACCTGCTACAAGCGCTTTGACAAAGTCTCCTGAATACTTGATGCCGCCGTCGGCGATCACGGGGATACCGGCAGGTTTGGCCGCTTTTACAGCTTCCATTACCGCGGTCAGCTGTGGTACACCTACTCCTGCAATAACACGGGTGGTACAGATACTACCCGGCCCTACCCCTACTTTAATACCGTCGACGCCTGTAGCGATAAGGGCTTCGGCTCCTTCACGGGTAGCGACATTTCCCCCGATGATCTGCAGGTGGGCGAATTTCCTTTTTACTTCTCTGATGACATTGAGCACACCCTGAGAATGGCCATGTGCGGTATCAACCGTGATGACATCCACGCCGGCCTTTTCAAGGGCTGCGATACGCTCGTAAGTGTCAGCGGTAACGCCTACGGCAGCACCGGCGCGAAGGCGGCCCAGATGGTCTTTACAAGCATTTGGGAAGGCCTGCTTTTTGATGATGTCACGATAGGTAATCAATCCAACCAGTCGACCGGTTTTGTCCACTACAGGGAGTTTTTCGACCTTATACCGGCGGAGGATTTCTTCGGCTTCTTCGAGGGTCGTGCCTTCTGGTGCAGTGATAAGATTTTCGTGGGTCATCAGTTCCCGCACTTTCCGGCCATCAGCTGTCTCAAAGCGAAGGTCGCGATTGGTGAGAATACCAACGAGTCGCCCATCCTTGTCAGTGATCGGAATACCTCCGATACTGTGTTCGTTCATAAGCTGAGATGCACGGATCAGGGTGTCGTCAACAGAAAGTGTAATCGGATCAACGATCAGCCCGCTTTCGGAGCGTTTTACTTTTCGCACCTCCTCGGCCTGCTGGTCGATGGTCATATTTTTGTGGATGATTCCGATTCCTCCACTGGCAGCCATGGCTATGGCCATCTGGTGTTCCGTAACTGTATCCATGGCAGCACTCACGATAGGGAGATTGAGCCGGATATCACGGGTAAGGAAAGAAGCGGTGTTGACGTCGCGGGGAAGTACCTCGGAATAGGCGGGAATCAGAAGGACATCATCATAAGTTAGTCCTTCGAGAGCGATTTTATTGTTTTCTGACATAGCAAATATCGTTTTTGACATTTGCCGAGCAAATTTAGGGAGAAATTATGAGTTAAAGGAGGGATTTGGATTATTTTTATTTTTCTCCATCCTGTTCACAACTACCAGGAAAAATATCCATCCGATTATCCCATAAATAACCGTAAAGATAAGGGTGGCACCATTGGAGAAAAACCCAATATTCTGGCCTGCCGAGCCTTCAAGCCCAAAAGCCAGAAAGAGTTGATAGACAATGAAATGTGTGGTTCCCATTCCTGCAGGCACGGGTAAGGCCCAGCCTATACCTCCGATAAAAAGAATCAATACCGCGAAATAAATGCCCAGTTCGTGGGTATCGGGGAGGGCGAGAATGAAAAAATAATTCATCAAAATCAGGCAGGTCCAGGTCATGAAGGTATGAAAGAGAAACCATCCGGGCTTTTGTAAGGAAAAAACGCTTTTGGCGGCCATCAGCATGGTATAGACAAAGTTGTATATTTTACCTGCTAAACCTGTTTGTGTTTTACCCCAACGAAGGATATAGTAAATGCCGGCGATGCCAGCTGCGAAGACTAACCCTACAATAATGAGGATACCCAGGCTATTTTCTATGCCGCCAAAAATCTTCTCAAACATCTGGGTAAATAAGTCGCTGAGTCGCTGAACCTCCATCAGAAAGATTAAGCCTACTCCTGCCAGGAGGACGATGACATCAAAAGCTCTCTCGGTAATGACCGTACCAAAACTGGCAGGCAGAGGTACTTTATCTGTGCGCAACATGACCGAACATCTGACCACTTCGCCAAGTTTTGGGGTGGCGCTATTGACCAGGTAGCAGATAAAAACGGAGGCAATGGTATTGAGCGAATCGACCGGATGTCCAGAGCTTTCGAGCAGGAGTTTCCATCGCACTCCCCTGAAAAAAAATACGCCAAATAAAGCTACAGCACCCATCAAAAGCCAGAATACATCTGCTTGTTTCATCGCCAGGAAAAGATCATCCAATGAGCGATCCCGAAAGGTCAGGTAAAGCAGGGCGCTGGCTATTCCGAGGCCAATGACGAGTTGAATGATAGTCTTAAGGTGCTTTTTCATATAAAAAGACCTGAACCGTTGGTTCAGGCCGAGGTCTTAATTGTAAAACATCGACGTGCAAAGATACAAAACCTTATGTATTCACACAGGTTAATTCTATCTGCACGGTTACTGGATCAGCACAAAGTTAAACGGTACATTGACCCAGAAGGGAATGGGTTTCCCTGCCTGGATAGCAGGCGTAAACTTAAGGTTCGCAATTTGTTTTTCGATTGCTTCTGTAAGCAATGGGTGGACCTCATTGATCACTTTATGGCGGGTGTAGTTGCCTCGTTTATCAACCAGAATGCGCAGTACGACATTGCCATGAATACCGGCATCACGTGCGATTTGCGGATAACCGATCATCATTTTGACTTCATCCATATTGATTGGACTGGGCTCTGATTCTGCAAAAACAAATGCATCTACGGCTGGCTCTGGCTCTCTGATCACTTCAGGAATAGTCTCTTCTACGAGTTCAACTATCTCTCCGGTGAAAAAGCCTTCTTCGTCTCCCTCCTTGTTTTCCAGACCGATATTGGGCGCTTCTCTTAGTTCGCTCACTTCGACAATCGTCTGTTCTTCTTCCGGATCCAGTTCATCTTCCGGTGTAGGTTTCGGAATGTGAAAAGCAACCGTACGTACTTCCGGCGGTTTGATTCTCGGAGGAGGAGGAGGGGGCGGGCTCTCATTGTCGATAGCCGGAGGTGGCGGCAGATCATCCATCGTGATTGTCACTTTAATACTTCTGGTTTTGTCTGCATCCTTTTCTGGCGCAATCGACCTCATGATGATAGGTCCAAAGGTAAAACCAAGGGCCATTAAACCTATGAGAATCGTGCCGACCATCAGGTGGAGTGGATATTTTTTTCTGAGAAAAAACCCTCCATAGCCTTTTTCACGATTGGCAAAAACCATTTCGTCGAGATCGGCAGTCAGTGTAGAAATATTTTGGCGAGGCATAGCACAAGAATTATGTTCAACACTTAATCGTATCAAACCTATCGAATCCTTGTGGCCATTTCAATGACCTTTCACATACGGCGAAGTGTTTTTTATCACTTGCATTTCTCCGACTCCAATGGTTCTTTGATGATCAGCATAAACTGAAAATCCCTGCTAATTTCCGGCAAAATAGAATGATTACCCCAGATCCGACATAACACCACATCCTGCGGATTTGTCTGCTCGATCTGCTGCACAAGCGCCATAAAATCATCAAACTCGCGAAACCTTTCGTAGATTCGGGGTACACGCCGGAAGTATTTGGAAATAGTCAGTACTCGCCCCCTTACCGGTGAGTAACGCTCATAGTTTAGCTGATGTGCCAGGGTATGATATCCCCAGTTGATCGAAGGGTTAAGTTCTGTATGGATACCACCAAACTGGCCGTAATAGTTGCCTGGCTGGAGCATGTGGTATTTGTGGAGCAAGCGGAAGTTGGCAAACATTCTTTCTTCCCGCTTTTTTTCATCACCATGAGCATAGACAAACTCCCTTAGTAGCGGAGAGTCAAACCCTTCGACGGTATTTTCCAGCAGCATTTCAAACATCCAGTAATGATCCCCCCAATAGCGCCGGTATGCACGTTTGCGCTCCTGAACTTCTTTATACAATTGGCGGAAATACTTTTTCATTTCCTTTTCATTGTAATCGGTTTCAGACAGGGTTTTCAACTGGTTGATTTTTTCTCGTACTCCCGCAGTTAATGGTTTTTCGGGTAAAAGGTGCACCAAACAATCAATCACGAGCTGAGGTGATTGTTCGAGATCAATACCTACAACCCGTATTTTGTCCCGGGATGGAAGAAACCGGTTGAATGCATATAATTCCCTGTAAAAGCCAATCAGATCTTTTGGGCAAACAGGTATATCGTAAATAGCGCGTATCAGCAGGTTTTCATTGCCTGTTTCCAGATACCGGTTGAGCATAAAACCATAACTATACCCTCCTTCTACAATCAGGTTTCTTACATTGGCCTGGTAATACAGGTACATCAGAAACCGATACCTTATTTGGGCGTTCATGGAAAGCCAGTGTTCTTCGGCAGTGAAAAAAAATTTATAGTCTTTCACCACTTCATCCAGCATGTAAAACGATTCAAATCCGCTGTCGATGGAAATCTCCAAAGGGGAAACCTGGGTTTGAATATAATTTTCTAACCCGGATTGGGCTGACATCCTACTACCCGGCCCTGATAAAAGCAACAGTGCCAGTCCAGCTATAACTGCAAGTCGAATAGTTGTCTGTATCAAAAGATTCTGAATGTAAAGCTCTCCTTATTTCCACCCTTACAAATATACATTCCTGTGATGAAACCATTGATAGGTTTTCAATAATCCTTTCTTACACGCTTACTTGCAGGGCGGTGCTTCTGCCCCCGGATCAAGCAGCATGATATACTGGAAGGTTTTACTCATCTCCACGAATGGACTATTTTTTCCGATCATACTGCACAAAACTATCGGGTAAGCGTAGTTATTTTCTGCAAACTGTATCATTTGGGTGAGTTTGTCGTTTTCTCCCAGGCGATTATAATCGGAAGCCATTCTCCTGAAATATCTGCTTACCGTCATGACTTCCCCTTCTACTGGTGACTGCGGGTAAAAATTGAGTCGATGGGCGAGGCTGGGAAATTTCCAGTTGATGGATGCTTTTATGTCTGTATGCAAGGCTCCAAACTGAGCGTAATAGTTTCCCGGCCTCATTCGCGGTTGGAGGGCGATAAAGTTGGCGAATAGATGCTCCTCACGTTTTTCCCAGGTGTTTTTGAAGAGAATTGCCTTTATCAGCGAAAAAGATTTTCCATGCAGGGCATTTTCTACAATAAGCTTTGCCAGGTCGTAGTCTTTCCCCCAGTATGTTTCATAATCCGCAGCTTTTCGGTCAAAGTCCCGGTCGAGTCTGTGGAAAAGGCGGATTACTTTCGATTTTTCAAAAACATTGGACCGATGCAAAGTCTGGATTTCCTCTATCAGGGCAGCTATTTCCTGCGAAGGAGCCCGATCTTCCGGTAGCAGTGTATGTAATCCCTGAAGGGCAAGCTCCGGGGAATGTTCAAGATCAATCCCTGTAACCATGATACGGTCTTCAGGGGGAAATTGTGCATTGTATTTGCGGAGCTTTTCAAACATGGCCATCTGGTTTTCCGGACACACGGGAATATCATTGAGCACGCGGCGCAATAAACGCTTGTCGCCGGTTTCCAGATACCGGTTGATCAGGTAGCCGTAAGTAAATCCGCCTTCCAGTATAAGATTTCTGACGCCGGCTTTCTGATGAAGGTAAATCAGAAAGGCAAACTGAATCTGTGAATTGATCGTTCGCCAGTGTTGTTCGGCAGTAAAGAAAAACCGGTAATGGCCCACGATGGAGTCCAGCGCCGTAAAAGAAGACAATGCACTGTCGCCTTCTATTTCCAGTGGGTAGATATTTTCCAGCCAGTAAGTAGAGTCAGCATGCTGGGCCCGGAGTGTATAAGGCAATAGAAAACCGTTTAGAAAAAAACAGTAAAGGATAACACAAAAGATCCTGCTCATTTTTCTTAGTTTTGTCCTAAAATCCGATTATTCATGGAAGAATCAAAAACGCCTATCATCATCATTGGTACAGGGCCTGAAGCCCGGGCTGCGCTCGATGCCGCAAATGCTTTGGACGTGATGGTGTATGGTTTTCTTACAGACGACGAAAGTGCAGTCAGCCGGGAAATTAACGATATTCTGGTCATAGCCAAACTTGGCAACAAAGACAGCGATACCCTTTTGGAAGACGAAAATATCAAACTGGTAATTGCTGCCAGAGATATTGAGCACCGGCACAACCTGGTAAATTATCTGAGTCTGAAAAAACCTGAGATCATCAATCTGATTCACCCGTTTAACAGTATATCCGCTTATGCAAAGATAGGAAAAGGAAATCTGATTTACCCCGGGGCGATTATTCATGCGAATGCGATGATTGGGAGTTATAATCTGCTGGAAACAGGCGTGACATTTGATCAGGATGTGCAGGTTGCAGATTTCTGTACCTTTCAGTCAGGCGCTCGTATCGGCAGGGAAGTTATGATTGAAAAAGATGTACTGGTGGGCATGGGTGCAGTGATTCATCCCGGACTGAATATAGGCGAAGGGGCCATGATTGGCCCGGGAGCGGTAGTGCTTACGGATGTGGAAGCCGGTTCGACGGTATTTGGAAACCCGGCGAAGCCGACCGCCTAATAGGAGAAACTCTTCACAATGTTGTAAAACAAAGGAAGGTTGATCTCGAAGTCGTTTTTTTCAGTGGTCGTGAGTGCAAGGCCTATCAGATAGTCTTTGTCATAGTCGATATAGGCATAAGCCATATACTTGCCTTTGATCCGCTCGGTATCTGGTGTGCGAAACTCTTCGCATACCGCGGGCAGACGGGAAAGTGTCTCGACAGTGTGTTTCTGTCTGATAACAGCGCCTTTATACTCTTTGAGAAAGAGGTTGTTGAGCCAGATATACACCGAATCCACACTGCTGCAGTTGGGCATATGTTTGCTGATATACTGTACCTGGATGTAGGGATTAGATAAACTGACTTCCCGCCCGTTGCGGATATAAGTGATAAACAGTCCGTTTTCTTCGCTGAATGTTTCCGGGTTTACCCACGGCACCATAGAGTTGATCATAGGCAGAAGCGGGACTTCATAGGTCAGTTGAAACCGCATGGTGTAGGCTTCGAATATATTACTTCGCCCTTCTCCCTGATAGACAAAAGGAAACATCGTCGAATCACCCAGCATGCCTTTGGCAAGGTTTTCCTGAATCTGTTCCATATTAGGTGCCGGTACATCTGAATTGACGGTAGGAGAAGAAACCGCAGGGTTTTGCGTGGATTTGTCCGGCCCTGTACAACCGGTAACAATCAAGATAAGCAGACTGATAATAAGGGGCAGATAGTGTTTCATTGCACCAATTTACAAATTCCCTCACCCAAATTACAAACGATCCTCATACAAATCTTCGCAGGATATTTTCTACAGATGCGATGTATCCTCCACCAAAAAGATTTACATGTACAAGGAGAGGGTATAGATTGTATAAATCAAAGCGATCTCTATACCCTGGGGACAGGGGATAAACTTCTTCATAAGCATCAAAAAATCTTTGCGGTATGGCGTCAAAAAGTGTCATAAATGCTAGCTCGGCTTCCCTGTGTCCATAATAAACCGCGGGGTCGATCAATACGGGAAATCCGGTTTCTCCCGTAAGGATATTTCCGCCCCAAAGATCGCCATGCAATAAGGCAGGCGGCTCTTCCGGGAAAAAATCTTTCAACCGGGAAAACAATATCTCAAAATATCCCGCGGTGCTTCGCCCCAATTCCCGCTGGTTGACAGCCATTAAAAGCATCGGCCGGATTCGTTCGGTGATAAAAAAATCCAGCCATCGCTTATGCTGGTGATTTCGCTGAGGCAATGAGCCGATATAATTATCGAAATCGAGACCAAAAACTGATGCTGTATGGCGGTGAAGGCCAGCGATTTGCCAGCCCAGTTTTTCCCAATATCTCGCATTTTTTTCCGCCTGTTTTACAAATTCAAGTACCAGCCATGCATAGTTTTCGTCTTCTCCATACCCAATGACCTGTGGTACGGTTACTTCTTCAGAAAAACGAAGCAGATTTAACCCTTTGGCTTCCACTTCAAAGTTAGACAAATGGTGTCTCTCATTAAATTTGAGAAAAAAACTACCGTTTTCCGTAACTACCTCGCGGGCATTGTGAATACACCCTCCCCCTACGGTATATGCCCCAGTGATGGAAATATTCAGCAAATCATGGACGGATTTACGCACAGACTGTGGAATATTCATTAGGATAATTTATTAAAATGTAATGTTATTAAACTGTAATATCTTATTTTTAAATAATGCAAAAACCTGTGTAATTGCATTCGTTAATTTATGAAAATTCCTCATGAACCTATCAGAACTGAGAATAATATTTACAATTTTTGGCTTATGGGTCTGGTTATCTTCCTGTAGTCTGATTGAGGGGACGGATAAAATCATCGGGCCTGAGTGGTCTCCGGAAGTTGCCCTTCCATTGGTGAATACGCATATTTCTGTTCAGGATGCACTGGATCTCTCTGATACCGGCGATTGGTTGGAAATAAGTGCTGCGGGTGATCTTACCCTGATATATGATGCCGGGCTGGCCACACTTACCCGGGAGGATTTACAGATCATTACCATTCCGGATATACCGGTTGTGATGACTGATTCGCAGATGACGATTCCTTTTCCTATTGAACAACTGCGCCGGGTTGTGCTAAAAACTGGTACACTGGTGGTCGATTATCAGAGCGGGTTGACGGGGGAGTATGAAGTAAATCTTCGGATGGATTATTTCCGTAAAGGGGGCATTGCATTTTCTGCATTTTTTCCTTTACCACCTTCAGGTATTGGCACAACTACATTTGATCTTGCCGGATATGCGTTGGATATGGAGAATGGAGCTATCAGTTTCTCCTGCTATGCCCACAACAAAAACGATGGGCTGAACTACCCATTGGATCAGGTAAACCTTTTGTTGAAAGAACTGGACTATTCTTATGTGGAGGGGACGATACCGGCCAATAGTTTTGAATCTGAACCAGATAGTATAAAAAACGATATTTTTGAGCAAATAGCGCTTAAAGGTTTTAGCCTGACAGATCCATCGATTACGTTTCGTTTTGACAATTCATTTGGCGTTCCGATCGAAATTACCTCGCTGGCCTGGGCGAGAGGTTCGGATGGAATCACGACTATCCCGCTGGGGCATGATGGCCTTGCGGGTGGCGTAAATCTCGGTTACCCTTCCTTGTCGGAGGTCGGCGCATACAGTACCACTGACATCATTCTGGACAGGACCAATTCAAATATTACAGATATAATTTCAGCCTTACCGGAAGTTCTCACCTATCAATTTGGCATTATTACCAATCCGAGTGGAAACGCCCCTTCCGGTTTTATCACCGACTCCAGTTCCCTTTCAGTAGGTATCTCTGCAAGAGTACCTCTGGAAGGGAAGTTGGAAGATCTTGTAATGGAAAATACTTTTGAAGCCGACCTCTCCGATCTGGATATTGTCGCCTCCGGAGGGTTTAAGCTGATCACAGAAAATGCCTTACCCGTTGAGGTTCTGGCGCAGATATACTTTCTTGATTCTCAGGGAGTAGTGATTGACTCACTGTTTGAGGTGGCAACAAGCTTGCTGCCTTCACCGTCAGTGGGTATCAATGGTGCAGTGGTTGCGCCGGGTAGTCAGACATTATCTGTGATCTTTTCGGAGGAGCGGTTTGCCGCCCTTTCATCTACCCGCGAAGTCCGTATTCGGGCAGAGATTTCTACAGCCGGAGGCGGACAGGTACCCGTGAAGTTCCAGCTAAGTGATTCGATTGATTTAAAACTCGGGGTGATTGCCCGGATCAAAATATAAGCTATGATACGCACAAAAATTTATATAGTCATGGCGATGCTGTATCTGGCTTTACCGGCATGGAGCCATGCACAGCAGGAACTGGGGCTTTACTTTATGCCTCGTGCAATGCAAAACCTTCAGGTAAATCCCGCTTTTATGCAGGAAAAAACCATCAGTATCAGTCTTCCTTCTGTGTATCTGCATGGATTGCACAGTGGGTTTTCTTACAGGGATATATTAAAGGAGGTTCCGGGTACAGATTCATTGCGGGTAGATGTCGGGGGCGCATTATCGCAGATGAAGGATGTGAATGTATTGCGGACGAATGTTCAGGCTGATATACTGGGATTGAATGTCAAGGTGGGGCCTGTACAGATTTCAGCATTTACCGGCACAAAAGCTTCCGGATATATCGCATACCCCAAAATGTTGCCTTCACTGGCGTGGTCAGGTAATGCGGGTTTTGTGGACGAAACCGTTTCGCTTGCGCCTGATTTTCAGTTTTCGGCCTGGCATGAGATCGGTTTGGGGGTTGCTTTTCGCCGGGGGAAATTTCAGGCGGGGGCCAGAGGAAAATATCTGATTGGGCTGGCAAATCTATCTGCCGGCTTTGCCGAAGCGGCTCTTACTACCAGTTCGGAGATCTATCAGTTGCAGATGCAGGTCAATTATCAGGTACAGGCCAGTGTTTTTGATCTGGGAAGCCTTGAGAATATTGAGCCAACACTTGACTTTCAGCCATTTACAGGCAACCATGGTATTGCCGGAGACTTTGGCGTCCAATATGAGATGAGCGAGCGGGTCAAGCTTTCGGCGAGTGTGATCGATCTGGGATTTATCAACTGGACCGATCAGGCAAAAACCTACGAAGTGTCTGGGACGATTTCCTTTGATGGGTTGGATGTAGCTGAAATTCTGAAAGAGGATTCTTTTAACATCGATGTATTCCTGGATTCTTTGCAGTCAGAGGTAGGGATTACAGAATCAGTGGAGACTTTCCGGACGGGTTTACCTACCCGGATATATATCGGCGGGACTTTTACGCCAATCAAAGGCCTTCGTTTGGGGGGCGTATATTACAATGAATTTTACCGGGGAAGAGTTTTTCCGGCATTGATGGTCAGTGCAAGTAAGGATTTGGGAAAAATACTTACTGCTGGAATCACCTATTCCATACAAAACAGAAGATTTGATAATCTGGGCGCCAACCTGTTGCTAAAACTTGGTCCTATCGTAATGTTTGCGACGACGGACCACCTCAGTTCGTTTCTTCGTCCGGGGTACAGCCGCGAGGTAAATCTCCGGTTTGGGATGAATGTAGCCTTCTGAGGGTAACGATTTTTTTTACGTTGTACCTATACCTGGTGTCTGCCTGTTTAGCGGGTAGACATCTTTTTTTTTCAGGAAAAAAGATTAGGCTGAGAGGAGTCCAGATTCCCCGGTATTCTCCCAAAGTGTTTAAACGCTCGTTCTGTGGCCACGCGCCCTCTGGCGGTACGTTTGATAAACCCCTCCATTACGAGGTAAGGTTCGTACACCTCTTCAATGGTTTCCGCTTCTTCCCCTGCGGAGGCGGCGATGGAGTTGAGTCCGACAGGTCCGCCTTTAAATTTATCGATAATGGTGAGGAGGATTTTATTGTCCATATCATCGAGGCCGGCTTCATCTACTTCGAGCGCTTCGAGGGTAAGTTTGGCGATGGCCATATTGATTTTGCCAGAGCCTTTGACCTGGGCAAAGTCGCGGGTACGGCGGAGCAACCGGTTTGCGATACGAGGCGTTCCCCGGCTTCTTCTTGAAATCTCAAATGCCGCATCTGATTCAATGGGAACATTGAGAACGCCTGCGGAACGTCTGACGATGGCCGCAAGGGTTTCAGCATCATAGTATTCCAGCCGTGCATTTATCCCAAATCTTGCGAGCATGGGAGAGGTAAGCAGACCTGCCCGGGTGGTGGCACCAATAAGGGTAAAGGGGTTGAGGCCAATTTCTATGCTGCGGGCATTGGGGCCGGTTTCGACCATGATATCGATTTTGAAGTCCTCCATAGCAGAATAGAGATACTCTTCGATGACAGGAGAGAGCCGGTGAATTTCATCAATAAACAGCACATCCCCTTTTTCCAGATTGGTCAGTAATCCGGCGAGATCGCCGGGTTTTTCCAGAACAGGGCCGGAAGTAGTCGTAATATTTGCGCCCAGTTCATTGGATACGATAAAGGAGAGTGTAGTTTTTCCCAGACCGGGAGGGCCATGAAGCAAAACGTGGTCAAGCGGTTCCCCCCGCATTTTGGCGGCTTCAATAAATACTTTAAGATTGTCTGTCAGTTTTTTCTGGCCGGTAAAGTCTGTAAGAACTTTTGGTCGGAGTTGTCTTTCATCCTCGTTAGGTGTCGAAAGGGGATTTAGTAATTCATTTCGCATAATGAAAAGACAACAAATTTGGAGGTAGGCCCTAAATTAACGTCAATCCCTGGTAAAAACAATAGTATTTTCAATTTTTTGCTAAATATTTGGGCTATTTGCGGATGGTAAAGAAAAAAGTAGTTCCCTGATTTTCTGTTGATTCGAACCAGATTTTCCCAAAGTGGCGGGTTACGATTTCTTTACATACGGCGAGACCTACGCCGCTGCCGGGGTAACGATCTTTGGCATGGAGGCGCTGAAACATCTGGAATATGCGATCCGCGTACTGACTTTCCATACCGATCCCATTATCTGAAACGGTAAAGAGGAAGTGGCCACTAAATTCTTCACCAGTAACTTTGACAACAGGTATTTGCCCTTCGGGCTGGAATTTGAGTGCATTACCAACGAGATTTTGAAAAAGCTGCAACATCTGATCCTCGTCAGCAGTAATCGTGGGTAAGTTATTATAGCTGACGACAGCATTCAGATCGGATATGGTCAGTTCAAGATTGGCACATACATCTACCATTACTTCATTCATATTGACTTTGGAGAATGGCAAGGAATGGGTTTTTACTCTGGAATAAGCGAGCATACCTTCCAGGAGTTTCCGCATTCGGAAGGCCCCATCGACAGCAAAGTGGATGTATTCTTTTTCTTCCTGGTTCAAGCGTCCTTCCATGGATTTTTCGAGTAGCTGGAGATAGCTGACTACCATACGAAGGGGCTCGTGAAGGTCATGGGATGCGAGGTAGGCAAAATTCTCGAGAGATTTATTGGAATGGTGGAGTTCTGCTGTACGCTCTTCAACCATTTGTTCCAGAGAATCCCGGGTTTGTTTCAGGCGATTTTCCCAGTTTTTTCTTTGAATCGCATTGATGATAATATCAGCGACGATCTGAAAAAGCGAAATTGTATCCGGAGACCAATTGCGATTGGAGGAAATCGCGTCAAACCCGACAAATCCCAACAATTTTCCTTCCAAAATCATGGGAACAGCCAGCATAGAGCTTACGCCTTGTCTGGTGTAATAACTTTTTTCTATTTCAGCCTCTTCGGGAAGTTTGGATACATTGGGAATATTGACCAGATGTTTTTCCCGAAGTTCGCTGGCAAACCAGGGGAAAGCATTGACATTCAGATTTTGCAGAACCGATTTATTGGGCTGTACATTTACCTGGCAATACTCATGGGTATTGCTCATGAGTGTTTGATCCTCGTTGAATAAGAATACATATGACCGGTCGAGGTAAGCGAAGTTGCATATTTTTTTCAGGGCATGTTCAATCCCCTGATCAATTTCATTTGAAGGAAGATTGATAAAATAGGTTGAAATCTGTGTAATCTGATCGCGAAGTGCGTTGTGTATTTTCAGGGATTCCTCCAGTACTTTCTGTATGTTTTTCTGGTCTGTGATATTTCTGTTAACCGCAATAAAACCTTCTTTTTCTCCGCTTTGATCGTAAATGACAGAAACGGAAGCCATCACATATAGCGGATGTCCATTTTTGTGAGTATGCACCATTTCCCCGGCCCACTTGCCTTCGATGATCAATGTTTCCAGTAGCTCAGAGGGAGGTTGGGAATAGCTTTTAATACCGAGAAATTCGCTGACAATTTTCCCCAACACTTCTACCTGTTTCCACCCATATATATTTTCAGCTGCACGATTCCAGGAAAGAATGTTCAGCTGTAAGTCAGTAATTATCACTGCGTCAGAAACGAAATCAAGAATAGAGTTCTGACTCTCCATTGTTGTGAGCAAGGTGTTTTTGGGTCGATCTACTTTAGGCATCTTGTTAAAATGCGGCTAATGTTCTCTGATAAATATAGTTATCATTTGCCGTGATTCCAATCTCCTCAAAAACTTTTCCCTGATTGTTTAATGACTTGCTATTTCGCGGACATGGCTGGTAATACTATCCAGATAATTGGCAAGTGTTTTCCTTTTGGTGACAAGATCTTTTACTTGCAGATCATTTTTCCTGAAAAGCGAACTGAACTTCCACCGGCTATACCATTTTTTCACCCAGACAGAATATGTATAGGCAAAGTTGCCGGTCAATGGCAGGGCGATAAGATACGCTGCGGCCCATTTCCAGTCTGTCAGCGCCCACACAATTGCTGTTTGCAGCGAATAGAAAAACGGGAACATGATCAGCGCCACCGCAGCTCTGATCGAACTATGAAAATGGTCATCGCGAAAAAGTTTCAACGCGAGGTAATCGGGAATCTTGTAGGGGATATAGTTATTGATCAGTCCCCAAAGGTATATAGGGAAAAGTAATATCAGGCTCAGTGCGTAGAGCAGCAAACCCGCCAGATTATAGGGGCCTCCGGCAACGACATGGTCCCGCCAGCGGTGATTTTTCAGACTTTCTGAGTACTCTCCTGCAATTTTAGCTATCTCCGGCCATTGGGGATCGTTTTCAGTGATTTTGGCTTCGATCGCGGCGATAAGTTTTTTTCCTGTAGCAAATATATCGCCCTGCCTGCGGGGGTTGAGCCCCTGCTTTTGCGTCATAGGGACTTCGTAGATCATCCGAAGGGTCTCGATCGCATCGTAATTGTCCTTATCAGCAATATGCAGGATACAGTCTTTCATACTGTCGCTGATCGCCTGTGTGACTTTGATCAGCGTACGCTGTGGATTGGCCTTGAAAGCTTCGTGAAAGTCTTCTGTATTTACCGGCTTCCCGTATTTTACAAACAGGTCTCCTCTGAAATTGCGGTGTTTGCTGTAGTTGAGGCCGACAGGAACAATCTGTGTGCCGAGGGTAAAATCACTGTCTTCCTCTGCGAGGAAGGCAATGCGGGCTGCGCCCTTTTTCAGTGGCCGCAATCTTCGCTGCCGGTTGTGATTACCTTCGGGAAAAATAATCAGCGCTTCGTTTCGACGAAGCCTTCTTACACAGGTCGCAAAGATTTCTTCGTTCTGCTTTACCGGATCACCGCCATCCTGTTGCCGGTAAATGGGCAGCATCTTAAAAGAGGTGAGAATCGGCTTCACAGAGGGGATGAAAATATCGGACCGGGTCATAAAAGATGGCTGCCGGTCTGAAGGCGTCGTGCAGACTATGTTCAATGCGTCGATCAGGGCATTCTGGTGATTCCCTGCAAAAATAACAGCCTTGCCCTTTGGAACATTCTCATGATAACCTTCGATGTCGTGTTTTCTGTAAAACATTCTTAACCCAAATGCAATCAGAAACTTAAGGGTGTTGTAATAGATGATGTGGAGTTTTCTCTTCATAGATGAACTGCATTATCAGCTTTTTGCGGGAAATTTTGACCAGAAAGTAGCAATACTCAGCCCTGAAACAATATGGGTGATTCCCCACATAGCAGCGATCATCGCCATTCCTCCCATTCCATTGAATATCGGTCCAAAAATCAGGACCAGCGCAAGTCCGGAGTTCTGAATACCTGTCTCTATCGAAATGGTACGCGAATCCGTGGTACCCAGCCCCATTAATTTACTTAGAAAATAACCGCCACTCAAAGCGGTGGCATTGTGCGCGACGACAATCAGGACGACAAACTTGATATATTTCACAAAAAAATCAAAGTTCAGCATAAGGGCAATCAGAATATAACCCGCAAAAAACAGGATAGATAAAATGCGTATGGGTTTCGTTATTTTTGCAGTAAGTGCCGGAAACTTTCTCGCAGTCCACATACCAAGAAAGAGCGGTATTGCCAGAATCGTCAGGATTTTCAGGAATATATCAATGGGGTTAATGCTAATTGCCAAAAGCAATTCCTTTGCCGGAGGATAAAACTGAGACCAGAAGGCAAAATTGAAAGGGGTCATGACAATTGCCAGTATCGTCGCCATCGCAGAAAGACTTACTGAAAGTGCCACATTTCCCTTTGCCATCAGCGACATAAAATTGGAGATATTGCCTCCCGGACATGCAGCTACCAGAAACATTCCCAAAGCCATGCTGGGACATGGGCGTAAAATCCACACCAGCCCCAGCGTAAGGGCGGGTAACAATACAAACTGCGACACCAATCCTGTCACAGGTGCAATCGGCTTTTTGAGCAACAGCTGAAAGTCTTCAATCCGCAGTGCAAGCGCAACGCCAAACATGATGACAAACAAAGTCATGTCCAGAACAAAAAGCCCGTTCTGGGAAAAATTCAGCGTTACACTGTCAAGGGATTCGCACATATCAGTCTTTTACCCGGTTAAATGCCAGTGCTTTGAGCATCCAGTCAGGCAGGGGTTTTTCCGGACTTCTTTTTCTCATATTGAGATACCACCCCCATTTTTTCATGATAGGGACCTTATGCGTTTCCACAAACTCGATGAGTGTGCCATCGGGATCCTCTATATAGGAAAATGAGCCGGCAGCTTCTCCCATGTCAAATACCTTTCCGAGCGAATTGGCACTGTCAACGGTAAAGGGGAATCCTTTTTGTGCACATTCTTCCCGGAGCGCATCCATTCCCACGATATCAAAACACAAGTGGATAAAACCCAGATCACCCCAAAACCGGTCTTCAAATATTTTTTTGACGGGCTTATCGGTTGCCTGGATAAGCTCGATGTGAGTCGCGCCAAAAATGCGGCTGAAACCTCCTTTACGGGGTTGAGCATGCGTCAGTAATGTCCGGCGAAATTCTCCTTTTCCTTCGGGGAGTGCAGCTATATCTTCAAATGTGCCGGTTTTATCGTAAATGACTGTATCGTATCCCAGGATATCGGAATACAATTTTTTTGCTTTGTCCACATCAGAGACACCAATCATACAGCCTGCCATTCCACCAGTCAGGTGTTTGCCTTTCCCAAACCAGTTGTCATCTTCAATAACCTGGAAGATATTGCCGTAGGGATCGCGCACAAAAAAATGTTGCTTTCCTCCCGGGTCGCTGCTTACAAGCCCGATAAGATCGAGTTTTGAGGCTTCAAATTTTGCATAGGTAGCGGGTACATCCAGACATTTTACCCGGGCGATATAAATACCTAAATCGCCGGTTACAGGCGCATGCTGTGGTGGCTGTGGGGTTCTGCTGGTATATTGCCAGATTTCCATTCCGCCTCCACCCTGAAGGTTTGTTGCAAGAATCGCATGGCGCTGATGAGGTTTGCCACCAGTATAGGGAAGCATAAGATTGGCTTCAGCTGCCTCTTCAAATATAGGCACATCCATTCCGAAATTCTGGCGATACCAGCGCCAGGCTTCATGAACATTCGGGATACCTACGCCGATCTGTTGTATGCCACTAATGATTTTTTGCATAAAAGGTATTTTTCTGAACCGGCAAATATAACAATTTCCGGAACCTATGAACCTTTTGATGCAGGTAAACCATCTGAATCAGCTACATATTTCTCCGGTATTGGCCACCAACTTCATACATGGCGTGGGTTATTTGCCCCAATGATGCCCATTTTGTAGCTTCCATCAGTGCTTCAAACAGGTTACCATTGGCTACGGCGACTTCCTGTAAATGCTTCAGTGCGGCTGTTGCTTTTACGACTCTCCTTGCATGCAAATCACGGATACCGGATATCTGGTACTCTTTCTCTTCGGTAGTGGAGCGTATGACTTCATTGGGGATAATGGTTGGCGATCCTTCGTCGGAGAGGAAGGTATTTACCCCGATGATTGGAAACTCTCCTGAGTGTTTAAGCGTTTCGTAATAAATCGATTCTTCCTGTATTTTTCCCCGCTGATACATGGTTTCCATGGCACCAAGTACGCCACCTCGTTCGGTAATCCGGTCAAATTCGATCATTACGGCTTCTTCTACCAGGTCGGTAAGTTCCTCAATGATAAATGCACCTTGCAGAGGATTCTGATTTTTGGCCAGTCCAAGCTCGTGATTGATGATAAGCTGGATCGCCATGGCTCTGCGTACCGACTCTTCGGTTGGCGTTGTGATCGCTTCATCGTAGGCGTTGGTATGCAGCGAGTTGCAGTTGTCGTAAATGGCGTATAGCGCCTGCAGTGTGGTTCTGATATCGTTGAAGGATATTTCCTGTGCGTGGAGGGAACGCCCGGAAGTCTGAATATGGTATTTGAGCTTTTGTGCCCGTTCGTCTGCGCCATATTTGAGTTTCATGGCTTTTGCCCAGATGCGGCGGGCAACTCTCCCTATGACAGCGTACTCGGGGTCCACACCATTGGAAAAGAAGAAGGAAAAGTTTGGGGCAAATTTGTTAATATCCATTCCCCGGGAGACATAATACTCCACAAAAGTAAATCCGTTGGCAAGGGTAAAGGCCAGCTGAGAAATCGGGTTTGCGCCTGCTTCCGCTATATGATAACCGGAGATAGACACGGAATAAAAATTCCGCACATTATGGTCGATAAAATATTGCTGAACGTCGCCCATAAGTTTGAGCGAAAATTCTGTAGAAAAAATGCAGGTATTTTGCGCCTGATCTTCTTTCAGTATATCGGCCTGCACGGTTCCCCGTACACGGGAAAGCGTTTTTGTCCTGATTTTTTCATATACATCCATCGGCAACACCTCATCTCCCGTCACACCCAGCAGCATCAGTCCCAGTCCGTTGTTTCCTTCCGGAAGTTGCCCCCAATACGTAGGACGGGCCATGCCTTTTTCTTCGAATATCTTATCTATTTTTGTAGTTACTGCTGCTTCCAATCCATGCTCCCGGATGTAGATCTCGCACTGCTGATCAATGGCAGCATTCATAAAAAATCCCAGAACGGTGGCGGCAGGGCCGTTGATCGTCATCGACACTGAGGTGGCCGGGTCGCAGAGGTCAAAGCCTGAGTACAGTTTTTTTGCATCGTCGAGGCAGCATACAGAGACACCGGAATTTCCGATTTTACCAAAAATATCGGGTCGGTGATCCGGATCTTCCCCATACAGCGTTACCGAGTCAAAGGCCGTGGAAAGCCGTTTGGCGGGCATTCCGAGTGATACGTAGTGAAATCGTTTATTGGTGCGTTCCGGGCCACCTTCTCCGGCAAACATTCGCGTAGGGTCTTCCTGTTCGCGCTTGAAGGGATATACACCGGCAGTAAAAGGGAATTCGCCCGGCACATTTTCCTGTAGGCTCCAGTGAAGAATATCTCCCCATCCTTTGTATCCGGGAAGGGCCACTTTGGGGATATGGTTGTGAGAGAGTGATTGGGTAAATGTCTGGATCCGTATTTCTTTCCCTCTTACTTCATAGATATATTCATCCGCAGCATACCGGGCTTTTTTGTTGTTCCAGTTTTCGACAATCTGCCGGTTTTGGGCATCAAACAGAAGGTTTTCTTTCTGGTAAATTTCTTCCAGGTCAGCAGCAGCAGAATTTTTTCCAGACTCACCAAGCACATCCAGGGCAATTTTGAGTCCCTCCAGTTTCCTGGCGATGGCTGCCTGTGTTTCTGCCCATTTGTTGTAATTGCGGATGGTTTCTGCGATTTCGGAAAGGTAACGTGTCCTTGCCGGAGGAATAATGTATATTTTTTCGGAGGTTTCTTTAGTGATATTGTTGTGGGAAAAGATACTCTCTGCTCCTGTTTTTTCTGACAGCTTTTGCATAACCGCCCGGTAGAGGTTGTTCATACCGGGATCATTAAACTGTGAGGCAATCGTCCCAAATACCGGTACCTCATCATCGGGCGTTTCCCACAACTGATGATTGCGTTTGAATTGTTTGCGCACATCACGCAGGGCATCCTGCGCACCGCGTTTGTCAAATTTGTTGAGGGCTATGAGGTCTGCATAGTCCAGCATATCGATTTTTTCCAGTTGGGAAGCGGCTCCGTACTCAGGTGTCATGACATACAGTGAGATGTCTGAGTGATCGACGATTTCCGTATCAGACTGTCCGATGCCGGAAGTCTCCAGGATGATCAGGTCAAACGCTGCGGCTTTCAACACATCGATTACCTGTGCGACATGACGCGAAAGCGCGAGATTTGACTGACGGGTTGCCAGAGACCGCATGAAAACATGTGGGTGATTGACTGCGTTCATACGAATCCGGTCGCCAAGGAGTGCGCCTCCGGTTTTTCTTTTGGAAGGATCGACTGATACGATCGCCAGGTGTTTTTCCGGAAATTCCCGAAGAAAACGGCGGATCAGTTCGTCCACCAACGAAGATTTCCCCGCACCACCTGTACCTGTAATGCCGAGTACAGGAGGATGGGAATGTTGAGCGAGGAGAGATTGAATATGCAGTAAGGCAGAATCTGCTGAGGGTGCGTGATTTTCTATGGCCGAAATAATCCTGCCCAGATCGCGCGATTTTTTATTCTGAAGTTTGCTGAGTTCTCCATTGAGCGAAATGCCTGTGGGGAAATCTGCCTTTTCCAGCAGGTCATTGATCATACCCTGGAGCCCCATTTGGCGGCCATCATCAGGAGAATAGACCCGGGTGATCCCGTAAGTGTGCAATTCTTCTATTTCTGTGGGAAGAATAGTTCCTCCCCCACCTGCGAAAATACGGATATGACCGCAACCATTTTCCCGGAGGAGGTCATGCATATACTTCAGGTATTCGACATGGCCCCCCTGATAAGAGGTGATGGCAATAGCCTGTGCATCTTCCTGAATAGCAGTATTAACAATCTCCTGCACGGAACGATTATGCCCAAGGTGGATGATTTCTGCCCCGGAGGCCTGGAGGATACGCCGCATGATGTTGATCGCTACATCATGTCCGTCAAAAAGTGCAGCAGCAGTTACAATCCGAACTTTGTTTGTAGGCTTATAAACACGCGTTTCATTCATTGCAGTAAGGTTGATCTTATTCGCTTAACCTGCAAAGATAACGTTTTTTGAGGGGAATGTCTTAGCTTAACTCAGAGCCTCCCACAAAATCTCTGCAGGGTGCAGCGCTTTCCGGCCTGTGCCGTCTGCAATCTGGTGGCGGCAACTGGTTCCGGGAGCAGCGATGATGGTATTATTTTCTGCTTTTCTTACGGTAGGAAAAAGAACAAGTTCCCCGATTTTCATCGAAACATCGTAATGTTCTTTTTCATATCCGAACGAACCTGCCATTCCGCAGCATCCGGAAGGGATCAATTCGACTGTATAGTTTTCAGGAAGGGATAAGAGTGTGCGGGAAACTTCCACCGAAGACAGCGCTTTTTGATGACAGTGTCCGTGCAGCAGTATATGTTTTTTCCCGGTAGTAAATGATTCTTTCGAAATATTTCCTTTCGCAATTTCCCTGGCGAGAAATTCATCAATCAGCAGTGCATTTTTTCCCAGTTTTTCGGCGGTTTCCCGGTATTCTTTGATTACCAGTTTGGGATATTCATCTCTGAAACCCAGTATGGCGGAGGGTTCTATGCCGATCAGTGGAGTTTCTTCAGTAATGATATCTTTAAATACTTCCACGTTGTACATAGCAATACGACGTGCAGTGGGTAAAAGTCCTTTGGAAATATATCCCCGTGCACTTTCTGCATGAGCGACGGTTTTTACTTCGTAGTTCAGCCGGTGGAGCAACTGAATGGCTTTGATGCCTGCTTCCACGTCGTTGAAATTGGTAAACTCATCGAAGAAAAAGTAGAGAGTCCCTTTGGGGTTATTGACAGGTTTGAAAACCTGTTTATCAAACCATTTCCGGAGTGTGGTTTTATAAATAGCTGGCAGGTTGCGTTTAGCGGCAACGCCCAGCGCTTTTTTCATGAGCCCACCTGATAGCGCATTACCCATAAAAAAATTACTGATGCCGGGTGCAATTGCGGCGAAGTTATTGAGGCGGGAAATACCTGCAAAGGCTTTTGCCCGCATAGGAACGCCTGATTTTTTATAGTATTGGTGGAGAAATTCGGCCTTTAGGGTTGCGACATTGACATTTGACGGGCATTCGGAGGCACAGCCTTTACAGCCGAGGCAGAGATCCATGACTTCGTGGATTTCTTCACTGGCGAAAGGGTTTTCGTCATTGGAGCGGGTGAGGATTTCCCGGAGAATATTGGCTCTGGCTCTTGTGGTATCTTTCTCATCGCGGGTAGCCATATAACTCGGGCACATCGTGCCGCCGGAAAGGTGTGTTTTCCGGCAGTCGCCGGAACCATTGCATTTCTCCGCAGCGCGGAGGATTCCCTCGCTATCCGAAAAATCGAATACAGTATCAAACTGGCGGGTTTCTTTTACCCCTTCATACCGCAGCGAAACATCCATCGGTGGGGCATCTACGATTTTCCCCGGATTGAAAATATTGACGGGGTCCCAGGTTTGTTTGATCCGGCGAAGTAACTGGTAGTTATTTTCACCTACCATCAGCGGGATAAATTCTGCTCTGACTCTTCCATCGCCATGCTCACCGGAAAGAGATCCTCTGTATTTTTTTACGAGTTCTGCCGTTGACTGTGCGATATCCCTGAAGAGTTTCCGGTCTTTCGGTGATTTCAGATCGAGAATGGGCCGGAGGTGCAGTTCGCCTGCCCCTGCGTGGGCATAATAAACAGCCTGTTGGCCGTAGGTTTCCATCATTTTTGAAAACGCTGCGATATAGTCAGGAAGTTCGTCGGGATAAACCGCCGTATCCTCAATCACTGCTACGGGTTTTGCATCGCCGGGTACATTGGACAATAGCCCGAGGCCGGCACTGCGCAGATCCCATACTTTGTTGATGTCTGGGCCAAAAACACGTGGGTAAGCGTACCCATAATTTTCGGCGCGCATATCTGCTTCAACAGCCAGCAGGCGGGCTTCCACTTCTTCTTTCGTATCTCCGCCCAGCTCTATTACGAGAATTGCGTGTGGATCTCCTTCGACAAAAAACCTGTTTTTCTGATACAGGCGGTTGCCTTTGGTACAATCCATCACAATTTTATCCATCAGCTCCACTGCACGCGGGTTGTGTTTGAGCGCAACGAGGACCGCTTTCAGCGATTCTGCTACGGAGGTATGGTGGATACATATCAGCCCGGTCACCCTGGGAGGCAGCGGGTCCACATGGATTTTTATTTCAGTATGAAAGGCGAGGGTTCCTTCTGATCCTGCAATCAGTTTGCAAAAGTTGAAGGGGGTACCACCTTCGGTAAATACCTCACTGTCGAGGAGCACATCGACGGCGTAGCCGGTATTTCTGCGGTGAAGTTCTTTCCGGGGAAATTCTCTTCGTATTTCTTCCTGTTGCCCGGGTTGGCTAAGCTCTTCCCGGATGTGGCGGTAGATCTGCCCTTCCAGTGTAGGGAGGGCACATTTTTCTTCAAATTGTGTCTGAGTCAGCGGGCCGAATACTGCTTCACTTCCATCACTGAGGATGGTTTTGAGCTCGATCACATGATCGCGGGTCGTGCCATATACGATCGAATAAGAGCCGCAGGAGTTATTGCCTACCATTCCACCGATCATGGCGCGGTTTGCCGTAGAGGTATTCGGGCCAAAAAATAGGCCGTAGGGCCGCAGGTATTTGTTGAGATCGTCGCGGATAACACCTGGCTGAACTTTTACCCAACTTTCTTCTTTATTGACCTCCAGTATTCCGGTCATGTAGCGGGAGGTGTCTACTACGATACCTTCTCCCACACATTGCCCGGCGAGTGAAGTTCCTGCTGTGCGGGGAATCAAAGACGTTTTTTCTGTCCTGGCAAAATGGATCAATTGTTTGAGATCGTCGGCATTTTTTGGCATGGCGACGGCCAGGGGCAACTCGCGATACACAGAGGCATCCGTTGCATAAAGCACCCGCATCGTGTGATCGTAGTATAAATCCCCTTCAAGCGAAGCGGCAAGGATAGAAAGTTTGTCTTGAATCTGCTGCATCTGCGGACAGGTCAAATTTAATACCGGAAAAAGTTCATCCAGGTGATACCGGACAATTAATTAAAGACTTTGAATATAAATAACATTCTCTTGCATGGCAGGAACCCAGAGTTCATTTTTTGCAGCATTGTAGTAAAAATCTGCAGGGCCTTTTATGCTGTCAACCGGCATAGTTACTCTTTCTGTTGCTCCTCCAGAAAGATCTGTCATCTGAATACCGGCAGAGTTCCAGTCTGAGAATACGAGTTTGCCACCAGCGGTAATGGCAATTCCATCCAGAAATCCGCCAAAATCATTGATCGGGTGATATTGATTGCCTTCGGGCTTAAAGTCGATTGCGCAAAGTTTTCCATCAATACTGCCGGTGTAGGAGGCGATCAGCAGGCGGTTGCCGGCTTCGTCCCACCAGAGTCCGTTAGGGCCTGCAACGGGCGCGTCGGTCGTTACTTCTGTTACGGAGAGATCGTCGAGGTTGATGGAAAATATTTTGCCAATATCCGTAGCGGAAACAAAGATTTCGCGATTGTTTTTCACAGCAATATCATTGAGGAAAGAGGTTCCATTTGCTGAAAAATCCACCTCTCCGGCTGCGGCTTTGGTCGCGAGGTCAAATACTTTTACCTTATCGACATCGGCTACATACAATTTGCCACTTACTATTGCTGATCCTTTTGGCGCGTCGAGTCCGGTAATAAATTTTTCTTCCACGACATTGCCTTCGGCATCCAGTTTGGCGATAAAACCATCGCCGTCTTTATCCATAGGTTTGAGTTCTACCCCAACGTTGGATACATAAAAAAATGTTCCATCCCCAATGACTGACTCAGGGGAAGCGAGACCCTTATTTTCCAGTTTGACTGACCGGGAAACAGTTTCAGGCGTTGTATCCTGAGTGGTTTGTTCGGAGGAACTGTTGTTGCATGCGAACATGCCCAACGCAAAAAATGTAAGGATAAATATGCGGTGCATAATGTTAAAGTTTAGAGTTGATCCTGTTTGTGAAAAAAGATAACGGGTGCTTTTCAAAAGGAACAAATGGGTTGCAGCATAAATGGCGAGAGATAAACTCCTGTATTTTACAGGAGTTTATCGATAATATCATCAGTTGTAATGCCTTCAGCTTCTGCTGTAAAGGATGCGACAACTCTGTGGCGGAGGACTGATTTTGCTACCTCATTGACATCTTCGATGTCAGGGGAGTATTTTCCTCTTAGTAATGCGGTGGCTTTGGCTCCCAGGATCAGATATTGTGAGGCTCGTGGTCCTGCGCCCCAGGTAATCAGTTCTTTGATACCAGGTGCAGCATGTGGGGTATTGATACGGGTTTTGTTGACAAGCCGTACGGCATGATCCACAACATTATCGGTAACCGGCACACTTCGCACCAGATCCTGAAAATAAAGAATATCTTCCCGCGAAAGAATGGTATTCAGTTGCGGTGCGGCGTTGCCGGTTGTTCTTTTTACGATTTCTTTTTCTTCCTCTATGGATGGATACCCCACCATGATATTAAACATAAACCGGTCAAGCTGAGCTTCCGGCAGGGGATAGGTACCTTCCTGCTCGATGGGGTTCTGGGTGGCAAGTACAAAAAACGGCGCTTCCAGCTTATGGTCTTCCCCTGCGATAGTTACCTTTTTCTCCTGCATGGCTTCCAATAGGGCAGCCTGAGTTTTTGGGGGAGTACGGTTGATCTCATCTGCGAGGACGATATTGGCAAATACGGGTCCCTTGATAAACTTGAAGTACTTTTTATTGGACTCTTCGTCAATTTCAAGGATTTCTGTACCAATAATGTCACTTGGCATCAGGTCAGGGGTAAACTGGATACGACTAAATTTAAGATCCAGTACCTCCGCTATCGTACTGATAAGGAGGGTTTTGGCGAGACCAGGTACACCTACCAACAGCGAATGCCCTTTACAAAAAAGGGCAATGAGTAATTTTTCAATTACATCATCCTGTCCGATAATTACTTTGCTGATCTCTTTTTTCAGTTCCAGGTATTTTTGGGCGAGCGCGTCTGCGGCCTCAACCTCGCTTTTATATTTCTGCATTATTCGACCCAGTTTTTAAGTGCGTTTGAACATTCTGTGGGTTTGATGTCAATATAGATATTTTTCTTAGCGGATTGCAACCATTTATCAAAAATCTCTGACTGCTTGTTTTGCAGAGCAGCATTTTGAATTTTTTGGTAATCGTCCTGCAGGTTTGGGGTATGTGGGGGGATTTTATTTTTAAGGTAAATCACATGAAACGCTCTGGATCCGTCGGGTTGAAGCAGTTCCATAGGTTTGGAGATTTCCCCGGGTTTCATTTCATCAATTTTGAAATACATATCGGCATCCAGCGCATCCATCGGGATACGAAGTTCGTTGGTTTGCGGGTTGGATATACAGCCGCCGCAGTGTTTGGAGTTCCGGTCCGAAGAGTAAAGAATGGCTGCCTGCTCGAATGTAAGGGAGTCGGTGTTGACCAGTTCCATAATCTTTGTCAGGGAATCAATCGCGATGGAATCACCGTTGGTGCTGTAGGAAAGGCGTTTGAGGATATGGGCAGCGTGGACCATTTCTCCTCTTTTTTCATACAGCTTGACGATGTGGTAGCCAAACTCCGTCTTAAAGGGTGCGGAAACCTCTCCAACGCGCATTTGGTAGGCAACTTCTTCAAATTCAGGTACCATTTGCCCGCGGCCAAACCAGCCCAGGTCGCCCTTTCTTTCCCGCCCTCCGGGCTCTTCTGTGTTTTTGGCCGCCAGCTCGCCAAAGTCCGCGCCCTCATCCATGATTTTTTTTCGTATTTCTGCCAGCGATTCTTTGGCTCTTGTTTCGCTTTCCTTCGAAAACGGAGGCGTAATGACAATATGGTTGATCTGGACTTCAGCGGGTAGTAGCCCCAGGCTGTCGACAGGGATTATTTTAAAAAACTGTTTGACTTCTTTCGGGGTGATTTTTGCCCCTTCCATCATTTCACCGCGTTGTTTATTGATCAGCAATTCATTCCGGATATCGTCTCTGATATCTATTCGGAACTGATCGACCGTTTTTCCATACACTTCCATAAACTTTTTCTCTCCCCCCATTTGCTCCAGGGTATATTTAATGCGGCGATCTATTTCGACTTCGACTTCAGCTTCGGAGATTTCAATACTGTCCTGAATAGCTTTATTGAGAAGGAGTTTTGAAACGATGAGATTATCCATGACCTGGCAACGAAGGGTTCCGTCGTCTTTTTGACCATTGATCACCATGTAGTTGTACTGGTTGTCAACGTCTGACTCCAGGATAATTTCTTCTCCGATAATAGCTACAATCCTGTCAAGTAGTTGTGACTGGGCCTGGGCTTTTGTCATAAAGACCAGCATTACAGGAAGCAGTAAAAACCGGCAATAAAACGGTAAGATTTTCATAAGAGGTTCAATAGTAGGTAACCTTTCCGGCGGCTTTTGCCTGTTGGATAAGGTTTGATTCAGTTTGGTCAACAAGTGTATTTTTCCGCTGGTTGAGAATGATATTAATGATTCTGTCGCGGCAAAGGCTCAGCGGCAACTGGTCTCCGGGGTTAATGACATCCAATAGCCGGAAAAAATCATAATAGGTTGTCTCATCTTCGGTATGGGCGTAGGGATAGACGGTGCTTTCTGAGGCTTTCCGGATATTTCCGAAATAGAAGCCTTTGGATATACGGTCGAGTTCTACGCCGGGAACATAAGTGCTGTCGAGCCGAAAATCCGCCGCATTGGTCGCAGACCAGGTGATAAGTTCCTTTATTTTCTGCGGATCGGTGGTTTTCATTTCATTGACGAGTTGATATTGTCTTTCCAGTTTGGTTGAAATATAGAAGTACTGGTAATATTCCTGTTTAGAGACAAATTTATCAGGATATTTGTTGTAATAATTGCGAATCTCTGCATCAGACACGATCAGCAGCTCTGGTTTTTCCTGAATCAGCCACGCGGCAAACTCAGTTTCCATTAACTTTTTCTCATAGGTCTTCAGTTTATAATTCACTTTATTTTCCAGATCATCGACTTCCCGCAATGCTGCACTGGCAATGGTCTGGCTACGAACCCATTCTTCGATATATTGTTTTGCATATTTTATACTGTCTTCCCCCTTCAGGGTGTCTGGTGTAAAATAATCGACTTCTTCCCGCAACAATAATTCGTTATCGAAACGGGCGATCACATCTCCTTTACCTGGCCCTGTATTATTTTGGCAGGCAGCGAATGTCAATAGAAGCAAGACGATACAAACCTGTGAAAGGTTGTACCTCGTATTATTTGAACAGGTTGTTAAATACACTTTCATTAATTTTTACCGGATATTTTTTTGCCAGTTCGGCCAGCCATTGTTCTTCCAGGAAGTCCTGGTATTTAGTGATTGCCTGTGATTTTACTTTTTCAAATGGCTGAACGCCTGCAGGATTTTTTTCTACACTGATAAGAATTCTGAAAAAATTATTCTGCTGAAGGGTTTCTGTCTGATAACCTACGGGCTGAGAAAACAATTCGGCTGGGACTTCTCCTTTTTCTTTTTCATAGGTCTGGCTGGTAATGCTGAGTTTCAGGGCAGAGCTATGATTGATTTCTTCTTCAATTTCTGCATCAGATTTCCCTGCTGCAATCAGTGTTTTTACCTGGTTAATGGCCTCTTCATCTGTGGTGCGATATTCTTTTACATCCACGGTTTCGCCTGCATGGAATTCGGACTGGTGATCTTCATAATATTTTTTCAGCCCGGTGGTATCTTCCACTGCTTTTTTCCAGACTTTTTGTTCCATAAGGGTAAATAACAGGATTCCATCCCGGTATTCCTTTAGCAGATATCGAAAATCAGGGTTTTTGTTGGGAAGTTGATCCTCTTCGTATTTCAGCAATTCCTGTTCCAGCCATGTATTGAGGATTTCATCGGCAGCCTGGGATACGGTCATTCCTGTCCGCCGTGAGCGTGTGCGTACATAAAAGTCAACAAACCCCTGGATCGGCTGAATGTATGATGCGCCGAGGGTAAAGAGGGGCTTCTGGTAAAGCGCGGTTTTGGCGGTATCGGGTTTCCATACGCCACGCAGGAATGACTCGTCGAGGGTTGCTTTAAACTCGTCAAAGTTGGCTTTGTTGAGTGCAAAAGAATTTTCCTTCTTGATTTTTTCCACCAGGGCATTGCGGCTGATTTGGGCTCTGGAGTCTCTCGAAATCTTTTGTTTGAGGATATTGCGCGAATCATCAAATGATGCCCGTTTTTCTTCTTCTGTTACTTTCAGGATATGCCAGCCAAAGCGGGTGGTGAAGGGTTCGGAAAATTCACCTTCGGCGAGCTGAAGTTTGAGGTTTTCCATTTCTGGAAGGAGCCTTCCGGTTCCCAGATCGCCACCTTTGTTGGAAGAGGACGGGTCATCGGAGAATTGCGCAGCGAGTTGTGCAAAATCAGCACCGGCTTTTAATTGGTCGTAGATTTCACGGATACGTTTTTCTGCCTGTTCTTCTGTCTTGGAAGAATATCGGTCACCCACTCTGACGATGATATGAGCTACTCTTTTGGTGCCGGTTGAGGCCATTTTGTCATGGACAAAGATCAGGTGATAGCCAAACCTTGTGCGAATGGGCTGAGAAACCTGACCTACAGGGGTCGTGAAGGCAGCTGTCTCAAAAGGATAAACCATATCGAAGGCTGTGAAATAGCCCAGGTTTCCTTTGTTTGATTTTGCCGAAGGGTCATCGGAGTATTTTTCGGCCATTTCTCCGAAATCTTTGCCATGATTGACAATCGAGTCGCGGTAAGCCATCACCCGGGCAAATGCTTTTGCTGTGTCTTCGGGGGAAGCGCTTTGGTCAACCGTTACAAGCAGGTGGCTGGCATTGACCAGAAACCCTGAACGGTCATAGGCTTCTTTTATCAGTTCGTCTTCCACCTCTTTGGCAGAAAGGTAGGGCTGAGCCAGTTGTTTGCGGTAAGTATTAAACTCCTGCTTAAATGCGGGGGTCGTGTCAAGTCCCATCGCTTCGGCTTCAAAAACCTTGCGTTTGAAGTTGATATAGAGGTCGAGGTACTCCTGCAGTTGAGCCTGGGTATGGCTGGCTGCAAGTTCTTTCCCTCCGTTATTTTTGGCATATACCCGCTCAAACTCTTCTTTACTGACATTTTCTTTGTCAAAACCGAGAAGTACGGGCTCTGCTACAGCTGCTGCCTGTGGCTGGCTGGCTGTTTTTGTACCCTTACAAGCGGAAAATATCAATACCGGAAAAATCAATAGCAGAAATAAATTGCGAACTCTGTTCATAAGGTCTAAAAATTTTTGATCTGCAAATTTAGTAATATGGGTAGAATAAAGAAACCCATAAAAAAACCCTGATCACGAAAGTGATCAGGGTGAGTATTTTCATACTGAGATAAGCTGTTTTCTTAAATCGTACCGGTTACAATCAGCAGTGCGTGGATAATCGCTACGAGACCACCGATATAACCAAATCCCAGGATACCCAGTCCACCATAACCCAAAAGGGTCAGGATGAGGTTCAGCCAGAAACGGTTGGTCGCGGCGCCATCATAGAGGTACACAGCGAGCGGTGGAATGACAATAGCCAGAATAATCAAAATCACCGGATCGAGGTCTTCAGCCGTATTGTCCCTGGAAAAAAGTTGTTTGACCATCGCTTTGCGGGCTTCTTTGCGATAGGCTTTTTTATGGGCTTTTTCGAGCTGCTGAGGAGCGGCAGAAAAGTTCTCTGAAGAACGTGCGTTCTCTGTTGAAAGTGTTCCGTCTGCCTGACCTGCGAAGGCTGGCAAGCTAAACATAAAAAAACCGGTAAGCAGAAAAATGAAGTACTTGTTTTTCATATCAATAGTGGTTAGGATTTGTGAAAACCTTTTTGTTGCGCTTATAACGATCCAAAATCTGACTCATTGTTGGTGGGCAGAAAATTTATCCGGCAATCCATTTGAACTTGTATTCCAGTGTAGGGGTAGAAAGTCTTTCCGCTGCGCGTTTCAGGCGTTCGGGCAGACGCATCATATAGTCTCTGGCTCTTTCTGCCTGGTCTGAAAGGTCTACTACTTTATCTATTTCCCAGTATTTGATCAGTGTGTCGAGGATATGGATATAGTCATGGGTGGTATAAACACCGAGCCTTTGTGCGGAGTTGGAGAAGTGTTCAAACAGTTTGCCTACCGCTCCGCCCGATTCACGCAGAAAATGTGCAGGCATAACGATTTTTTTGCGCATCATATCCTCAAAAGCCAGCATCATTTCGCTCGGGTCAAATTCGAAGATTTTTTTCACAAATGCCTGGTAAGCACGTGCATGTCTGGCCTCATCGGAAGCGATCTGTCCGCACATCCGGCCAAGTTGTGCATTTCCGGCTTTTACAGCCAGGGTACCTACCCTGCGGTGAGAGATATTGGTTGCCAGCTCCTGAAAGCTGGTATAAACAAAATTTCTGTACGGGTCATGCATGGTTCCGATATCAAACCCGTCATTGATAAGATGCTGGGTAGAAACTTCTACTTCACGCATATTGACCTGCCCGGAGAGGTACAGGTATTTACTCAGCAGGTCTCCGTGGCGGTTTTCTTCGGCTGTCCAGCCGCGTACCCATCTTGACCAGCCATTTCTATTTCCCTGGTCCACGCCTTCCACCTCCATCAGCCATGATTCGTAGGTGGGGAGAGCTTCTTCGGTGATGGTATCTCCGATAAGAACAGCCCAGAAATCGTAGCTAAGCTCTTTGGCCAGTTCCCGCAATTCTCTCACTTTTTCCATAAAGTCAGGCTTTGTCGGATCTGGCAGGAGATCGAAAGGCTGCCATTGGGTGTCAATAGGGGTGAGAAATTTTTCGATATAGTCATCCATAAACTTCTCGATTGTATGCATGACTTCCAGGCGGACATTTTTGATAGACATAGGAGATTGCGTAAGGTGAGAAAAAGATAATCTTTTTGAAAGTACAGTTAAGGTCAGTTTCTGATAGCTGAAACTACAGTTTGTTCAACTTCCTTCATTACTTCTTCAGGGTTTCGACCTTTAGGATCTATATAGGGGTGGACGGTCCATACCGGTCTTTCGCCAAATGAAAAAGGGTATTTGCCGTATTGTACGATTTTCCAGGCATTGTTTATCGTAACTGGAACCACAATGGCCGAAGGGGCATACTTCAACAGCGTTTTTAGGCCGCTGGGGGCAAATGGCCGGGGCTCACCGGTTTTACTGCGTGTGCCTTCAGGGAAGATGCAGGCCGCGTATTTATTTTCTTCGATGTATTCGGCAAATTTTTTGATCGCAGGCAAGGCTTGGCGTGGGTCTTTCCGGTCGATCAGTACCGAACCACCATGGCGGAGGTTGAAGGATATACTCGGGCTGCCGTAGGCAAGTTCGATTTTGGAGACAAATTTGACATGGTGCCTGCGGAGATACCAAAAAAAAGGAGGTATGTCGTACAGACTCTGATGGTTGGCTACAACGATGAGCGGCCGGTCAGTTGGCAACGGTTGACTCATATTAAACCTGCATCGGGTTCCCATAAACAAAAGGCTTTCCATCAGGAAAAAATTCATCAGATCTACAGATCGCTTATGCCAGATATAGCCTCCCAGCTTCAGGCAAAGCCATTGAACAGGATGAAATACAATCAATACCAGCCCAAAAGCCAGTAAATGAACAGGAGTAAATATGTAACCTAATATTTTTTTCATAGCTCTTCGGGTCGAAATTAAGAGATAGATTCAACATTGTTGCATTTTCGACCGATATTTTTCCCTAAACCGAGGTGAAATCGCTTTCCTGTTTTTGGGCAATTGCTTTTACCACTACTTCCGAATCGTTAAAAATAGTTCCCAGAATACCTCCCAGTTTATAGTTGTCAAACCCCACAAAAAACAATCCTTTATATGGCCCTTCTGCTATCGGTTGTTTGGGAATATCG
The DNA here is from genome assembly GCA_041391665.1 of Bacteroidia bacterium. Classification (NCBI taxonomy): domain Bacteria; kingdom Pseudomonadati; phylum Bacteroidota; class Bacteroidia; species Bacteroidia bacterium. Next base: position 1,837,127 of record JAWKNO010000003.1, on the reverse strand, counting down.
TAGGAATCGAGCAGCGGCTCTGGGTTTTCTATAAACTCATGGATATTGGCTCTGTAGCCTGTGGCCAGGATTATGCTGTCAAAAGCGTAGGTTTTCCCATCCTTAAACTGCACACCCTCATTGGTAAAACGATCGACATCCGGTAAAATTTTTATTCGGCCTGATTTGATATGTGCTACGGTTCCCAGATCGATCACCGGCGTATGGCCGGTCGTTTTTAGCTGCTCAGCAGGTGAAAGCCGCGACATGGGCACACCGTAGCGGGAAAGGTCGCCGATTACGATTTTGCGTACCATTGTACCGATAAAGTCTCCAAGGCCAAAGGGAAGTTTCTCCAGCATCCTGGCCGTCACCTGTACCGGTCTGCCTCCCACGTCGCGGGGCACGACATTGATCGGGCTGCGAACAGAAATATAGGTCTCAACGCCAGACTCGCACAGGTCTAGCGCGAGTTCTGCACCTGTATTTCCCATGCCGATGAGCAATACCCGCTGGCCCAGGAAAGGCTCCGGGTTTTTATAGTTTCGGCTGTGAATGATTTTTCCGCGAAAATTTTCCTGACCCTCCCAGACCGGGCTGAAAGGCACACGGTTGATCCCAGTGGCAAAGACAACATTTTCGGCAGCAAATATTTTTCCCTGCCGGGTATTGAGTACCCAATGGTTGTCCTGTTTTTTTACAGAAATGATTTCCTGCCCGAAGTGAGGATTGATGCCAAAATGCTGCGCATAGCTTTCGTAATAACTGGCAAGGTCTTCTCTTGGGACGTAGAGCGGATAGGTTTCCGGGAAGGGGAGATGAGGCAGGTGAGAGAGCTGTTTGACGGTGTGGAGGCATAGCCGGTCGTAGTGGTTGTGCCAGGACCATGCGATTTTATCCGATTTTTCGATGATTTCAAAGGGGATGTCGGCTTTGCGCAACCTGCCTGCGACGGCTAGTCCGGCGGGGCCGGCACCAATGATGAGGGTGTTTATTACTTCCACAGAATTCTAATTTATTTACCAGGACAGATGATTCCGGGGGAAAGGTAAAAAAAATCTTTTTAAGGTGCGGGTTCAAGTATTATCTTCACCGAACTACAACAACTACTCATTTATACCTGAAGATTATGTCTGTAAAATTTTCCCCCATAGTGACAATGCTGGCAGTTGCCGTATTTTTGTATGCCTGCCAGGGCGAAAATCAATCCCAATCCGACCAACCGACAACTGACAATGGACTTTCCGTCGCAGTCGAAGAATCTGGGAAAACACCCGATGGCGCGACGATCCATTTATTTACCCTGAAAAATAAAAACGGAGTTGAAGCGAGGGTAATAGATTATGGCGCTACAATTATTGCGCTGATCGCTCCGGACAAACAGGGAAATATGGCGGATATCACCCTTGGTTTTGACAATGTTGAAGACTATACCCGCCCGCACCCCAATTTTGGTTCGACGATTGGCAGATATGGAAACCGTATTGCTCTGGCAAAGTTTTCCATTGATGGTCAGGAATATCAGCTGGCGGCCAATAATGGGGTCAATCACCTTCATGGCGGCCTGAAAGGTTTTGGACAGGTAATGTGGAAAGGAAAAGAAATCACACGGGAAGATGCCGTTGGCGTAGAACTTACCTATACCAGTGCCGATGGAGAGGAAGGGTATCCCGGCAAACTGGATGTGATTACCCGGTTCCTGCTCAATAATGAAAATGAACTTCGTCTCGAATATGAGGCAACTACCGATAAAAAGACGGTGCTCAACCTCACAAACCACGCGTATTTTAACCTCGCCGTGAGTGGAGACATTCTCAATCACGAATTAATGATTATGGCCGATGGTTTTACGCCTGTGGATGCCGGGTTGATTCCTACAGGAGAAATTCAGTCTGTAGAGGGTACGCCATTTGATTTTAGGGTTGCCACAGCTATCGGCGCGCGAATCAATGCAGATGATGAACAGATCAGGCTGGGAGGAGGATATGACCACAACTTTGTATTCTCTGGCCCGGAAGGCATGCAAAAACGTGCGGAAGTATATGACCCTTCCAGTGGTCGCGTGCTGGAGATACTGACCGATCAGCCCGGCGTACAGTTTTATTCGGGCAACTTTCTTAATGGAAGCATTACAGGTAAAGGGGGGAAAGTCTATGCTAAACGCAATGCACTTTGCCTGGAAACCCAGCATTTTCCCGATTCACCCAACCAACCACAATTTCCTTCTACATTGTTAAGCCCCGGAGAAACATACAAAACCGCAACCACCTGGCGGGTATCCGTCAGAAAATAATGAAATATGTCAGCAGAAACGAAAAAATGGATCGAAAATATTGTTGTCGGACTTAATCTTTGCCCATTTGCAGGATCGGTGATGAATGCCGGCAAGGTTCGCTATAAGATGAGCAAAGCCGAAAATCATGAGAATCTGATGCAGGAGCTACTTTTTGAAATAGATTTCCTGCTTGCCGCAGATCCGGAAGAAGTAGAAACCACTTTTCTGATTCACCCTAACATACTTACTGACTTTCCGCTATATCTCGATTTTATAGATATGGCAGAAGAACTGCTGGAAGAAGGGGAAATGGAAGATCTCGTGCAAATAGCAGGCTTTCACCCTGATTATACGTTTGACGACACAGACTACGATGACCCGGCAAATTATACCAACCGCTCACCGTACCCTATGTTGCATCTGCTCAGAGGCGAAAGCCTGGAGGCAGCTATAGATGCTTATGGAGATACCGAAAGTATTCCACTTCGCAATATTGAAGTGATGCGTAAGCTGGGGCTGGAAAAAGTTCAGCAGATGCGGGAAGAATGTTTTGATAACTGAACCTGTTTAACCGGAAAATTCGTTATATTGAGGTGAAACAACCATTGCAGAAAATGAATTACCTCAAAATATCCCTGTACTTGCTGTTAAGCGCAGGTTTAAGCTGGGCAGGGCTGATTGTTGCCGATTTTTTCAGCGACCCGGAATCTTTAGTATCTCCGATATTGAGTCTTCTCGCTTATAGCTGGGGCCCTGCACTGGCCGTACTGGTCATGCAGAAACTCATCTATCGGGATTCCATGGCCCGCTATGGCTGGAACCGCAAACATTATAGCCTGAAGTGGATTCTGACAACGCTTTTTCTTCCGGTAGCGGTAGTCATAGGTTCCGTTGCAGTGGTATTCCTTTTGGGGAATGTAATGCATATTCCCGGCTTTGGTAAAGTGTCTCCCGGCAATCCGGAGTTTGGTCAAATGATATTTGACAAAATTTCACCCTGGCTGGGGCAAACTTTTCTGCATATCTATATGCCATCCAGCATGATCTACCTGTTTCTGGGGCTTACTGTATTAGGGATCATTGCGGGAGCTACTTTTAATCTCCTGTTTAATGTAGGAGAAGAAGTCGGCTGGCGGGGATTTATGCTCATCGAAACGCGAAGCCTGGGTTTTCTGGGCAGCAACCTGATTGTCGGAGGATTCTGGGGCTTGTGGTCTGCCCCTTATTTTCTTTACAATTACCCTGAGCCTACGGCTGATCTTTTGTGGTTTCTTTTTGCCAATGTCGGTTATTGTGTAGCGATTTCATTCCCCCTCGCCTACTTTGCCCTTAAGGCGCGGAGCATTTACGCCTCCGCAACCTTTACCGGTATTATCAATAATCTGGCGATTCTTTCCGCGCTGTTTGTGGTCGATGGCGATCCGTTGCTGAGCAGCACAAAAGGTTTTGCCGGTATGATGGTTTTCCTGGTCATCACCTTTTTTATCATTCGCTATGATGAAAAATTTGTGGAGGAATATCCGCAATTATTTTATTGATCACTGGACTTTCCGCTGCGGTTTCACCTAAACTGTGTCTCTAAAATTTATTAACTTTGCAAACTATTGGACTCATTGCTGAGTTAATCACCCAAGTTAACAAATCAAAATATTATGGCTTTTACACTTCCCAATCTTCCGTATGCGCACAATGCGCTGGAACCACATATCGATGCCAAAACCATGGAAATTCACCATGGAAAACATCACGCAGGTTATACAAACAATCTGAACGCTGCCATTCAAGGTACAGATCTGGAAAATAAATCTATCGAAGCGCTCATCGCTTCTCCGGCAAATGCGGCAATACGCAACAATGGCGGTGGATTCTACAATCATAGTCTCTTCTGGGAAACCATGAGCCCCAACGGCGGAGGCGTACCTTCCGGCGCACTCGCTGCTGCTATTGACGCGGCTTTTGGTTCTTTCGAAGGATTTAAAGATGCTTTCTCCAAAGCAGCGGCTACCCGCTTCGGTTCCGGATGGGCATGGCTGATCAAAAAAGCAGATGGCTCACTGGCTGTTACTTCAACCCCCAATCAGGATAACCCTCTGATGGATGTAGCCGAACAAAAAGGTACGCCGATTCTCGGACTGGATGTATGGGAACATGCCTACTACCTCAATTATCAAAACCGTCGTCCTGATTATATTTCCGCTTTCTTCAATGTTATCAACTGGGAGAAAGTTTCGGAACTGTACGCGGGTTAACCGGTGTGTTTTGTCCTTTTGACATTCATACTGAAAATACAAGGCTCCTCATAGGGGCCTTTTTTATTTTTCCGGGATTGGGATTACGCAGAACAAATATCCGGCTTGCGGGTTAGGATGTACATGAAAAATTATTTGGTCGTAGGTGGTAGTTCGGGAATCGGACTGGCTATCGTTCAACAGCTGGCAGTGTCGGGAAATCAAATCCTTGTACTGAGTCGTGAACCCCGCGAAACAGCTTCTATTGCTGGGGTAAGCCATTATTCAGTCGATATCGGGCAAGATACCCCTGCTTTTCCCAATATCGATATCCCGCTGGACGGACTGGTGTATTGTCCGGGAACCATTAACCTGAAACCTTTTTCCTCACTGAAGGACGTTGATTTCCTGAATGACTACCAGATCAATGTTTTGGGTGCGGTAAAAACGCTTCGAAAATACCTGCCAAATCTGAAGGCCGCGGGCGCCCCCTCTGTTGTCTTATTCAGTACCGTTGCCGCCAGCACCGGAATGGCTTTTCACGCCTCTGTTGCCTCTGCGAAAGGTGCGGTGGAGGGGCTGGTAAGATCGCTGGCCGCAGAGTGGGCACCTGATATTCGCATTAATGCTATCGCACCTTCCCTTACCAATACCCCGCTCGCTGCAAGATTGCTGGCCAACGAAGCCCGTGTCCAGCAAGCTACAGAACGAAATCCGCTGCGCAAAATCGGACAGCCGGAAGACATCTCAGGCATGGCAGCCTTCCTTCTTTCCGAATCCAGCCGCTGGATTACCGGACAAGTATTTCATATTGACGGAGGAATGGGGGTGTTGAAATAGATAAGGATTGTGTAAATTGAAAATCATGGAAAAAATTATTACCAACGAGGAAATTATGGCGATGGAGAAGCAGTTCCGGACAGAACTGATCAACTCGCTCCCCGGCTTTAAAAGTGCCACGCTTATCGGCACTGTCAACGGCCACGGGCAGACCAATCTTGCCGTATTCAGTTCCTTTATTCATATCGGTTCCAATCCCCCATTGTTTGGCTTTATTACCCGGCCGGTGTCTGTGCCGCGGCATACCTATCTCAACATTAAAGCTACCGGCTACTTCACCGCAAACCATATTCACGCAGATATCTACCAGGCCGCACACCAGACTTCTGCCCGGTATCCGGAAGATGTCTCCGAATTCGATGCTACCGGACTTACCGTTGAGTTTTCGCCACAATTTCCCGCGCCTTTTGTGAAAGAAAGCAGGATCAAGCTGGGGCTCGAGTTTGTGGAAGAACATCCGATTGAAATCAACGGCACAATCCTCGTCATCGGAAAACTTGTTGAGGCGCGTTTTCCGGAGGAAATTCTGGGCGGAGATGGCCTTTTGCACATTGAAAAAGCCCAATCACTCGCTATCAGCGGGCTGGATGTGTACCATAACCCCCAAAAACTTGGGCGGCTTAGTTATGCAAAAACTGACAGACCTGTAAAAGTCAGAGAGGATTAAAATACCTTCACCCGTCAGCCTTTAGGCTAATGGTGAATCAATAGTCCAAAACAAATAATAGTTTTCACGGACCAGCCGATTGTCCTGATCCAGTTGGTGCGGACCAGTTTGTAATAACTGCTTTCGTCAAACCGGCGGCTTAGCCTGTTATGCTGCGGAACCTGTAGCAGAAATGTGGAAAGCCAGATAAGTAAAGTCAGGCCAATCAGCCAGCATGTCATTGCTAGTGAAACAAATTCCGGTCGGTAAAACCACAGCAGAACGGTGGTTCCCAACTCCGTAAGCATAATCGGGACGACTACCAGCCCGGTGCGAAAAGTATGTTTTTCTTCATAGTTTACAAAAGCTTCTGCGCCTACCTGATTAAAAAGCGGGTAATGGACAATTTGCACAAACCATATCAACCCCGTCATAAGGGTGGTGGTAAGTGTTGCGAGGAGAAACATAATTTCCGGAATATTCATTCGGGAAAATTAGCAAACTCCCCGCGATTTGTCAGCGCTCTTTTTCTGTCATGTAGGCTGTAGGAAACAGCCGCTTTAATCTTTTGTCAATATCGCTGATCGTGATTCTCCCATCTTTGTCTTCGTCCAGTCCGGAGTTTTGTTCATACGACTGGCTGGGTTTACCAAACAGGGTGTAACAAAAATCCTGTCCGATGGCTTTGGGATAAAGAATCCCAAGGTATAAATCCGTAAGGCTGCTGAAATCACCATAGCGGTCTCTGACATTCTGGAGGTAGAGAAATACATACTCCAGTTGTTGGAGAGAATTCATTCTCCGGAGCCTTTCAGAAGAAACATTCAGTTCGGTGGCTGTTCCGGGCATAAACTGAATCAGCCCTACGGCACCGCTGCCTTTGTAGTTGGCTACGGATGGGTCAAACTTCGACTCAGCGTACATGACAGCCATCAGCCATTCGGCAGGTATTTCAAGCATGTCGGAAATATCGCGGACTTTACGCTCAAAATTTTCCTCCTCCTCCACGAATAAGCGGGCTTTGTCCATCAGGTACAATTCTGCACCCGGCACAGTTACTGATTCCGGACTCACGGTAGTGTCAGGTTTTATCAGCCAATGGGTCAGGAGATTACTCCCCAGGACCAGGGTCAACACAAGGATCAGGTTCCTGAAATTCCGCGGCAGGTTTTGCGGCAGGGGTAACATCAGATACCGCTTCTCCTTACCGGTTGAAGGGTATTTTCCCGTACTTCTCATCTCTGTCCGATTTAATTAGACTTGTAAAAACTAAATATGCGTTTGTAACGCCAAATAAGCTAAAAATATTAGCAATAACAAAGCCAAAAATCTAATTTTTTTAGAAAAATATTTAAACCGCGCCGAAGATCCCGGTGGTTGAGGCTCTTGAAACCACTGGAGCCTTCAAAACCGTCTGGAGGCATAATTTATATTACAGGCTCTCGGATAATTTGCGTTTTTGTGTTAATTTGTATATATGGATAACAACCCCACACCCGAAACCCAACCTGAATCCCCGATTCCGGGCAGATTCGCCTCGCCGGAGAAAAAAAACTGGCGCGAGTACCTCCTCAAAACCCGGCAGGAGGAACCTGTGCGTCTCGAAGAAGCCGCCAAATTTCTGGCGGGCATGATTTCCATCTCGCTTTCGATATTTCTCGATATCAACGAAACGGCCTTTGCCGGGAAAATGTATTTCGGTTGGGTGGCTACGGGCATTGGTTTGTGGCTGTTTTCGCTACTGTCGGCATTTCTGGTGCTGTTTCCGTGGAATTACCGCTACAGTGATGATTCCATCGCCACCGTCGAAGCCATGCACGACCGGGTTGTACGCACCAAGCGCAGTTTTCTGATTGCCGCGACGATGTTGTTTACCGCCGCATTGGTGATTTTGTCCGTGGTGTATGTGTTGAAAATCAGGGCGGTTTAAATCGAAGATTTAATTGTGGTTATCTGTGAAAGGCAAAATGATCTAACATGCGATTCCTCCGGAATCGGTTCTTAACATATGATATGCCTCTGGCTACAAACATTCGATCCCTCCGGGATCGCGGGCTTCGCCCGGTTGCGTTGATTCCGGCGTAGCTGGTGATCCCGGAGGGATCAAATGTTTGTAGAAAAAACAGAGATAGGGCAAAGCCCATGATTCCGGAGGAATCACATGTTTGTAGAAAAAAGTATAACAGGGCAAAGCCCCTGATCCCGGAGGGATCAAATGTTTGTAGAAAAAAGTATAACAGGGCAAAGCCCTGATCCCGGAGGGATCAAATGTTTGTAGAAAAAAGCTTAACAGGGCAAAGCCCATGATTCCGGAGGAATCACATGTTCATCGAAAACCTTATTTCACATAACATTAATACAAAAACACATATGCCCAAATCCACAACAAAAACCTATACCGTAACCTGCCCCTGCGATCAGAAACATACCTACGATATCGGGGTGGAGGTCAAAGATCAGCCCCAAACAGGCGGCGGAAAATCCTTCACCGTCGAAAAATACTGCCCATTTTGCGACAGATACGTCGAATTTACCATCCCCGACGAACCCTTCAACAGCGATACAATTACCCGCGAATAAGCCCCCATGACACATAGCCAGATTTTTCCACCTTCCGACGATAGACTCTCCGACCTTGCAACCCGCTACCTTAGCCTGCTCAACCAGGCCAAAAACCAGGGCCTGCCGCCTTCGGCGCTCACCCCCATCGGTGAGGCCCTTCGCGCCTGGCTGGAAAACCAGCCTGAATCGGCCGCATGTCTTGCGGCCGCTGCGCAGAACTCCGAACACCGCACCCTCCTGCTTCGCTCCGACAACCCGGAGTGGCTCAACCTGCCTTGGCGGCTGGGGGTCGCAGAGTTTCCCCATCTGTTTCTGGTCAAGGGAAATGCAACAGCGGAGACCTTGCCCGATTATTTTCCCTCTATCGCTCTTCCGCTCAAAATCCTGGTGATGATCGCCTCCCCGGAAGACTCTGAGTGGGACCGGCGACTCAATTACGAACAGGAGGAAGACCAGATCATCAACGCGTTTGCCCCGCTGCTGGAGACCGGGCAGGTGAAAATCGAGTTTACCGAAGATGGTTCGCTGGATGCCCTTCGCGAAAAACTCCGCGAAAACGCCTGGCATATCCTGCATTTCAGCGGACATGGGGCCTTCCACAAGGGCATTGGCTGGCTCGAACTCGAAACCCCGGGCACGATGGAGCGGGTGGCTGTAAAAGCTGCTGATTTTGCTGCCGTGCTCAACGCCAAACCTGAACATAAACCGCCGCTGTTGGTGTTGTCTTCCTGCCAGACAGCGCAGGGAGGGGCAGATGCAACACAGACGGGCGTGGCAACTGCTTTGTTGCAGGCGGGAGTTCCTGCGGTTATCGCTATGAGTGAAAGCATCCGCGATGACTATGCCACTGCCTTTGCGGCCAGGCTGTATCAGGAACTGGGAACCAAAGAACCCCTTCACCGCGCCTTCCGCACGGCGGCGGAGTCTGTCCGTGAGCGTGAATTTGAAGAAACCAAAGGAATCCGCGCCCCTTACCATTGGCTGATGCCGCAACTACTGATGTCAAAGAAGGTGACTCAACTGGCAGACTGGTCGGCAGCGGCACAGGAAATCCGCTATGCGGGGGTGAAATTTACCACCGGTGAGGCACAAATCCTGCTGACCCATGAAAAGGGGTATCAGTTTGTCGGGCGACGGAAGGAGCGGGCGCGCCTGCTGAAGGCCCTTCGCCAGAAGCAACCCGTGCTGATTCGCGGGATGGGAGGAGTCGGGAAAACCGCCCTTTCCGAACATCTCGTGCAGCGACTACTGGCAGCAGAACCACAGGTAGAACCATTTTTTTTCAACGAAACCAGCCTCAGCCTTCCGGCACTGGTGGAGGCGCTGAAAGCGTATTTCCTGCGGAAGAAAAAATTTACCGTCCAGACCCGCTTGAAGGATATCGAAAAAGTCGTGGATCAGGTCTGGGTATTGCTGGAAGAACTGGAAAACCTGCGGATAAAACCCGTTTTTATATTTGACAACCTCGAAGACTTTCAGCAGGGGCCGGGACAACCCTTCAAACCCGAATATGAAGAACTGGAAGAAGTCATACAGACCCTTGCCCAAGCGGAGTATTACCTGATTTTTACCAGCCGCTACCCCTTGTCGGGACTGGATCACCTTCACGATGAAAGCCTGAATCAGGCAGGGAAAAATGACTTCTGGAAAAAATCGCTGCAAACACAATTGTATCAGCGGTATATGCAGTTGTCGGTGGAGCAGTTACAGGATTTTTCAGGAAAAAACAAAGTAAAAACCGCCTATATAAGCTACCGGGGTTTTATCGAAGACTTATATACCCTGATGGGGGGCAACTACCGACTGCTCGAATACTTCGACGGCATCCTTGCAGAGCGACCCGAAAAACTACCGGAAGCCCTCAAAGGACTGGCCGGGCTGGGAGGCGAGATTGTGGCGGCGCAGGAAAAGATGGCCAGTGGCGAGCGCGGCAACCGGCTGATACTTGGTGAACTGCTTGACCTGCTGACCGAAGGAGAGCGGACGGTATTGCACCTGCTGGCCCCTTATCGCATACCTGTAACAGAAATGGCGGTACGGTTGCAGAAACCCGACCAGTCATGGGAACCCGTATTGCAAACCCTGTCGCGGATGACCCTGGCAGAGCGGCACGAGGATCCTGCCGGTCGGGTTTACTGGTATGTGGTTCCCCTGCTCAAAGACCACCTGCGGGAAAACGGGCAAACCGCCTATCCCTTCTCAGACGAAGCTGCAGGGCGATATTACCGGTATGCCGCCGAAAACCATACACAGAGCAGGTTGGAGCACCAGGAAGAAGCCTTTTACCACTATTGTCTGGCGGGAAATATAGAGGAAGTGGCAAGGCTGGGAGATGTGCTTTCCCGCGTGTATCGGGATGCTTCCCTTTACCGGCAGGCCTTGGTGTATGCAGAGACTGCTGCGCAGATGGCGGGAGACATTATCAGCACAGGATTGCGCAACCGGCTGGGGGAATTATTTTATTATACAGGAGATTATGATAATGCTCTGAAATACTGGGAAGAAATTCTTGAATACTGTAGAGGGATTAGTGATATGAAATCTGAAGGCCAGTTATTAAATAGTATTAGCCAAATATATTTCGCAAGAAGTGACTATGAGAAAGCACTTTCTTACCTTAATTTAAGCTTGATGCTTAGCCTTGAGACCGGAGATAAGTTGAATGAAAGTATGGTTTTGGGAAATATTAGCCAAATATATGATGCAAGGGGTGATTACGAAAAAGCACTTTCTTATCTGGAACAGAGTCTAGAAATTAATCGTGAAATTGGAAGTATATCAGGAGAAGCGAAAACATTGGGGAATATTGGTAATACTTATTATGCTCGGGGAGACTATAAAACATCTTTATTTTTTTTAGATCATTGCCTTAAAATTAGCCGAAAAATTGGCCACAAATTATTGGAAGGCAGATCATTGGGGAATATCGGCAAGATTCATGATGCCTTAGGTAATTATATAACTGCAATTGAGTATTTTGAACAAAGTCGGCAAATTCTGGAGAAGATAGGTGATAAATCTGGACTAGGAAAAGTATTAGGCAATATTGGCGGTATATATTATGATCAAAACGACTACAAAATGGCTTTACTTTATATGGAAAAAAGCATAGCCATTATGCAAGAAATTGGTGATAAGCTAAATGAGGGTACTTGTTTGAATAATATAGGTAATATCTATTTGAACCAAGGAAATTATGAAATAGCAGATCAATATCTGGAACAAGGGTTAAACTTGAGCCTTGAAATCGGAGATAAATCGGGTGAAAGTATATCTCTTATGAATCTCGCAACCATAAAGCATAAGATGGGGGACTATAAAAAGGCGCTTGTGTTTTTTATGCAGAGTTTGAATATTAGTAAAGAGATAGGCGATAAGCATAGTGAAGGTACAGTCCTCAATAGTATTAGTCAGATATATTTTGATCAAGGTGATTACGAAATAGCAATTAAATATCTTCAAGAAAGCCTCCAGATTAGACGTGAAATTGGAGACAAGTTAGGTGAAGGTTTAACTTTGGGTAATTTGGGAAGGTTGTTTTTCGTTCTGAATGAGGATGAAGTGGGACTTCAGTATATGAATGAGAGTCTTCTTATTCACAAAAAAATTGGAGCCAAACATGGTCAGGGAGCTGCTTTTGATCTAATTGCTCAGGTATATTCCAAACGTAAAGACTTTAAAACTGCTCTTCAGTATCTGGAAAAAAGCCTTCAGATCAACCGAGAAATAGGTGATTTAACAGGAGAAGCCACAACTTTAAACAACATTGGAGAAATATTATATACCCTCATTGATTACAAAAAAGCGAGCCAATACTTTGATCAAGCCTTACGTATTAATCGTCAAACGGGGTATAAATTAGGCTTAAGTGCAACTCTTAATAATATGGCTGTCATTATTTTGGAATATCAGAAAAAACCCGAAGAAGCACTTAAATTATTTCTTGAGGCTCATTCTACCATGCAAAAGATTGGTTCTCCTAATATAAAAGCTCCCGAAAAATATTTAAACCAAATCCGTACCCAAATCGGCGAAGCCCGCTTCCAGGAATTAATCGGGAAGATGGGGGGGTAGGTTGTAAGCCCAAAGTGCCTTTTTGTGTTTTTGCGAAACCTTATTGAAAACTTGGTAAAAGCGTTAATTCCTATTTTAGCGCGCAATGGCGCGCCCTTCGAAAAGGTAAAAAAGGGGGCACGTCATGTGCTATAATCCTGTCACCCCTTCGGGGTTTTGCCTACGGCCAGAAAAACGGATCGTAGATCCAACCCCGAAGGGGTGACAGGATTATAGCCAACCGGCGACCCCTCCCCATTTTTATTCAAAGGGCGCGTCTTCGCACGCATGATTGATTTCTGCCTGGTTTTCAAAACCTTAGAGAAGTTTGCGTGAACCTCCAGAAGACAAAAAACACTTGTATGCACGGCTAACCACACAATAAACCCCGCCTTCCGGCAGGGTTCGTTATATAGGGTCTCGGGGAGGTTAAAAATACTATTTTTTCAGCCCTTTTTCTATTAATTCTGCGATATCAAATACTTTGACGGAAGTTTCTTTCTCAAAATGTTTGACTCCGTCGTCCATCATGGTCATACAAAACGGACAGGCGCTGGCGATGATTTCCGCTCCGGTCTGAAGGGCTTCTTCTGCCCTTTCGACGTTTATTTCTTTATTTCCTTTTTCTGCTTCCTTAAACATCTGCCCGCCTCCGGCTCCACAGCAGAGTCCTTTGGAACGGCAGCGTTTCATTTCCACCAGCTCGGCATCAAGGGCTTCGAGCACCTGCCGCGGCGCTTCATATACGCCGTTGGCCCTGCCAAGGTAACATGAATCGTGATAGGTGATCTTCTTTCCGCGAAATTCTCCCCCGCCCTGTAACACTACTTTTCCTTCCTGTATCAATTGCTGCAAAAAGGTGGAATGGTGAATGACTTCATAGTTTCCTCCCAACGCCGGATATTCGTTTTTGAGGGTATTAAAACAATGGGGACAGGCCGTAATGATTTTTTTGACGTGGTACATATCCATCGTCGCAATGTTCTGCATGGCCTGCATCTGGAAGAGAAATTCATTTCCAGCTCTTTTGGCGGGGTCGCCGGTGCAGGTTTCTTCTGGTCCCAGCACAGCGTAGTCTATTTCCAGATGGGACAATATCCGGACAAAAGCCTGGGTTACCCGCTGATAACGGGCGTCATAAGATCCGGCACAACCTACCCAGAACAAATATTCGGGGGTTTTTCCTTCGGCGGCCTTATCAGCCATCAGGGGGATTGTGATATTTGTCATAAATGATAAGTTGGATGATTATACGCCTTCTGACCAGTTGAATCTGTCTGCGGCAGGAAATGCCCATGGTGCACCATTGTTTTCGATATTGGCCGACATTCCCGCCCATTCATCGGGCATTTTGGATTCTTCCATCACCAGATACCTGCGCATCTCGATAATCGGTGTAACAGGGTTGATATTCACCGGGCAGGCGTCCACACAGGCATTGCAGGTCGTGCAGGCTCTGAGTTCTTCTTCTGTGACGTAATGCCCCAGCAAGGTATGGGATGCAGCCTCTGCGGTTGCTTCTGTGCCTGTCAGTACCCCCTGTTCGTCGGGAGTGAGTTTGTATTTCTGCACTTCTTCCAGCCGGTCGCGGATGTCCATGATAACTTTCCGGGGTGAAAGTTTTTTTCCTGTCAGGTTTGCCGGGCATACGGAGGTACAACGCCCGCATTCGGTGCAGGTATAGGCGTCCATCAGGGTTTTCCAGGTGAGGTCGGTTACATCTCTGGCACCAAATCGGTGAGGCGGATTTTCGACGGTTGCGGGTGTATAGGAGGGATCCATGATGGCTTTGATTTCCTCCTGAATATTCTGCGGGGAGGAAAATTGCCCGGCGGGTTTGAGATCCGAATACCAGGTGTTGGGAAATGCCATGATGATATGGAAATGTTTGGAGATGGGAAGGTAAATCATAAATCCAAACACGACCATTAAATGGCCCCACCAGCCGATTCGTTCGAGGATATGCAGGGTGGTTTCGCTGGTGATATTGCCAAATAGTGCCGGCCCGAGCCAGCGGCTGACAGCAAAACCAAAACTTCCGGCTCCCTGTGCTCCGGCTGCATGTGTCGCTCCCAGGTTATATAAAACCTCGTCGGCGCCATTCATCGTGAAAATAAATATTATCAGCAGAATCTCCAGGTAGAGGATAATATTACCGTCGAGTTTGGGCCAGCCGGTCATCTCGTCTTTGTGAAACCGCGGTATCTTCAAAAGATTGCGCCTTGCGAGGAAAGTGACCGTGGCAACAAGCGCCAGGAGAGAAAGCACTTCGATAAAACTGATCAGGAATGTATAAAATCCTCCCAAAAATGAGCCAAACAAGCGGTGAGAACCGCTGAGTCCATCAGCAAAAATTTCGATGAGCTCAATCTGGGTGAGGAGAAATGCTGCGTAAATAAAAAAATGCAGAACTGCCGGCAACAGGCGCTGAAACATCTTTTGCTGGCCAAACGCTACCAGCAGCATTTTTTGAAAACGCTCGTTGCTGTTTCCCGAGCGATCGTCGGGCCTGCCGAGCAGAATATTTTTGCGGATCTGATTTACCTGCAACCCGAAAAAACCTAAGGCTCCGGCTGCGAGAAGTAAGAAGATAATCTGGCTGATCATAGTCCCTGGCTTTACACAAATTTAGTATGCAAGCATAACAAATGCCAGTAAATATTTATTTTTTTCTTTGGGAAAGATACCTGATCAGGAAAATATTTATGAATCAGGAATTGGAGAAGCGCACAAAAATTCCTGCCGGCAACTTTCTCCCGCTTCGCTCGCTGAGGTACAGCTCTCCGGTTTCGGGCGTTACTTTTTGAAGTTGTTTGGGGAAATGGGTTTTCACGAGGTTTTCGATCACGAGGGTGGAAAAACCGAGTGAGTAGCTGTTATAAACGAGGAAAAACTGTTTTTCGTCAAGAATGGCCGCCACACTTTCTGTCAGCTCGTTGATCATGTCTTCGAGTTTCCACTTTTCGCCTTTGGGGCCATGGCCATAGGCAGGCGGATCGAGGATGATGCCGTTGAAGGTATTTCCCCTGCGGGCCTCGCGTTTGGTGTATTTGAAGGCATCTTCAAGCAGCCAGCGGATATCATCGAGACCACTGGACTGCATATTGTGATTGGCCCAGTTGAGGACATTTTTTACGGAGTCGCAATGCGTTACATCTGCACCGGCAGCGCGCGCAGCGAGTGAAGCACCGCCGGTATAAGCAAAAAGATTGAGTACCCGGCAGTTGGGGATCGATCGGGCAGATTCGTAGATAAAGTCCCAGTTCACCGCTTGTTCCGGGAAAATGCCTACATGTTTGAAGGCTGTAAGCCCCAGCCGGAACTGAAGTTTCGCTTTTTTATAATTGTAGGAAACGTACCATTGATCGGGAATAGATTTCAGCTTTTCCCAGTTTCCGGAGTGGCTGCCTTCCTGTGCAAACCGGGCGTGGGCAATTTTTCGCCATTCGGCTTCTGCCATCGCCCGGCTCCAGACGGCCTGTGGCTCCGGGCGAATGAGAATATACTTCCCAAAGCGCTCAATTTTTTCGCCGTTTCCGCTATCGATCAGCTCGTAATCGGGGAATATCTCAGGAGTAAGTAGTTTCATGAAAATTAATCAACAACTCTCCGGATAAACCAACGATCATTCAGGCTGAATCCCAGCCGGATTCGGGCGTATAATTCTTCCAGCGGCTGAGAGTTGATCGAACCGCGGCGTCCGAGTTCCAGGCTCAGGTTAATTCGGGAAGTTGCCCGGCCCTGATTGAGGCGGGAGTTTCCTTTCAACCCTGAAGGCAGACCGATACCCATGGTAATGCCATAATCCTGAATGGGTTTGTTTTCCAGTTGGAGATACGTTTGTTGCCAGTAAGCGCCAAATCGATAGCTGACCCGGTTAAAATATTTCGCAGACTGGGGATTGGGAGAAAACTCGGTCCCGGCACCAACGCGGAGTTCGTTACCCAATGTCGTGACGTCGTCGAAGTATTGGAAATTTTTCCAGTTTCTGTACATCACATCGAGTCCGACAGACCAGTACCCGGGTTTATTAACCATAAATCCGACACCGATGCTGGAAGGAAGTGAAATGTTTCCTGTTTGAAATCCGCGGCTGGTAGTATCGAGTACCTGCCCATTGTCAAATTCAGTTACCCGGTCGCCTTTCAGGTTGAGGCTATAGTCAGTGGTGGCACCAAACCTGAAAAGAATATTATCCTTTTTGTTGATGGTGTCTTGATAAATAAGGCCAACTTGTGTGCTGAATCCTTTGAGATATACATCGCGGTTGGCGGATATCAGCTGGAAGTTGTCGACTACCGTAGAATCGGAATTGCGAAGCAAAACCAGCCAGTTGTAAGTAGTGTTGCCAAAAAGATACCGGGCATTCACGCCGATTCGGAGTTTTCTTTTCATGAGGCGAGCTGCAGCGCCAATGTAAGCCTGATTGATTCCACCGTTGGCGGAGTATTGGGTCTCCTGAATATAGGAGGAGTCGCCCAGCTGAACATTTTTCAGGTCAACGATTTTGTATCCGACTGCACTGAATGGGGCAAATCCCATCACCAATACAAGACTTTTATTGGAAGGAAATCCAAATCCTATATCGTGAAATCCCGCCGAAAACTGAGATTCCTTGGTTTGAGTAGATTTTAACCGGCTGAGCTGCCCGAAAGCAGAAATGTCGAATGTCGTAAAAACAAGATCACCGTAGGAAGCCGGATTTACCCTGTTGATGGAAAAATAGTTGTCGGAAGCTATGCCAATACCTCCCATACCGGCGTTGCGGGTAGTTGTACTGCTCAGAATATCGCCGATTCCGTAGCGGGAATAGGGGCTGAGTGTTAATTCCTGGGCATGGAGGGAACAAACCAGAAAGAGCTGGCAAATCCAAACAACTGCGAATCGTCTCCTGTTCATAAGGGTTTTTTGAAGGTCAGAATATGGTTTATCCCTTTAAGGGTTAGAAAAGTGTCTGCAAAATTGAGGTTTTTCAAATGATTTTCAAAGAGATGTAAATCTCCGCCCGTAATGAAGACGGAAAATGGGTCTCCAAAGGTTGCATGATAGCGGGTTATCGTGCCCGAAATTTCTTCCCGCATCCCGTTTATAACGCCAGATCTGATGGCGGTTTCAGTGCTGTTTCCAATGAGCGGCACATCTTCCCGGGGTTCTACGAGCGGCAACCTGGCTGTGAAAGTATGAAGCGATTTCAATCTCATATTTACGCCAGGGGCAATTCCACCGCCAAGATAAATATTATCTGCGGTAGCAAAATCATAAGTAATCGCTGTTCCGGCGTCTATTACGAGTACCGCACTTCCCGGCGCCAGGGTCTGAGCGCCGATTACAGCAACGATTCGGTCAATCCCCAGCGTTTCAGGTGTTGCATAATGATTGACGATCGGCAAGTGATCCATTACTTTTATCTGGCGAACGGTTGCAGGAAAAGTCAATTCCCCCCAGACAGTAAAACTGGCAATATCTGCCGGTTTATTTACACTGATCCAGCCACAATGCAAAATTTCGCATTGTTCTATTTCCCTGAGACAGGTAGAAATAGAGGTTTCCAGGTCTGTCGAAGGCACATTCCAGGTTTGGACCAATTCATTTTGCTGAAAAAGCCCAAGTTTAGTCCTTGTATTTCCAATATCAATTGCCAGTTCCAATGGTAAAGCTGGTTTCAGATCACAAATTCAATTTCCTTAAAGTCAAAATATTGCAGCTTTTCGCCGAATTGAACGGCGAGTTTTCCGCCGGGACTTACGCCTGCGATGGATGCTGTAATTTTTCGGTTTTGTATTTTCATTTCTACTGGCTCCTGGTAGCCGTACAAATGGCTAAAGTATGCCCGGTTGGCAGTCTCTGCACTACCATTACGAATGGCAAGGTACCACGATTCCAGGTCAAACAGCAATTGCTGGAGGACTTTTTCAAGATCAAGATCGTGTGGATGATATTTTCGCATGGAAACCGCCCGGTCTTCAATTTCCGGGGGGAAGATCAATTGATTGACATTCAGGCCAATACCGATGATGGTTGACCGGATTCCCATGCCTTCCAGTTGGTTTTCAATCAGGATTCCGGCCACTTTTTTCCGGTTCAGTAAAATATCGTTGGGCCATTTAATCCAGATGTCTTCCATGGGAAGAAATTTTGAGATCGCATCTCTGACCGCGAGGCTGGCGACCTTACTAAGCATAAAAACTTTGTCCGGGGTAAGAAATTCCGGATAAAAAATCACGCTGAAAGTTAAGTTTTGCCCGGGGCGTACAGACCATACATTGCCTTTTTGTCCTTTGCCCTGAGTTTGGTTGATTGTGGTAATAAGCGTACCTTCCGGAGGTTGAGAAGCCAGTAACGCGTATGCGTAGTTATTCGTAGAGGGTATTTCAGGAAGATCAATTCGATTTTTTCCTGTAAAAATTGTCTCAGGCATATCGCCAGGCTTTTTATTTTATGATTAAAGGCTTAAATTTAATTAAAAACTACAAACACGTATAATTCTACTGAATGACACAAGTTTTATTGGATGCGCGAGCACTTTCCGATGTAGCCGTAAAAGGCCTTCTGGAAATCAAGGGACAGGATATTGTGAAGATGGATCTGCGGAAAACAGATGGAGCGATTACCGATTATTTTGTGATTTGTACGGGTACCTCCGACCGGCATGTGCAGTCGCTCGCAGATTCTGCCATGAAATTTATGGCAAGGGTTGGTGAAAAACCTATCAGTAAAGAAGGCCTTCAACATGGAGAATGGGTACTGCTTGACTATGGAAACATTGTCATCCACATCTTTCTTCGGGATGTAAGATCTTTCTACAGGCTTGAAAACCTGTGGGGAGATGCAAAATCAGAGTGGATACGCTAAGCGATCCTTCTCAAAATAATATTTTGCAGCCTGGCGTCATTTCACGATAGGCGGAGATTTCTGCTCCGGGTATTGGGTTGAAAAATGCGCAAATAACTTCTACCCGGTTATTTCCTATAAATGGTACCACTGTGGCCAGGCCACATGCGTTGCAGTACAATTCCCGGAGGTTTTCCATCAGACTCAGATCGGGCAGACGGGAACACATTTCCTGTGGATAAGAAATATCGAGTACTTCCAACTGTGGCATTTGTTCCAGAACAGAAAGGTTGAGTTCACCACAAAAAGTAGCGTGTAACTCCTTCAGTTTGGGAAGATGAAGCAGTGGCGAAAGATCAGAAATCCTGGTTTCGCTTATATCCAGCGATTCAAGCTGTGTAAGTGCAGCTATTGGAGCAAGGTCGGTAATGGCAGAACGGCTACAATCGAGTTCTGTAAGTGTAAGCACAAATTCAATGTCTGCTTCGGAGAAGCAACCATTAAGTTCCAACTGATCTATAATCAGTTCCTGCCAATCATCGTCAAGGGCTTCCCACCAGTTTTGGAGGGTTATTAGCTTAGATACCATAATGACCCGTGCATTTAATCAGTGCATGAAATCAAATATAACGGGAGTGAAGCATTAATCTGAGTGATTGATATTCCAGATATTACATTGACCTTTATCACTTTTTTGCAACCTGAATATTTTGTTTTGGTCTGTATGGTTTTTTTGTGGTTTTGTGGCCAATATGTGTGTAGTGATTCAGAAAGGGAAATTTTTTTCTTCGAAACAGGATTTTTGCCTTATCCGGCAGAGATGAGGATTATCGCCTGAAAACGCATGTTAATTTCGGAGATTCATTGAGTACAGGCAGATGGAATCATAAAACAAGATAATTCAACGGTTGAATCAAATGGATTTCGGACTAAATGTATGGCAGGCAAAACGGGGTATTTTTTTGTGACGAGGAAGTGTTTTTCCCGATATACCTGACACGTATATCTGCGTTTTTTCCCGAAATCTAACATATCTGTTTTTATGCGTACATCAGTTATGGGGATTGTGATTGGTGGAAAAATATTTCCAAATTCGTGATAATCAAAGATTTATGAGCATACCCGCCGAATGTCGGGAAGGGAAATTGCGCAAATAGTCATAAATTATTTCGTAGGTAGCGGGAGGCAACCTCTTCGGCAGGGGGTATGGGATCTGTCAGATGAGGTTTGGCAATTCCCAATTCTGAAAACCAAAAAGCCGGCTGAGACTCAGCCGGCTTTTTGGTAGTTACCTATATGCTTCTTAATAAGCACCTTCCAGTTTCTCTTTTAGCTGCGTGATAGGCATGCTCAGCAAGTCGAAATCGGGATGTACATGTTTGAGGAGCATAAACTTCTCCGTGTACATTTCTGTTGCCCGCTGATTTTTTTCAACAAAACTCATGAGTTTATAGAAATAATCTTTCACAGATGGGTGCGATTTGTCCACGACAAGCGCTCTGATTTTGCCCAGTTCAAACTCTTTTTCCTTGGCAAAATAGGTTACCAGCAGGGGTTTCATGTGCATTTGCTCTTCCTCTTCAAAATTGCTGCTGATAAAAATGCGGATGAGTTCGTGGATATATACACGCTCTTCCGGGGCATCGAGGAAGTCTGAAATTTTTTCCCAGAAAAGAAAAGGGATATAAGCACCGCCAAACCGCTCTGCGGTCTGGACGAGAAACCGGTTGAAGGTATCTTTATTTTCACGTGCTTTCAGGTGAATCGGACGAAGCGCATCAATCAGGGCAGCTTTATCTTCTTCCCAATCGCCATAATACTTGTCTTCCAGTTGGTCTAATTCTTTAACGATATCCATTTAGATAATTTTTTATAAAAATATACGCTAATTCCCTACTTCGGAAATAAACTTGATTCTTACCAGCTGAATTTCTTCACGCTCATATTTTCCTCCCAGTTCATTTTCCGCATCATCTATGCTGTCGGTCTCTGAGGACATAAAGTAGTCGAAGATATCATCGATTTTTTCTTCATCAACCCTGTCTTCAATATAGTAGTCGATATTGAGTTTTGTACCGGAGTACACAATTTGCTCAAGATTTTCCAGCAGTTCCCCAAACTCCATGCCTTTAAGTTCGGCAATTTCATTTAGTGGTGTACGTCGATCCACATGCTGAATAATAAAAAGTTTATTCATAGACTTACGCGCGGTAGATTTCACCACAACGTCAGCCATTCGCTCTATCCCATTTGCTTCAACGTAATCTTTGATGAGTTTGATAAAAGGTGCGGCAAATTTTTGTGCTTTTCCTCTGCCGACTCCTGTGATATTCTGAAACTCATCAATCGAAAGTGGATATTTGGTGGACATATCTTCGAGCGAGGGATCCTGGAAAATCACATAAGGAGGAATACCTTTTTCTTTTGCGATTTTTTTTCTGAGCGCTTTGAGACGGTCAAAAAGAATAATATCATAGGTTTTGAAGTCTTCAACCGGAACAGCGGCGCTTTTGAGTTGTTCAAAATCCTGAAATTTGACGAGTTTGACCGGATAAGGGCTTTCCAGAAACGCCTTGCTGGTTTCAGCGAGTTTGATTACCCCGTAGTCTTCTATGTCTTTTAGAAGGAAGTCATTGACAATCAGTTGACTAAATATCGACTTCCATTGTTTTTCATCGAGATCACTTCCTTTTCCGTACACATCCAGCTTTTCATGTTCGTAAAGATTAATTTGCTGGTTGTTGCTTCCTCTGATCAGGTTAATCAGGTGAGTGAGGCCAAATTTCTCATTTACAGCAATGACTGCGTTGAGTGCGAGGAGGACGTATTTTTCGGCGGAGAAGGTTTCTTTGGGGTATCGGCAATTGTCGCAGAGGACGCCACAGGAGTCCTGTTCGTAGGTTTCTCCAAAGTAGTGGAGCATCATTTTGCGGCGACAGGTACCAGACTCGGCGAAGGCAGCCATTTCATACAGGAGATGTTTTCCCGATTCCCGTTCACTTACAGGTTTATCTTTCATAAACTTCTCCAGCTTCACGATATCATTGAAGTCGTAAAACAGAATACAGTTGCCTTCCAGACCGTCGCGCCCTGCTCTGCCGGTTTCCTGATAGTAACTTTCGATACTTTTGGGTACATCGTAGTGGATGACATACCGTACGTCCGGTTTATCGATTCCCATTCCAAAAGCAATGGTAGCGACAACGACCTGAACATCCTCATTGAGGAACATATCCTGGTGTTTGGTACGGGTAGCAGAATCGAGACCTGCATGATAAGGCACGGCTTTGATACCGTTCACATTCAGGATTTCGGCATTTTCCTCTACTTTTCTGCGGCTAAGGCAGTATATAATGCCCGACTTTCCGGCATTTTGTTTTACATATTTAATGATTTCCGTAGTCGCATGCGTAGGACTGACCTTCGGACGAATTTCGTAATAGAGGTTTTCCCGGTTGAAGCTGGTCAGGAATACATCTGCCCCTTCAATATGAAGGTTTTGAATGATGTCCTGACGAACTTTAGGCGTTGCCGTGGCAGTGAGCGCCACTACGGGCACCGAGCCAAGTTGAAGCAGCATTTCGCGGATGCGTCGGTATTCCGGACGGAAATCATGGCCCCATTCGGAGATACAGTGAGCTTCATCCACCGCCATAAAACTTACATGCGCCTGACGGAGGAATTCGATGAACTCGTCTTTGACCAGAGATTCAGGCGCTACATACAATAATTTGAGCGTGCGGCTGAGTACTTTTTGTTTTACCGCATCATAATCTGCCCGGGACATGCTGCTGTTCAGAAAGCCAGCTTCAATACCGAAGGCCTGCAATTGATCGACCTGATTTTTCATTAAGGCAATCAGAGGAGAGATGACCAATGCCGTCCCTTCCATAATCACAGCAGGGAGCTGATAACAAAGAGACTTTCCCGCTCCGGTAGGCATGATGACAAAAGTATTTTTCTTTGCCATCACATTCCGGATCACGACTTCCTGTTTTCCCCTGAATGAATCATATCCAAAATACCTTTTTAAGGCCTGAGATAACTCTGTATCCTGTGTAATCGCCGTATGCTCGTTCACCGTTTTGAATCTGTTTTCTTACTTGTTTATCTTGAAAAACCGGGAGTTTCCCAGACGAATATAAAGTCTGTGTTGAACACCGGTTCATCGGTTGTTCATTCAAAGTTAATTTAACAAATAAAGATGAATAAAACTAACCCAACCTGTGAATCTGGAAAATCATTTTGCCAGTTCAGGAAACCAAAGTTAACTAAATCTTTCTTCTTCTGATATATCTTAGTGGGAAATTGATGGTCTTTCTTTTATAAAATTTATTTCTTAACTATACAAAGGGAATATGTGCGGTAGGGTTTTTTCCTGGTTAAGCAACCCCTTATAAAAGGTTAGCGTTGATGAAGTACCAAGATAAAATGAGATTTAAAGATTATCACGAGGATGAGATAATTGATGGTTGTCTCAATGGTGGTCGCAAATATCAGAAACTGCTGTATGAGCAATTTTACGGCAGCATGATGGTCGTTTGTATGCGCTACACCAATGACAGGGAAGAAGCACGTGATGTGCTTCATGAGGCGTTTATGAAGGTCTTTAAAAATTTGAAAAAATTTAATCGTGGTACAAATCTTGGCGCATGGATCAGGCGTATCATGATTAACACAGCGATTGACCATTATCGGAAGACAGCCAAACGGCCGAATCTGGTAGAAATTAATCAGGCTGTACATGAAGCAGATTCTCAGGATGTGGTGGGTGATCTTAGTGCGGAAGAAATTCTGGGTATGGTGCAAAAACTTTCCCCTGCTTACAGGACGGTATTTAACCTGTATGTAGTTGAAGGGTATTCTCATAAGGAAGTTGGAGATTTACTAGGTATAAGCGAAGGAACATCCAAATCAAACTTAGCAAAAGCCAGGGCAAAACTTCAGCAAATGGTCCTCAAATCGAGGATCGTGCGAAGAGCGGAAGGCGACAACTATGCGTGATTTTTACTTTGATAAGCTCATTTGGGAAAAACTCCATGGCCTGGAGGTTCCTTTCGATCCATCGGATTGGGAGGAGATGGAGTTTGACCTGGATCAGAGTGATGAATTGTTTGAACAGTCTTCTATTGAAGACTCTACGACAGTACTTGCTGCCGGAGAGGAGGTTTTTGTGGAATTAATTCCCAATGATTTTGATCTGAAAATCAGAGAAAAACTCTCTACGCTTCTGGAAACCCCCATCCCTCAGGATTGGGAGGAAATGGAATTGGCCCTTGAAGAGGGTGCCTTCGATTTTTCCGTTGCCCAAAAGCTTGAAGGTCTTTCTCTCCCTTTTGTGGATGCTGACTGGAACATACTGGCCGCAGACCTCGATGAATCTCCTTTCGATGCTTCTGTGCGCGAAGCACTGGCTGATTACCAGGTACCCTACAACCCTTCCGACTGGCACGATCTCTCCGACAGGCTTTCTGCTCCATTTGATCAGGCAATACGACATAGCCTGGGCAATTTTATCTTCTCCTTTTCCAGAAAAGACTGGCGCCACATGGCCGCAATACTCAATCAGGCAGCTATCTCCGAGGGGCTGGCCGAACCTGCATGGTATGCTAACTGGAAAAATTATATCTCCGCCGCATCTGTTATCGCACTTCTTTTTTTGACTTCTCTATGGTCGGGTGAAATTCACAATCTCTCCCGCCCGGAAAAATCTTTTGTAGAATATCATGCGCCTGTGTTCCAGCCTGAAAATGGAAAAGCAATGTCTGAATCATTTTCTGGTCAATGGCAACCACATGAGCTTCCTGGTCATGATCTTTTGACCAATAAACAGATAACTCCGGTAAACTCTTCTTCTAAAACCCCGGCAAAAACCAATGGCAATTCTTCTGAAATTTCTTCTGACAATTCGGGTATAATTATTCCAATGAGACCTGTGTATGAGGAAATGTTTCCCGGCAATTTTGAGCATTCAGCATCTCAAGCTAAAAATACTGATCACACCACAACAGAAATTCCATTGATCTCAATGATTGATGGATTTGACGCTCCTGATATTCAGACGTTAGCTCCGCTTCATACTTTACCTGATTATTCTACGGAACCAGTTCAAAAAATACGCCCTGAGCCGGGTATTCGGGTTGGCGTTTATGGTGGACAAACACGTACGAAGGCGGAACTTAGCAATCGCCCGGAAACAGGTTTTATGGCTGGTACCCGTTTGGAATTTCTCATTAATGATAACTGGAGCGTTGTTTCCGGCATTCATTACAGCATGAAACAGTTCCGGTTTGAATATCAGATATTTGCGCCACAACGGTTTGATCGTGCCGTAGATGCTAACCTTAAAATGATTGAAGCGCCTCTGCTTATCCGGTATAATTTCCCTTCCACCACTCCGCTTAATCTCTACGCACTTACCGGAATTGTAACCACGGTTTCTATTTCAGAAAATTACTGGGAGTACGATCCCCGGTCGCCTGACAATCAGGGCGTAGACCGAAATCTTCTCCGCCAGCAAAATCTGCCTACCGATGAAAGAAGCCTGAATACGTATGTAGGGAATATTTATGTCGCCGGTGGATTGGAGTATCAGTTTGGCGACCATTTTGCTCTTCAGGTGGAGCCTTACTTCCAGATGAATGTCCAGCGGACCAAAGGGTCTGGTGCCAGAGGGTTTGAAAAGCAGCTCTACACGTCAGGGCTCAGTCTTTCTTTCATGTACAACCTCAGTAAACACAAAAACTGATTGTAGCTAACCATTTGATAAGATAATGCTCAACAAATCTTTGTTGAGAAAAGAAAAAACCAGCCTGAAAAGACTGGTTTTTTTTTGAATCTTTTGGAAGGAATTCCTTTTAAAAAATTAGGGGACTCTATCCCATAGGGAGAGTCAACCCTAACCCCTAGCTTCTGTATCTGGCGTAATGCCTAATAAGATGTATCAAAGATATGCGGGCAGTGGAAAGTTCCCAAATCGTATCAATCTCAAATATAACATAACCAAACGCGAAATAATCAGCCTGTACCCCTTGTTATTTGCGTATCAGGGCATATTCGCAGAAATAATCTCTCGATCTTCCGCTCATCTATAACGCCCGTACCCGCCGCCGCCCGGGGTTTCTGTTACAAAAATATCACCGGGATTAATAAAAATTCCGTCTGCCCCTTCCAATAATTCTATCTCACCGCCTTTTCTTATGACCCATTGCCTGCCGCATTTACCAGAGTACCCACCTGCCATACCATAAGGCGCTTCTTTTCGGTGTTGAGACAAAAAGGTAAGTGAAACGGGGGCGAGAAATCTGATTTCCCGAATGACACCATTGCCTCCCTGCCATTGGCCTTTTCCTCCGGATTCCTGGCGGATTGCAAATCTTTCGAGTACGACGGGGTAACGAAATTCCAATATCTCCGGATCGGTAATTCGGGTATTGGTCATGTGTTGGTGCACAGCGTCTGCCCCATGGAAACCATTACCCGCTCCCGTTCCTCCGCAAATGGTTTCATAATATCCGAAGCTATCATTTCCGAAAAGCAGGTTGTTCATCGTTCCCTGACTGCAAGCTGCAAGGCCAAAAGCTTTGATCAGCGTATCTACCAGCCGCTGGCTGGTCTCCACATTCCCCCCTACCACTGCCGGACATTCTCCGGGGGCTTCCGGGAAAGGTGGGTTTAATATCCCTTCGGGTATAAACATGCTGACGCGCTGCATCAATCCTTCATTCAATGGAATCGCTTCATCCAGAATCAACCGAAGTACATAGATGACTGCGCTTTGCACAATGGCTGTGTTGGCATTCAAATTTCCGGGGTGAACGGCAGCGCTTCCTGCAAAAGAAATTGCGACCTGATCTTTATCAACCGTTACTTCAACAGCCAGCGGTGAGCCATCGTCGAGGTATTCTTTGGCTGAAAATATGCCCTGAGGTAAGGTGCGTATTTTTCGGGAAAGGGCTGTTGCTGCATAGTCTTTGACTTTTTGCATATAGGTACGGACGTTCTCCGGGCCAAATTCACGGCAAAGCTGCTGCAACCCATTGATTCCTGCATATATAGATGCCAGACCGCCGTTGAGGTCTGCGAGGTTTTCCTGAGGAGAACGCGTAGGCCATACGGCCTGCGTCAATTGAGCAGTGATTGCTTCCCATTGGGGAATACCCGCTTTCACCAGATACATGGGGGCTATCACCACCCCTTCCTCTACAAGCCGGGTCGCATCTGGTGGCATGGATCCGGGACGTTTGCCGCCGAGTTCTGCGTGGTGGGCGCGGTTGGCTACATAACCTATGCACGTTTTCTGATCGTCAAATACGCCGCTTATCAGCGTAATATCTGGCAAGTGTGATCCCCCAAATCCGGGATGATTGGTAATCACGATGTCTCCCGGGGCGATAGCTATGGATGCCCGGACCTTCCGCACACATACCCCGAGACTGCCCAGATGAACAGGTATATGTGGCGCATTGACAATCAATTCGCCGGAAGCATCCAGCAGGGCACAGGAAAAGTCCAGTCGCTCCCTGACATTCACAGAAAAACTGGTGCGCTCCAGCACTGCTCCCATTTCATCGGCAACTGCGCGAAAACGGTTGGTGAATAGTTCCAGCTGAATGGCGCTGTGTTCGCTGCGGATGTGTTCATTTGCCTGTAAAGATTCCTCTTTCCGTAGAATTGCCTGACGTTCTGCATCTATTCTGCAATACCAGCCTGCATCCACAATTGCCGTATTATGTACACTGGTAAGTAGTGCCGGGCCGTAGATTTCTGCGCCGGGTAAAAGTTTTTCTCTGATAAATACAGGCATTCCCCGGAAATTATGATCGGGTTGCGGGAAATAGGTTTTGAGTGTATTCGTGTTTTTGTCAGATTTTTGGGGTGGCTCCAAAACAGCAACTACCTTGATAGATTCAAGTTCTACTGTGCGGTTGTCCACCCAGTGGCCAAATAACTGCTCATATTCCTTCCGGAATCTGTTTCGGGCATCTTTTCCCGCTTCCCAGGGAACTTCCAGCGCATGCTCCTGCCCCATCAGCCTGAGAAAAAGACTGATACTTCGAATGGCGGGATTTCCATTGCCGTGTTTTTCTTTTTTTACAAGAGCCAGTGTTTCCTGTGTTAGTTCATCAATCAGTTTTTCGAGGGTTGGATCGTCTGGCCGATAAGGTTGGAGCACCTGGCGGGAAAGAAACCGGCTGATCACTGCATTTCCGATTCCCCAGGCACTGAGCACGCCAGCATACCAGGGTAAGATAGCCTGAGAAATGCCCAGAATTTCTGCAACATGGCAGGCATGTTGGCCCCCTGCTCCGCCAAATGCAAGCAATGCATAGTCTGCGGGATCATAACCACGACTAACGGAAATACGGCGGATTGCCCCGGCCATCAGCTCGTCGGCAATTCGGAGAAATCCGCGAAGCAGTTCTTCTTCCGACAGGGTGCTTGTACCTTTTACCAAGAGCAAGGCTTCTCTGGCCGAGTGTATATTCACCGGAATTTGAAATCCGGAAGGGTCAGATCGCCCCAGCAGGAGGTTGACATCGGTAATCGTCAGCGGGCCGCCGGCTCCATAACAAGCCGGGCCAGGAAATGCGCCTGCGCTATCGGGCCCTACGGTCAGGCGCGTTCCGTCAAACCGGCAGACAGAACCTCCGCCAGCGGCTACGGTTTCTATGGCGAGAGAAGGGCTTAGTAACCGCGCATCGCCTACCTGCGACTCAAACTGGTATTCAAATTTTCCATCATAACGGGCGACATCGGTACTGGTTCCGCCCATATCAAGAGATAGTATTTTCCCGAAACCGGCCTCTTCTGCCACTGTTGCCGCACCAACTACTCCGCCTGCCGGCCCACTTAGCAGGCTGTCTTTAGGGAAAAAATGTCCCACTCCGGCCAGCCCTCCTGCGCTGGTCATCACGTGAAGTGATCCATTTAATATTTGTGTTTTTACGCGGGAAAGATAATCGTCAATGACCGGATGCAGGTAGGCATTGACAACGGCAGTTTGTGCCCGGGGCAATATCTTGATCGAAGGGGCAAGGGAAGAAGAAACTGAAAGATAAGAATACCCCGCCGCAAGCAGACGTTGGGCCATCATTTGTTCGTGGGCAGAATTGCGGTAGCTATGGAGAAAGGAAATGGCAATGGCTTTGCAGTCTGATTGTTTCAATTGGGCGATGACTCTGTCGCACTCAATGGCTGTCAACTGTTGTATAATTTCTCCCTGCGCATTTATCCTTTCCTCAACTTCAATTACCAGATCGTAAAAAGGCCGGGGTTTTTGTATGTTGAGGGCAAAAATATCGGGTCTTTGCTGATTGCCGATTAGTAGTAGGTCGCCAAATCCACGTGTAACGAGAAATGCGGTACGGGCGCCTTTTCTTTCGAGGAGTGCATTGGTACCTTTTGTAGATCCCATGCGCATTTCTACTGGTGGCAGGGGTTGGTGAAGCGGGGTTTTTGTGACGATGCGTGTTGCCAGTACAGGTGCCTCTTCTCCGGCGGAGATTTCGAAATCAGTTCCCGGCTGAATGGGTTCTGTGAGGGGTTCTTTTAGGTAAATTAACCCGCGGGTCAGGTCTGAAGCGGCTATTGTCCCAAGTTTTATTCGTCCCGATTTCAGAATGAAAAGCTCGTAACCTGTGAATATATCGGAATGATCGCCCCAGTTTACACTGACCGACAGGGTGCCAGATAAGGCACTGTTTGTAATTTTTCCGCGGAGGGCACTACTGCTCAATACTTTTGCCAGGTGGGTTTTCCCATCCGGGTCAATGGCTACGCAGTCGGTAAAGGTTCCACCGGTATCTGTGAAAATCTGCCAGGGTTTCTGATTTGATTCCATGGCCGGAAATTACCAAAATCCTTTTGTATTCAGCGTTTTTCCAGTTCACCAATCAGCCAGTTGAGCTGAACTTTTGCGTCGGAGAGCATGCCTTTGTAGGATAAAAAGCGAATATCGGCACTTGCTTTCTGGCCTACCATCCCGGGACTAAGCGCGCCACCGATGACAATCACGTCAATATCTCTGCCTGGAAGATACACCTGAAGGTCTGCCTGAAACTCTTTGGCTCTGCGTCGGTCTGGAATTTCGAGCGTATGGTCTGGCCTTTTGAGGTCGAGTAGGACAAAGCCTTTGTTGAAGTCCTGAAGCAGGAGCAGGTTGGGCGCATGAATGGCGTGGCCGTTGGTAAATTTGTGGCCCACATACATATCCACAACCTGTTGTAGTTCGGGGTTGGTAGAGACCAGCGAGTTGGGGTTGCCCAGCATCCAGAGGTTATTGGTGAGGGCAATGCGTATTTGGTTTAGCGTGGTACCGGGGTTGAAAATGAGTTTTTCAATATCCTTGATAATACTCAGTCTGTGTGTCGACTGTTGGCCAATCATGGCGAGATCCAGTATACCAAATTCGGTAAAAGCATGGGTAAGTTCTTCCATTTCGCCTTTGCGTGACTCTTCAAAATTTTGCATGACCATCCAGTAGTCATTTTTTTCGAAGGAGTCGAGGAGAACAGAGATAACGGCACCGATTCGGGATTCACTTTCTCCGTAAAATTTGCGGAGGATTTTATCTGTTACTTTGCGTGCGTAGGCGCGGCGGTAGGGAGGGAGAAGAGAGAGACCTGTATCAATACGCTTTTTCAGGCGAATTTTGGTCATAGAAACTTCCCTGTCGTAAACTTCCCGAAAGGAGTTTTCGAGTATGGGGCGAATCAGCGCACTGATTTCTTCAAGGACAATGCTATTTTCTATCACAGATCCCCAATCAGCGGTGACATCTGCTTCGAGAGAATCTGCGATAATCTCGCCGTAAATTCTTTTCAGCAATTTGGCGGGGATATCATCATTTTCTTCAAGACCAAAGAAGCGCGGTTGTCCGACAATTTTTCCTCCTACCCGTATGGCGATTCCCGACTGGCGGAGCGGTTTGCGTCCATCGGAAATAGTATAGCGGATATGAACCGTTTCCCCATTTGTCAGTGTAAGATCGTTTTCGAAATTGTCGCCCGGAATATCTTCGATATCAACCAGTTCGCCATCCACATAAATGCGAAAATCCGACAAGCGGCCATATTCCATCACGAGGATGCGCTTCAGTTTTTCGGCATTAGGGAAGGTGAAATTTTGATTAATGCCGCTGAGAATAATTTCTGTTCCCGATTTTTCGGGGTCGCTCAGAGAGGTTTCTATGGGCAGGTTGACTTGTTCGAGGTCGTGTTTGGCGCGGATCAGTTCATCTCGCCATATTTTCAGGTAGGTTTCTTTACCACGGGTGCGGGTGCGCACTTCCATAAGAGAGGCGACCATGAGGCCGGCAAATTTGCCAATACCTTTACGGCCTTTCACCATGCGGTTTTTGATTTTGGTGCGTTCCCCTTTTCGGGAAGCGCGGCTGCTGGCGATGTTGAGGTATTCGTTGCGGATTTCATTTTCGGTCATCCCGGTTCCGTCGTCAGCGATCAGGATCGGATCACTTGTTAATGGGGTCGGGAGCGTAATCCAGACATTGTCGGCATCCGCATCGTAGGCGTTGTCGATGAGTTCTTTTATGGCAAGTTCGGTAGATCTGTAATTTTCACCCAAAAGGGCAGCAAGCCTCGGGTCAACTTTAAAATTTGCGTTTGAATTCATCCGTAAAGGGGTGTGAAAAATTGCGTTTGTAAAAATACAACACGGTTTTCACGACCTGTCCACGTTTGTGGTAGTTTATCCACAAACAAGTATGTGGATATGTGGATAAGCACGGGGATGTATAAAAAAAAGCGCCCCATTTGGGACGCTTTTAAAATATATTTTCAGATCAGGATCAGTCTTTGATAATCGACTCTACATTGTGGAGATCCACTTTGTCAGTAGCTCCATCACAGATGATATCTGCTTTGAATTCCAGATAGATTGTCTGATCATAAGTAACGTCCACTTCGTTGAACTTCAGGGTAGGGAGAATCGAACGAAGCTGAAGTTCTACAATGGCAGAGTTGGTAGCCAGAACTTTATGGTTGATCACATTTCCTTTAGGATCGAGGGTAACTGAGAATGCCGCTTGTCCTAATCCACAGACACCGCCATTTTTCAGGGATTCTGCAATTTTTTCCTTCATGGCAGAGCGTCCATCCACATAGTTGCGTGGGAAAAATTTGGGTCCTGGAACGTTGGCATGAGTTTCCTTGTGGCTGGGGTGTGGGCTATAGCCTTTTCCTGGTGTATATTCAGGAACAGTTTCATCACCCTTATTGGTTTTTACAGGTGTTTGGTCTCCTTCATTTGAAGGTGTGTTGCCTTCACTTCCTCTTACGACGGCGACCTGAGGAGTTGCAGGTTTTGCTGTACTGGCTACATAGATTTCAGAGGATTCCCCTGGCTTTTTGTAATCAATATTTTTCCACTTGTTATCGGTAGCGGCGCTACTGTTGGAAGGGGTAGTTGTTTTACCGGAAGTTTTTTTATTGTCTCCACCAGAGCTGGAAGCAACACCGGTATTACCACCTTCCATCAACCGGATCTGCTCCTGCAGTCTGTTGAGTTCCATGCGGAGTTGGTTGACTACCTGTACAAGCGCCATATAATTGGCACTGTCTGCCTTGGTTGTCATAGATGGGATCGCAGAAGGATCAATTGCCACAGCACCAGGATTAGCGGAGTTTAAAGCAACGGTACTGCTATTGAGCAGGCTCTGTCTTTTGTTGGCCAGCTGGAGCTCCTGTTCTTTTTGACGGAGGACTCTTTCGAGCATGATTTCCTGCTCGCGGGCCTGTTTGGCAGCGGCGAGGTTGTCGAGATCCTGTTTTTGTTTTTCGAGATCAGCGATTTTACGGGCTGCTTCGTCCTGTAATTTCTTGATTTCATCCATCATCCGCTGGTAAGCATCCTGCTCTCTGACTCGCTGATCTTCTACGCGACGGCGTTCCTGCTCCATCCGATCCAGTTCCAGTTGCTCGCGGGATTGGTTGGCCAGTTCCTGTTTGCGCAGAATTTCTTCTTCAATTTTGAGGAGTTCCTGATTATCGCGCTGGTTTTGCTGCTCTTTGTCGCGGAGTTCGCGGTCGCGGGCACTTCTTGATTCTTCCAGTTGGCGTCTTTGTTGCTCCAGCATAGCAATTTCATTGCGGATACGATCTTCTTCTGAAGCACCAGCGGGAGGATCAGTGGGGAAGGAACCTCCGGAATTGCCTGTACTTGTTGGCTCTTCATCGAGAAAAAGTCCTCCTCCCGAACCACTATTGCCACCACTTTCTGGCTTACTGTTTTTTGCAGCGGCCATTTGTTCCTGACGGGCTTTTTCGCGCTCTTCTTTTTCCCTTTGCTGTTTTTCAGCGGCGAGTCGGCGCGTTTTAGCTTCTTCTTCCTGAGCCCGGAGTTTTTCCATACGCTCTTTGAGGCGGCGGATTTCTTCTTCCTGCGCGATTCTTTCAGCTTCTTCGCGGGCACGGGCTTCGCGAAGCTCGTCACTTTCCGGTTTTACAGGCTGAGTATTGGCAGCAGTAGCAGGCGTTGTTGTCTGAGGGTTTTCCTGTTGCGTGGTTGGTCTTCCTGGGCTTCCGGGAACACCTACGGACTGACCATTATTACGGGCAGGCTCAGTCTGAGGCTGGGTGGTAGGTTTTACCGGATCACCGGAAGCAATTTGTTTATTGGGATCAACCGCAGGCTCAGTTTTGGGTGTCTGGGGTTGAGTCTGCGGCTGGGTTTGGGGTTGTGTTCCTGAAGCGATACTTGGCGGATTACCGGAAGTACCTGTCGGATTTCCCATTTTGTCGAGGAGCGGGTTGTTGTTTATTTCTACCTGGGTGTAGGTGTTCCCTCTTTCTGCTGAGCAGTCAATGCTGGGTTTGATTTCAAAGTAAACCGACTTAGGTCCTTTGAAGTCAGACGCATCCCATTTGATATTTTTGACTACGTCAATGGCTGACTGCTTAAAACAATCGTTTTTGCCTGTCAGGGGCTTTACATAGAGCACATAACCCGATGGGTCAATTTTCACTTCCAGATAAATACGATCGCTACCACAGCAGGAGGTTTGCAGCTCCATTTGCTCGTAGATATAACCTTTGACCGTATTCTTGTTATTGCTGAAGATGAAGGTCTTGGTGTCGGCTGTCAGCTTGGTTACGTCCACTTCTCCCCCTTGTGCAAAGGCGGCGCGAAGTGAAAAACCGAGGATCAGACCCAAAAGCAACAATCGGCGTTCCATAATATTTGAGAATTTGATTTAATACACAATCCTGATATGCAAGTTAGCGATAAATTAAGCAATAAACAGTGAAAATTGAAAAACCGGGGAAAAATTCATTTCAACTGTTCGTTATTTTCAGTCGTTCCATCACATCCGTTCCTGAGCGAATATTGATCAGAGCGGGTTCATTGGTTTCTGTCTCTGTAAAAGCTTGTTCCTGATCATATTCAGGTGCAATCACCGTTTTTATATGATCCAGTGTATCTCTGAGTTCTTCCAGATTTTCGGAAGATACGAGTTT
Source organism: Bacteroidia bacterium (assembly GCA_041391665.1). Lineage (NCBI taxonomy): Bacteria > Pseudomonadati > Bacteroidota > Bacteroidia > Bacteroidia bacterium. The sequence goes on along the minus strand of JAWKNO010000003.1, from coordinate 1,802,237 downwards.
CATCCGAAAAGTTTTGAAGTTTGGAAGTCCTTTAAAATAGTTGGTATAATGGCGGCGCATTTCGCGGATTCCCGTAAGCGCTCCTTTCCACTCGACAGACATTTCGAGGTGACGGCGGCAGACTTCTGTCCGTTCTGCGAGTGAAGGGGTTGGCAGATGTTCACCTGTCTGGAAAAAGTGTTTGATATCCCGGAAAATCCAGGGATAACCGATTGCCGCTCTGCCGATCATGATTCCATTTACCGGATATCGTTGTTTCATTTCGAGGGCTTTTTCCGGAGAATCGACATCGCCATTCCCAAAAATAGGAATCTCGATATCGGGGTGTGCGGCGACTTCTCCGATCAGCGTCCAGTCGGCTTCGCCTTTGTACATCTGCATCCGCGTGCGGCCGTGTATGGTCAGGGCTTTGATCCCTGCATCCTGAAGCCGGAGCGCTACTTCCTGAATCCTGATGGTATTGTCATCCCAGCCGAGGCGGGTTTTGACCGTCACCGGAAGGTGGGTTGCGTTGACGATTTCGCGGGTCAGTTGCTCCATTTTGGGAATATCGAGCAAAATGCCTGCGCCTGCGCCTTTACATGCGACCTTTTTTACCGGGCAGCCGTAGTTGATATCGATAAATTCGGGTTGTGAGCGCTCTACAATCCGTGCAGATTCCTGCATTGATTCGATTTCACTGCCAAATATCTGGATGCCTACCGGACGCTCTTCGTCATAGATATCCAGTTTCATCATACTTTTCTCTGCAAACCGGATCAGGCCTTCGGCACTGATAAACTCTGTATAAACTACATCTGCCCCCAATTCCTTGCACAAAACGCGGAAAGGCGGATCACTGACGTCTTCCATTGGCGCCAGCAATAGTGGAAATTCCCCTACTTCTATATTCCCGATTTTCACCATATATACATCTGCCATTTATTTCCTGACCCTACGCCATCCCCGCCGGAGTTTTTTTATAAGACAATCTGCTTCAGGAAATTCCACAAAAATACACGCAAAGATTTAATCTTCATCCTGTTATCTGTAATTTCCCCGGCTTATAGTGCGGAAAAATATAAATTCACCTATCTTATTCGAAAATTTTACTGTGAATACCCTGGATTCTCTACAAATACATATCAGTAAAAACCTCAGGCTGGCCTTATTCTTCAGTCTGTTTTTATACACGTTGGGACTGATTGTTCTGTTGCCACTTGCGGGAATAATCATGACAGGGTTTTATGGGCTTCACTTCAGTGAGCTTACCCAAATCCTTACAGGGAACTTTGCGATTCACCCTGACGGAATACAGATCTTCAGGTTGATGCAGGCCATCAGTCAGGTGGTAACCTGGGGGGTAGGTGGGCTGGTGATGACATGGCTGATGGGCATATTTCCGCAGGTTCTGGGTTTTCACAAACCAGTTCCCCTGCTTTCTGTTTTTCTACCCGTACTCATTATTTTCACCAGTATTCCGCTCGTTCAGGCTGTGCATATTTCTCCGGAATTAAGCATTTGGCCTGAGATGTGGAAAGAGTGGCTGTCTCAATGGGCCAGTGAGGAGACGGCAAGTCAGGAACACCTGATGGTGATCCTGGGAGAACAAAAAATCAGTACGCTACTTGTCAATTTATTCATTTTTGCATTGTTGCCTGCGGTATGTGAAGAGCTGTTTTTTCGCGGATTTTTACAAAAGAGACTAAGCGATACCTGGAGTCCTCAGATTGCAATATGGACAGCGGCGATTATCTTCAGTTTTGCCCATTTTCAGTTTCTTAGCTTTTTTTCCCGTCTTTTGCTGGCCTGGCTGCTTGGATACTTTTTCCATACAACACATCGCCTTTTTCCCTGTATTATTGCCCATTTTGGCTACAATGCTGCTACAATTTTGCTGGTCTATTTTTCTTCCGGAACCAATAGTACCGCCTTTACCCCATTTGTGGGAGGGGTAGGTATTGACTGGGAGATCGTCTTGCTTTCTGCGGTTGCCACCGGCATCCTGCTGTGGATTTTTACAAAACTATACAAATCACCTGATTCCCTTCAGATTACCCATGAATAATAACCTTGTACAACGGATCCTTACTGCATTGGTGGCGGGTTCTGTAACGATTGCTGCCATTATTTTTTCCCCTTACGGACTCTGGGCATTTTGTACCCTCGTCGCCCTGGCCGGGCTTTGGGAAATGCTGGGGTTGCTTGGCGTAACCAAACGACGTTACCGGTGGCTGACGATGATTTTTGCGGCGGTT